>JAISLU010000052.1 GCA_031277095.1 Synergistaceae bacterium
ATTTCCCGTGGGCGATCTGGCCGTCCAGGTCTTTTATGCCTATTTCCTTCGCCTTTTCGCGGACTTCCATGTTCTTCTCGCACAGCTCGCCGTACTTCTTCAAGTTTTCAACGCTCATCTGTAAAACCTCTTTCTTAAATTGGGTTAAAATTTACGCATAGCCGGCAACCGGGCCCGTCACCATCCGGTTTTGGTACCACCCGAAATAGCCGAGCTCGCTTCTCCCGCCAAGCGTCGAAGGGCGGGTTCTCGGGGACGGGTAGTGTCACCAATTTGTTGAAGGCTTATTTTCAGCCCTTTATTGATAAGAATTCACAGATGCTCATCAACACCTTAGGCCCACGACCCATATACGTTATACACCTCTTTATAAATTTCGCCCGTCACCATTTGGGCGCGGTGATAGCGGCGGCGAATCCGAGGATGGAGGCACCGGCGGCCACCGATACCACCAAGATCACCGCTGTCGTCGATGCATAGCCGCCCGCCACTTTTTTAAGCTCTTCCTCGCTAAGTTCGTTTTCCCCGTCCAGTCCCGCTTCTTTAGCCAGAGCTTTAAAATCTTCTTTGGAGAACTCCAGTCCCAGAGATTTTCCGTGGGATATATGGCCGTTCATGTCCATCAAGCCGATCTCCTTCGCCTTTTTGCGGACTTCTTCGTTCTCGGCGCACAGTTTTCCGTATTGCTTCAGGTTTTCAACGCTCACCTGTAAAACCTCCTTCTTAAATTGGGTTAAAATTTACGCATAGCCGGCAACCGGGCCCGTCACCATCCGGTTTTGGTGCCGGTGGCGGCGACGTCCCCCTGCGAGGACGAGCGAGATTACTATTCCCGCCACCACAAGCAGCGTTGCCGTGGCGAATCCGCCCGCCGCTTTTTTTCAGGTCTTCCTCGCTCAATTCGCTTTTCCCGTCCAGGTCCCGCAATCGCGCACAGCCCCCCTACTTCCTCAAGTTTTCGACGCTCACGCAAATCTTTCCCTGTCCTTTCCCTGTCTATGGCTCTCGCGCCGATCAAACAGACATCTATTAAGACCGTTACCGTTACGTAATGCGTAAAGGCAAGACTTCATTTGGGAAATATCATTACGATAGTATTTTAATCCTTTGTTTTGGATATAAGAAGTGCCGAACGGACTGAAAAGTCATCGTTTTTTCGCGGTAAAGCCGTTTAACTTAAAAAACGTTACCTGCCTATTCCCTTGGCTAAGTCAACTAAAATTATTATAATAGTAAATATGGAAGAATATCCGATGACATTTGAGGAGTTCACGGTAAAATTTGCTACAGAAGCGCAATGTCGGAACTATTTATATCAGTTACGATTTCCAAAGGGTTTTGTTTGCCCTAAGTGTGGAGCTTCCAAAGCATGGCATATAGGAGTTGTTTTCTTTCGTATACATGAATAAATTTCGGGACAATATGTACGAATACGAGCACGTGTTTCTTGCCGATTATGGCTGCAAACTCCTCCTCAACTTGGAGGAAATAGAGGATGTGGAGTGGGTGGAGTTGGGAGATTTGGAGCGCCGACTGTGTGCCGACCTCGAAATATTCGCTTCGTGGTTCCTGATAGCCGCGCCGCGCGTACTGGGAAACTTGTCCCGAATAAGGGCCGCATAAGGAGCATTGCCTTGTTGTCATCGAATCTCGAACGGCTGGAAAACGAGAGCGTTTTCATCTTGAGGGAGACGGCGGCGGAATTCCGTAACCCGGTATTGCTTTACTCCATAGGCAAAGATTCGTCGGTAATGCTTCATCTCGCCATGAAAGCCTTTTACCCGTCGAAACCCCCCTTTCCCCTTATGCACATCGACACGACCTGGAAATTCAAAGAAATGATCGCTTTCAGGGACGCCACGTCAAAAAAGCTGGGGCTGCGCCTGATTGTCCACACGAACGACAAAGCCGTCGAAGAAGGCATAAACCCCTTTACTCACGGCTCGGCGATATACACCGACATCATGAAAACCGAAGCTCTGCGCCAGGCCATCGACAAGTACGGATTCGACGCGGCTATCGGAGGGGCGCGAAGGGACGAGGAACGTTCCCGCGCGAAGGAGAGGGTTTTTTCTCACCGTTCCCCGTCGCACCACTGGGACCCGAAAAAACAGCGCCCGGAACTGTGGAATATTTTCAACGCCCGCCTCGGCCCGGAAGAGACGATGCGCGTGTTTCCGCTCTCCAACTGGACTGAGTACGACGTATGGGAGTATATCGCCGCCGAAAACATTCCGGTGGTTCCGCTCTATTTCGCGCGTGTCCGCCCAGTGGTGAAACGCGACGGCACGTGGATCATGGTGGACGACGAGAGGATGAAGCTCGCGCCGGGCGAAAATCCGGAGTTCCAGAGGGTGCGTTTCCGAACTCTGGGCTGTTATCCGCTGACGGGAGCTATCGAATCGAACGCCGCAACCGCGCGGGATATCTTGGAGGAGATTCGCCAATCGCGCTTCTCGGAACGGCAGGGCCGGTTGATCGACAACGACCAGGACGGTTCGATGGAAAGAAAAAAATGGGAGGGATATTTTTAAAAATGCCGCCCTCCGAAAGTAAAAAGCAAAATGAAAAGCAAAGTAAAACACAATTGCGGTTTTTGACCTGCGGCAGCGTCGATGACGGGAAAAGTACGCTGATAGGAAGGCTGCTTTACGACTCGGGCTGTCTCTTCGAAGACCAACTCTCCGCCCTCCGCCGCGAAAGCGTGAAGAAAAACGCGGACGGAGAGCTGGATTTCTCCCTTCTCATGGACGGCCTTTTGGCGGAGCGCGAACAGGGGATCACGATAGACGTCGCCTACAGATATTTCGAGACGAAAAGCAGGAAATTCATAGTGGCCGACGCGCCGGGACACGAACAGTACACGAGAAACATGGCGACCGGCGCTTCGAACAGCGAGGCCGCCGTCGTCTTGACGGACGCGCGTAACGCCATCCTGCCGCAAACCGTGAGGCACACGTACATAGCGGTATTGCTGGGTATCCGTCACATCGTCCTGGCGGTGAACAAAATGGATTTGGCCGGGTGGTCGAAGGATGTTTTCGACAAAATAGCGAAGGATTACGCGGACTTGATAAAAAAAGTGAAAACGCGGGAACACGACGAGGAAGAGATCTTCGTGACAGGTATTCCCCTCTCCGCCCTCAAGGGGAACAACGTATTCGCGCGCGGAGCCGATATGCCGTGGTACGACGGCCCAACGCTGGCGGAGTATTTGGAAACCGTCGAGCCGGGCGGCAAAGAAGAGGGAAGAAAACAGGAAGGGGACAGAAAACTTCGCCCGTTCAGGATGCCGGTTCAGTGGGTGAACAGGCCCGACGCGAATTTCAGGGGTTACTGCGGCACAATCTCGGGCGGCACGGTACGCGAGGGAGACGAGATCGTCGTTCTGCCGTCGGGCCAGAAGAACACGGTGGAGTCGATTATCGTAGGCGGCGAAAAACGGCGTGAAGCCGAAAAAGGCGAAGCCGTGACGATAGCCCTGACGAAAGAGACCGACGTCAGCCGCGGCGATTTTTTATCGGACCCGCACGTCGTCCCGGATATTGCGGACCATTTCCGCGCGGCGATAGTCTGGATGAGCGAAAACAAATTGTTCCCCGGACGCGAATACCTTCTGAAGATATCGAACAGGACGGTATCGGCCGTCGTGACGGAAATACGCGGCAGGACAAGCGTCGAGACCTTGTCGATAGAGCCGGCCAAAACCCTCGCCATCAACGAAATCGGAACATGCAACGTCAAGACAGGAACGCCGATAGTGTGCGAACCCTACTCGAAAAGCAGGGAGTCGGGCGCTTTTATCCTTATAGACCGCGCCACGAACGACACGGTGGGCGCGGGAATGATCCGTTATTCGCTGCGGAGGTCCGCAAACGTGACGTGGCACTCCTTCGAGGTCACGAAAGAGGCGAGAGCCCGCCTGATGGGACACCCTTCCCGGGTGCTCTGGTTCACGGGGCTGTCGGGTTCCGGCAAATCGACGATGGCGAATTGGGTCGAGAAAAAACTCTTTTCGACGGGCGTGCATTCCTACGT
>JAISLU010000113.1 GCA_031277095.1 Synergistaceae bacterium
AATCGTGCAAAAGGGTCGATAAAAGTTTGTTGCAATAAGTAGTAAAAATTTCCTGCCTCTGTTTGTCAATGAGGTTGGGGAGCGCCCAATCCGCGAGATAGGGGTATGTGACTTAACGGAACCAAAAATCCGATTCGCAAATGCTCAAGGCGTCCAACGATCAAAGTATCACGGGCGGCTTTGGGCGGCCTGATTTTCCGGGTTGGCCAGAGGGGTGGTTTTCCGGAAAGAAATGGTTTTTTGGAAAGAACTGGAAATCGGGCGAAAGAATGTGCCGCGCCAGGGCGCTGATTCCGTTTTCGGCGGCTTTGGGCATGATGACGTCGGCCAAGGGCAGCAGGACCTGGGCGGCGTTGGCCGGTATGACGGCAACATCCGCGCAGCGCAGCAGCGTCATGTCGTTTTTATGGTCTCCGGCGGCCACCACGACTTCGGGACGCCTCGGCAAGGTGGAGATATAGTACTCCAGCGCGCTGCCCTTCGAGACGCCCTTGGGCAAAATATCCACATATTCGGCGCCGCCGGAGACCACCTCCGCGCAGTCACCGAAGGCGGCCTCTACTTGGCTTTCCACAAAAGAAAGGTTTTCCGGTTTGAGCCACAGCCCCATCCGGTAAACGGGGCCCGGAACAACGGGAGTTTCGATGTAAAAGACGGGCATCCCGGCTTCTCGATAAAAACGCGCCGTCTCCACGTCGCTTTCGCGGCAGTGAACGATCTCGTCGCCGGCAATCTGAATTTCGGCCGGCAAGGTCCAGAGAAAGTCCACCAGCTTGGCCGCGAGGGAAGGGTCGAAAAGAAAGGAGCGGATTTCCTTTCCCTCCACGCTCATGAGGCGGGCTCCGTCGTAGAGTATGGCGGGCTGCGTGGCGCTTGCGGCCGCGATGTGCGTTTTCGCCGTCCCAAAAGTGCGCCCCGTCGCGATCATAATTTCCCACCCGCCGTTTTTGAGGCGCGCGCAGGCGTCTTCGACCTCCTGGGAGACGCGCTCGCCCACCGAGAGGGTATCGTCGATATCCGTAACGAACAACTTCATGAGACAGTTCCTCCTGCACGTGAAAATACCAAAATATACAAAAAACTGCGCCGGAAAGCGCAGCCTCTCGATAAAAAATTTGGGGCCTATGAAAAAAAATTCGACGGAAACTACTTTTTCGTGGCCGTTATTTTCAGTTGCTGGATAACGTCGTCGGTGATGTCCATTCCTCCGAAGTAGACGGAAGCCTTTTCCAGCACGAGGGTGACGTTCTTTTTCTTGGCTACGACGCGAACGGCTTCCTGGCAATCCTTAAAAATGGGCTCCATCAAACGCTGCTCTTCCTTTGCCATTTCTACACGTTTCGCCTGGACGACCTTGGCCTTGTCCGCCGGCTCCTTTTCTTTGTCCGCCGCCGCCTTGGCCTCGCTTTCCTTTTGTTTGGCTATTTGTTGAAGCTGTTTGGCCGCTTCTTCGAAAGCCGGATGTTTCGAGATAATGCCCTGAGAATCGATGACGCCGATGGTATCCGCCGCGCTGGCCGTTTTCTCTCCATAAAACACCGCCACCAACGCCACTATCAAACCCAGCAACGCCATTTTCTTCCCTAGTGCCTTCTTCATCATTGCCTTCTTCATCATTTTTTCCATACTCAATAGGCGACCTCCCTCAAAATCTAAAAATTTTCTTAAAATCTCTGCGTTGCTTTTTATGTGCTTCGCTCTCTTCCGTTTAAGACTTCACGCGCGGAAAATTGTATCACAGAGGTTGGCTTCGTCCACGTATTATTACTGTAAACATTCAAGCCTCGAGAGGACCTCGAATGCACGGCGAAAGAGGCGGGCTCGATTGCAAAATCGCAGGTCTTTCACTGTTTCACTCATTTTAAGAAATGTTTAGGAAATGTTTAAAAAATGCGAGTATAATTACAGGCATTTCAAATATAATAAATATTTCATAAGGGGAAGGCTTCGCCCTCCGCCTGATGATTGTTTGTTGTAAAAGGGATTCTTCGTTGTAAAAGGATGTGAACACCGATGAAAAGAAGATCGAACGCGGCGAAGATCGTTATCGTCATACTGCTGACCGGGGCCTTCGGCCTGATGGGATGGCGAATGGTCAACCGGCCGACCCCTTCCGAGGCCGTGAGTATTTCCACGATTCGCGAGCGCAACGGCATGCCGGTTACGAGTTGGAGCGTCGCCCGGAGTCCGTGGGAATATTGGCTGCCTCTTTACGGTACGGTGCGGACCTCTGGACTGTCCGAGGTCTACGCTTCCCAGGCGGAGTACGTGACCTCGCTGTCGGCGGAGGTGGGCGACACGGTGACGAAGGGTCAGGTGCTGGCTACCCTGGATTCTCGAAGGGCCGCCGAAAAAGTTCAGGCCGCTCAGGCGCGTTATAAGGAACTCTCTTTAAGGTACTCCCGCACCCAGGAGCTGCAAAAAGCGGGAGGCTCCAGCAAGCAGGAGGTGGAGAGCGTCTTTTCCCAGTACAAGGAGGCCGCCGCATCCCTGCAGCAGCTTCAGACCGAGCTGACCCGCCACAAGGTGGTTTCCCCCATCGACGGCGTGGTGATGCAGCGCGACGCGGAGATCGGCCTTCTGGCCAACGCGGGAAAGCCTCTTTTCGTCATCGGCGACCCCAAGCGATTCGAGATCGCCATCGACCTTTCTCCCCGCTACATTTTCATGGTGAAAAACGGTGAAAAAGCCCGCTACCTGACGCCCTCCGGCGAGTGGAAAACTGCGGCCGTCAAGCGCGTGGACCCCATGGCCAACGCAATCACGGGGCTTTACAACGTCGTACTCGACGTGGAAAACCAGAGCGTGAACGATCCAAGGGGAGAAAGCACGCAGCTCCACGTGGGCGCGTCCGTCGAGACCCAGATTCGCATAGAACACAGCGACAGCGTTGTGGTCGTGCCCTACGAGAGCGTTCGGGAGGTAGGCGGGGTCACCAAGGTCTACGTCTGCTCCGGCGACGTGGCCCTGGAGCGTGTCGTCCAGAAGGGACGCACCAACGACCAGGGGCAGACCCGTATCATGACCGGTTTGGCTCAGGGCGAAAACATCGTCTTCAAGGGAGCCGACCGCATGTACGACGGAGCGAGAATCTGGATTCAAGACCCCCGCACCCAAGAAACGAACCCCGGCCAAGAACCCGGCGAAATTTCGGGCAGTTGATTTGCCATGTGGCTGATACGCAGTTCCGTTAGACGGCCGGTTTTGACGACCGTCATAACCCTTATATTGATTCTTTTGGGGACGTACTCATATTTGCAGATGGGCGTGGCGTTTTTGCCTAAAATGGATATTCCCGTGGTCATGGTGCGGGCCAATTACGAGGGCGCAGGGCCGGCGGAGACGGAATCCACGCTGGTCAAACCCTTCGAGGACGCCATCGCCAGAGTGGAGGGCGTGAAGACCATCCGCGGGTTCGCCCGCGACGGAAGCGGCGTCGTGGTCATCGAACTCGAAAACGACGTGGACAACACCCAGGCCGCCATGGACATCGCCACCCAGGTGCGCGCTTTGACCCTTCCCGACGGAGCGAAGGACCCCTCCATCGTCAAATTCGACATCAACGCCCGGGCGTTCATGACGATGGTGGTCATCTCCGACCTTCCCACCTCTCAAGTCCGGGACATCACCGAGGAGCAGGTCGCCAAGCGGCTGACTCAGATTTTCGGCATGGCGACGGCCGAGGTCATCGGCGGCCTCGACCGGCAAATTCACGTGGAGGTGGATCCGCTATCCCTGAAGGCCCACGACCTGAGCATCACCCGCCTGGCCGAGACCATCAAAAAATCCAACCGCAACGAGCCCGCCGGCCAGATCGCCGCCGGGGCGAAGGAGATCACCCTCCGATTCACGGGAGAGGTAGAAAATCCGTCCTCCCTGGGAGACATCCCCCTGACTCTGGCCAACGGGTCCGGTATCGCTCTGGGGGACCTGGCCGAAATCAAGGACACCGTGGAGGAGGAGCGGCGGCTGTCTCGCTTCAACGGCAGGCCCGCCGTGACCCTGGACCTGGTGGCGCGCCCCAACGCCAACGTGGTGGCTTTGGCCAAGCAGGTCTATCGGGAGATGGAGAAAATCCAGCCCTCCTTGCCGGAGGGAATGCGCATGGACGTCATCTTCGACAACAGCGTCTACATCAACGACGCCATCGAGAACGTCATCTCGGACATGCTGATGGCGACGATCCTGACGGCCCTGGTGCTCTACTTCTCCCTGCAGCGCTTCGGAGCCACTCTGGCCGCCGTTTTGACCCTTCCCACGTCCCTGATCGCGACCTTCATCGTCCAGTTTCTCTACGGCTTCACCATCAACATGATGAGCAGCATCGGCTTGGCCATATCGGTGGGCATCCTGGTGGACAACGCCATTTTGGTTCTGGAGAACATCTATCGTTATCGGGAAATGGGTTACGACGCCTTCAAGGCCTCCGAGCGGGGAGCGGCGGAAATTGCCGTGGCCGTTCTGGCCAGCGTCAGCACAAACTTGGGGGTTTTCATCCCCATAGCGTTCATGGGCGGCATGTTGGGGCGGATGTTCAACGAGTTTGCTCTCACCGTGGTCTTCACGACACTGGTTTCTCTTTACTCCGCTTTTTCTCTGACCCCGATGGTGGCCACCTATTTGGGCGGCAGGGTGGGAGAGCCTCTGCCCCTTTTCACCCGGGTCGTCACGGGCTGGTGGCAGGTTTTTTTCGAGGAACTCAAGAACCTGCACATCATGCTTTGTAAAAAGTGTATACGCCATCCGATCATCACCACCCTGGTCGTCGTCGTCCTTTGTTTCGCGTCCTTCAAGAGCCTGTCCTTTATCGGATTCAACTTCATGCCCCAGGAGGACGAGGGGCGCATCAACATCAATATCGAGCTTTCCAGCACGGCGTCCTTGAAGAACACCGACGAGGTACTCCGGGAAATAGAGGACTACGTGAGCCAGTTTCCCTACGTCCGCTTTTACCGGGCGCGGGTGGGAGGCGGCCGCATGAGCGGCACCAATTCCGGCACCGTCTACGTTTACTTGACTCAAGACAAAAAAGCGCGCCCCTCCGTTTTCAACATCGTAGCGGATTGGCGCAATCACTTTGCCCCGCTGCCCGACGCGGACGTCGCCATCGCCCCGGCCAGCAGCATGGGGGGCGGGGGAAACAACAAGCCTATTTCCGTCTCGATCATCGGAACGGAGACCAGCGAGCTGAACGGCATCGCGGAAAAGGTCATGGCCGAGATGCGCAGCACCCGGGGAGTCATGGACGTGCAGTCCGACTGGAAAATGGGACGCGAAGAGGTCCGCTTTTACCCGAACTACAACCGGCTTGCCAAGCTGGGTCTGTCCTTCGGCGAGGTGGCGGTGGAGGTCAACGGCTATCTGACGGGCTACGAGGCGGGCAAGTACCGGGAAGCCGGCGAGGAATACGACATTTTGGTGAAGCTGCCCCGCACCTGGACGAAAAGCGTCTCCAAAATGGCCGGTGTTCCCGTGCGGACTCCGGTGGGCTTCCTTCCCCTCGACGACTTGATGGAGGTTCGCCCGGGCACGGGCCCCACCGCCATCAACAGAGAGGACAGGCAGCGCAAGGTCACGGTGGACGCCAACACGGGCCGGGGGATCTCCGTGGGAGAAATCATGCGTGAGCTTCAGCCGAAGCTCGCGGCCATCGAACTGCCGTCGGGCTACCGTCTGAGCTACGGCGGAGACATCCGCAACATCAACGAAAACTACGGTACGATGCTGACGGTGCTGGGTCTGGCGGTGGGCATCACGTTTTTGATGGTTGCGGGCCTGCTGGAGTCGTGGGTTTTTGCGATCATCGTCATGGCGACCCTGCCGTTATCGGCTATGGGCGTTATCCCCATGATGTTGGTCACCAACAGCAATTTCAGCGTATTCGCGCTTTTGGGCATTGTCATGATGGTGGGCATCACCGTCAACAACGCCATCGTCATCCTGGATTACGCGGAAATGCGCCGCCGGGTGGGAATACACTACCGCCGAGCCATCGTCGAGGCGTGCAGCACGCGCTTTCGCCCCATTTTCATGGCGACCTTCACGACTCTGGTGGCCCTCGTTCCCATGATGGTCTCGGGAGGCGAGGGCGCTCAGCTCAAGAGCCCCATGGCTATCGTCATGACCGGCGGCCTCATCGGCGGAGGCGTCCTGGCTCTCTACATCATCCCGATGGTCTACAACATCGTCTGGAGGCTGCGGCTGAGAAAATAAAAAGGAAATATGGCAATCTTTCGCCGTGTTCCATAAACTGACGTGGCCCTTCGGGGATATCTCGATAGGCGGGGGTGTTTGGGGGTTTTCGGCGATAAATCTGTGAGGTAAATCTGTATAGTCATTTGACCAAGTGTTACAGATACCGAACAGCATTTCGGCAATCGACATGCTCGACAGATAAAGAGCTTCTGCGGTCTGCTCGTCCATCCAATTCAGCACCGCCGGATTCGGTTCCGGTTTCATCGTTTCGGAGATGACGTTCGTATCGAGGACAATCATTCGAAGCTCATCGGTTCGGCAGGAGTTTTGCTCCGCGCCTGTTCAAAGATAACGAGGTCGTCGTTGGTCAGCCCGAGGCGTCTGCCAAGCGAAGCAAGAGCTTCCCCCATTTTGACACGCTGCTCCGGCTTCAGGCTGTTCTTCAAAATATCCCTGACTTCGGCCTCTATGCTGTGACCATTAGAAGAGAAACGGAATGGGCTATGTGAGGGGCTGGGGGTTTAAAATGCACACAATGGAGGTCCCTTCGCCGACGGTGGAATGAACCTCGAAGGACCCCCCCATCAAGGACATGCGCTCCGTCATGTTGGCAAGGCCGCGATGACCCTCCAGGCGGAGAACTTCGTGATCGACGCCGGAGTCGAAGCCCTTGCCGTTGTCTTTGACCTCGAAAAAGAGACTGCCGTCCTTCTCGTACATTTGGGCGTGGATTTCCGTGGCGTTTCCGTGCCGGACCGCGTTGGAGACGGCTTCCTGGAAAATTCTCAAGAGGGAGAGCGTCCGCTCCGCCCCCAACTCGAAGGATTCGTCGATATCCGCGGAGACGTGCGCCTCGTAGTTTTGAGAAAGGCGCTCCGCAAGCTCCGTCATGGCGTGGGACAAGCCCAAATCCACCCAAGGAGGGGCCAGTTCGTCGCAAAGGCCGCGCAGCTCCCGCACCACCACCTTCGCCAAACGTTCCGTTTTTTTGATGCGCTCCCGGGTGTCCTCGCCTTCTTCCAAGGACATATGAATCTGCTGCAAAAGGGCGGTGATGTCCTGGAGAGGGCCGTCGTGTATCTCCCTGGCCATGTCTAGCCGCTCGGCCTCCTGAACCAGAACGATGTCCCGGACGTAGCGGTTGCGGAGGTTGTCTCTGTCCACTGCGGCCTTGGCGAAGCGGATCAGCGCGCTGTGAACGCTGTCGATCTCCTTCACGGCCTGGGGATCGACGGTGTTGGGGATATCCTTGCCCATGCGGAGATCGTCGATTTCGGCGGCCAAGCCCTTCAGGGGCGAGATCAGACGCCGCCACAGGAGCCGGATCGCCCAGAAGCTGCCCAGGGATACCATCACGATCAGAATGGGCCACAAACGGCCTATCTTTACCAGGCTTCCCAGAAGCTGGTCCCAGGAAACCGCCGCGACGACGTAACCCCGTCCTTGATCGACCGGGTAGACGGCCAGGGTGTACTGCCGGCCGTCTTTGTCCCTCACCCGGGTGGCGGAGCCTATGGGAAGGTTTTGCTGCCACATCGCCGCGAGGTTGATGGCGCCGGGGGAAGAGATGATGATTTTCCCCTCGCTGTTGATGTAGGCGACCCACCCGGGAATGGACGGGCCCCAGGAAAAGATGCGGTAGCGAATCCCCGTGGAGAAAGAACCGCCGGGAACGTTCCACAACCGGGTCTCGGTGCTGAGGCGGTAGGCCATGCTCTCGGCCAGGTCCTGGACGTAAGAACTGACGGCGGCCTCCATAGCTTTTTCTTGGCTGAAATGCGCAAATGCTGCCACCATGAGAACGGCCACGGGCGGCAGCATCAAAGCACATAAAAGAAGCGCCAGGAGATGGTTTTTCAGCGAAACGAGTTTCGGTCTCCTAATCTTCCAACAACTCCTCCAGGGTTACGACACCGTATTTCAGCGCAAGCAGCAGAGCTTCCGTCTTGTTTTTGGAGCCCAGTTTATCGTAAATCGACGCAAGATGGGTTTGGACGGTGCGCTCGCTGATGAAAAGTTTGGCGGCCACCTCTTTGCTGGAGAGCCCCTTGGCAGCCAGGACCAGAACCTCCCGTTCGCGGGTGGAAAGTTGCTCGGGGTCGAATTCTCTTTCGCCCATGACCGAGGCCACCTCGGGATCCAGGTAAAGCCCGCCCCGGGCCACGGTAGCGATGGCCGCCGTCAGCTCTTTGGGGCTCACGGTCTTGAGGACAAAACCTCTGGCGCCCGCGCGCAAAGAGGCCATCACGTATTGCTGGGCGTCGTAGGAAGTCAGCATAATCGTGGCCGTGGGCAATCCCGACTCTTTGACTTTTTGGGCTACGGCCACCCCGTCCAGTCCCGGCATACGGATATCCAACAACGCGACGTCAGGCTTGAGTTCCTGGATCAAGTTCCACGCTTTCAATCCATCTTCGGCCTCCCCCAGAAGTTCGAGAGAACTTTCGCGTTTCAAGTATTCCGCAATACCGGCCCTCGTCAAGGGGTGATCGTCAGCCAAAACAATCGTTATCGGCATGAAGAACAATTCTCCTTCCTTTTGACTTTTCGAAAACTTCAATTCTTTGTGAAAAGGTTAACAGTAGGATATACTCGGCGACAACGGCAAAGATACCTAGGGATTTATCCGTGTAAGACAGCATCTCGGTTTCCCTGCTGACATCGCCGCGAAGGCGGGGCAGGGCGGCAATGTGAAAGGTCGGCCCAACGAGCGGCCGACCTCCTGATGCATCGTCGATGTATTGTTATCCCCACTATTACACTGCCATCTCGGCCGAGGGGATTTCTTTGCCCAATTTGCGCAGGGCTTCGGCGAGAATCCAGCGCAGGCTTCGCGCGTCCCGAGGGGGCAGGGGCCCCATGTGTACCGCCAGCTCTGCGCCGCTGAACAACCCGGTGCAGGTCCCTTCACGTTCCGCCCAGGCCGTGATCGGCAAAAGCAGGTCGAAAGAACCTTCGCAGAGGTTGGAGGCAAACAGGACTTTCTTTACGCTTTTCAGCACGTCTTCCCTTTTCAGCACGTCTTCCTCGAGGCCGAAGTCGCCGGGAGTGCAGCCGACGAAAAGCGCCGCGTCCACTTTGCCGGTCTTGATCGCGTCTGCCGCCGCCTCCGGCGTGTGGGTGACGAGATTCGAGTCCCAAAGTCCCCGGGCGTTCGCGCCCAGAGAGCGGAGGGCCCTCAAATTGTCGGAGAAGACGGAGAGGTCCCCTCCAAACTCCGCCGTCTTGGCCAACAGCGTCATTTTCCGAACCAGCTCGGTCACGTCGGGCTTTATTTTACCCTTGGGGGTGTCGGTCTCGAAGGAGGCCAGCAGCGTATCCAACTGAGGAACCGCGGAGACGACGAGGGGCCCCTCCCCTTCATGGCCTTCCCCTGTATGGCCTTCGCCGCAAAGAGCCTTCACTGCCGCGATTTCCTGATTCGTCAAGGAGGTCCCCAGAAATACCGCGATCTTGGAGTTTGCGGGGCTCAAAAGTTCCGAGAGTTTTTCGATGGCCTCGCTCCAATCAAGGGGCTGGGTTCCGGCCAAGGGGGTCGTCAAACGGTTTTGCGCCACGTCCTGGAAATGGTAGCGGCCCCGCAGACAGGTCAGCCCGCGGTTCGGGGAATCCACCGCGTCCATGTCCGTGGTGACGCGGGTGATCCGGGTTCGCTCCGGGTCCATGTTCAAGAGCAACTCGCAGCCCAAAGGGCAGTG
Organism: Synergistaceae bacterium; assembly: GCA_031277095.1. Classification (GTDB taxonomy): domain Bacteria; phylum Synergistota; class Synergistia; order Synergistales; family Aminobacteriaceae; genus JAISLU01. The sequence goes on from JAISLU010000113.1 coordinate 9,894, forward strand.
GGGGCAGGTGGTCTTCGCCGTCTTCATCTTGTTCTGGTGGGGCAGCCGTTCCACCCGGCGCTCCAAAAGGGCCCCTACGGGGCAGAGCTGGGCGCACAAACCGCAGAAGGTGCAGTCGGAGTGTTCCATGTCCTTGTAGAATTGTGGGGACAGAACCGATTCGAATCCCCGTTTGGCGAAATCGATGGCGTGGACCCCCGCTATTTCATCGCAGACCCGGACGCAGCGCCCGCAGAGAATGCACTTGTCCATGTTGCGGACGTAGTAACGGTTCACCACCTCCTGTTTGGACACGTGAGACCCCGCCACCCTCTCGGGGCGGACTTCCAGGTCGATGGCGAACTCCCTCAGGCGGCACTCGTGTACGTCCGGGCAGCCGCACTCCATGCAGCGGGAGGCCTCGTGGACCGCCTGGGACTCCGTCAAACCGTGGTTGTACTCCACGCCGGGCGCTTTCAAGCGCGTCTCGGAAGAATCCTCTCGGGGATGCTGGCGCTCGACCTTTTCCACCTGAGCAAAATCCTTCGGGCCCAAGGTCGGGTCGGTGACGTCGTAGACGAACTTCTTTTTCGGCGTTCCATGCCGGAAATAATGGTCCACCGACTCCGCGCACCAGTGGCCGTTGCCGATGGCCTCGATGGCTATTTTCGCGCCGGTCTGCTGGTCGCCGCAGACGAAGACGCCGGAGAGGGGCGTGGCGTAGTTTTCGTCCACCTTCATGCGCCGCCCGTCGTGAAGCTGGGAGGGGACGTCGGCGAAGTTCACCCCCTGCCCGATGGCGGCGATGACGTTGTCCACGTGGAGAACGAAGTCCTCTCCTGTGGGGACGGGGCTGCGCCGCCCGGAGGCGTCGGGGTCGCCCAGTTTCATGCGCTCGCACACCAGGCGCTCCACCTTGCCTTCCCCTTGGATAACCTTTGGGGCCGCCAGATAGACGAACTCCACCCCTTCTTCCATGGCCTCGCGGATCTCGATGTCCTCGGCGGGCATCTCCTCCCGGGTGCGGCGATAGACCACGTAGACTTTTTCCGCCCCCAGACGGCGGGCGCTGCGGCAGGCGTCCATGGCGGTGTTGCCTCCGCCCACGACGGCGACGCGGTTGCCCAGCTTCATGGGATTGTGGGTGTTGACCGTGTAGAGAAAATCGATGCCCCCTACGACCCCCGGAAGATTTTCGCCCTCCACCCGCATGGACGAGGACTTCCAGCAGCCCATGGCCAACACGACGGCGTCGTACCGGGAGCGCAGATCCTCCAAAGCGATGTCCTTGCCCAGGGCCGCGCCGGTCTCTATCCGCACTCCGTGATCCAAAATCCACCGGGCCTCCGCGTCCACCACGGAGGGGGGCAGCCGGTAGTCCGGGATGCCGTAGCGCATCATTCCCCCCAACTGCCGCTCCCGTTCGTAGATGACCACGCCGTAGCCCATGCGCCGGGCAAAATACGCGAAGGACAATCCGGCGGGCCCGCCTCCCACGACGGCGATCTTTTTGCCGTTTTCGACGATCTTGGGAATATCCCCCAGCTCCCCCTGGCTCATTCCCCAGTCCGCCACGAAGCGTTTGATCTCCCGGATCGATACCGTTTCGTCCACGAAGTTTCTGCGGCATTTCGTCTGACACGGAGCGGGGCAGACGCGCCCGATGCTGGCGGGCATCGTGACGTGATCGTGAAGCTCGTCCAGGGCCGCGCGGTATTTTCCCTGGGCCGTCAGGTTCACGTAAGACTGAACCTTTCCTTGAGCGGGGCAGGTCAGGTTGCAGGGCGGTCGGCAGTCTCCCACGTGGTCCGAGAGCATCAGCTCCAGGGCCAGCCGCCGAGCCGCCAGCACCCGGTTCGTGCCGGTACGGACCACCATGCCGGGGGCTATGGCGTTGGTGCAGGCCCGCATCAGGGCGCGCGCTCCCTCTATCTCCACCAGGCACACGGAGCATCCGCCGTGGACGGACAGGTGCGGGTCGTAACAGAGCGTCGGAATCTTTATCCCGGCCTCTCCGCAAAGCTCCAGTACCTTTTGCCCCGGATAGCCGTAAACGGTCTTTCCGTCGATCGTCAGTTTTATCGTTCTCTCTGTTCTGTTCATGTCTTCACCCCTAGTCAACCGAAATGCACGAGACCGGACAGTTTTTCTTGCAGAGCCCGCAGCGGACGCAGGTTTCGTCGTCGATGCGATGCGGCGTTTTCGCGGCGCCGGCGATGGCGTGTACCGGACAGGCCTTCGCGCACCGAGTGCAGCCGATGCAGCGGGACTCGTCGATGGAGTAGCGAATGAGGGCCGCGCACACCTTCGCCGGGCACTTTTTGTCCACGATATGGGCGACGTACTCGTCCCGGAAGTACTTCAGCGTCGTCTGCACCGGGTTGGGCGCGGTCTGCCCCAGGCCGCAGAGAGACCCGTCTTTGATCTGCCCGGCGAGATCCAACAGCTTGTCGATGTCCTCCAGCGCGCCCTCGCCCCGGGTGATCTTCTCCAAAATCTCCAGCATCCGTTTGGTGCCCACGCGGCAGAAGGGGCACTTCCCGCAGGACTCCTTCTGCACGAAAGCCAGGAAAAAACGCGCCACGTCCACGACGCAGGTGTCCTCGTCCATGACGACCATGCCCCCGGAGCCCATGATCGCCCCCGTGGCGTTGATGGACTCGTAGTCCACCGGGGTGTCCAGAAGATGTTCCGGCACGCAGCCGCCCGACGGGCCGCCCAACTGCACGGCCTTGAATTTCCGGTCGTTTTCGATGCCTCCCGCGATGTCGTAGATGACCTCGCGCAGCGGCATGCCCATAGGGACCTCGGCCAGGCCGCCTTTTTTGATCTTTCCCGCCAGGGCGAAGACCTTTGTCCCCTTGCTTCGCCCGTGTCCGTAGCGGTTGAACGCGCCCGCCCCGTTGATCAAAATCCAGGGGACGTTGGCGTAAGTTTCCACGTTATTGATGTTGGTGGGTTTTTTCCAGACCCCGCTGTTGGCGGGGAACGGGGGGCGTGGACGCGGCATTCCCCGCTGCCCCTCGATGGAGGCGATCAGAGCCGTCTCCTCGCCGCAGACGAAGGCGCCGGCTCCCTCTTTGACGTAGATATCGAAGTCGAAATCCGGGTCTCCCAGGATACCCTTTCCCAAAAAACCCCGCTCCCGGGCCTGCTCCAAGGCGATGCCCAGGTGCTGAATCGCCATAGGGTACTCCGCCCGGCAGTAGATCACTCCGTGGGAAGCCCCGACGGCGTAGGCGCCTATCGCCATCCCCTCGATGACGCTGTGGGGGTCGCTCTCCAGGACGGAGCGGTCCATAAACGCGCCGGGGTCGCCCTCGTCCGCGTTGCAGACCATGTACTTGTCGACGCCGTTGGGGTTGGAGCCGTTGGGTTGTCCCGTCTTGGCGTCTCGGGCGAAACGCCACTTCATTCCCGTGGGGAACCCCGCTCCTCCTCTGCCCCGAAGGCCGCTGTCCAAAACTTCTTTGATGACGTCGTCCCGGGTCATTTTCTTCACCGCTTTGGCGAGGCCCCCGTATCCCTCCCGGGCGATGTATTCGTCGATCTTTTTGGGGTCGATGAGCCCGCTGTTGCGCAGGACGATACGCACCTGCTTGTCCCCGCGTCCGTTCTCGCTGCCCTTTTCGGCTTCGTTCGTCACACCCTCCGTCAAGATCAAATGCTCTTTCACAACGCTGTTTTTATCGACGTGCTCGTCGATGATGCGGTGCAGGACGTCTACGTTCACCTTGCCGTAGGTGTAACTTTTTCCGTCGCGTATCACGCCCACCAGAGGTTCCATGTAACAGTAGCCGATACATCCTACTTTTTTGATCTCCACGTCTTCGCGGCCGGCCAGGAGCCTTTCCAGTTCCTCGGCGACGGGAAGCCCGCCCGAGGCGATCCCGCAACTTGCCAGCCCAATCGTTACCGTCGTCTTGTTCAATACGACACCCCCGTGTGTTTATGAATTTCGATGAATAAAAATTCAATAAAAGGCCTGAAGTAAAAAGATAAAGTAAAAAAATTCAAAAATCTGTTGAATCTCGCTTGGCATCGGGTTTCTGCCGGGGCAGGGGCTATTTTTTGCGCAGATCCTCCAGAACCGCCACCGCTTTTTCGGGGGTGAGGCGGCCGTGGACCTCGGTCCCCACCAACATTACCGGAGCCAGGCTGCAGCAGCCGAGACACGCCACGTACTGCAGGGTGAACATCAGGTCCTCCGTCGTTTCGCCGTCCTTGATTCCCAGAGTTCTTTCGACTTGCTCCGCCACGCGGCCGGACCCCTGAACGTGGCAGGCCGTTCCCCGGCACAGACGGATGACATGTCTGCCCTGGGGCTGGAAACGGAACATCGCGTAGAACGTGGCGACCCCGAAAAGCTCCGCCGCGGGAATAGCAAGCTGCGAACCGACGTAATTCACGGCTTCTTCGGCGACGTAACCCACCTCCCTCTGCACGTCCGCCAACAACGGAATGGCAACCCCCTCTTTGCCGCGATATTTTTCGACGATAGGAGCGAGCCTTCTCTCCAAATCGGGAATAACTCCTGTAACTGCCGTGGCCACTGAACATCAACTCCTCTATCTTGTGATATCATTTGCGATGTTGGAACAACGTCGTCTAAGTGTATCCTCACGAAGTCGCGAATGCAAGGCGGCTTGTTTTCCGGCAAAATATAAACGCGAAAATATAGAAGGAGGCTTCGCTATGGAGAACGTATTTGCCGAGAGCATGGGCCACAGCACGTTTTCTTGGGAAAACCTGGGAGATATCGAAGAAGGGCGCGGCGATCTCGGCGAAGATATGCCGGTGTTGGTGTATCGCCTGATGCAGTACACGATGCTGGACGAGCTGAGCAAGGCCTATGGAGAAGAGCGGGCCAACGAGCATTTTCGGAACGCCGGATTCTTGGCGGGCACGGAATTTGCCAAGAACGTGCTGGACCTGACGCTGGATTTCAACGCCTTCGTCGCCAACCTGCAAAAGACTCTGCAGGAACTCAAAGTGGGCATTCTGCGCATGGAGGCCTTCGATGCCGAAACCGGGGAAATCGTGCTGACGGTGGGACAAGACCTCGACTGCAGCGGCCTGCCCGTCACCAACGAGACGGTCTGCAATTACGACGAGGGGTTCATCGCCGGAATTTTGGAAGTCTACACCGGCAAAAAGTACAACGTCCGCGAAGTGGATTGCTGGGCGAACGGAGACCGAGTCTGCAGATTCAAGGGCGACCCTGTATTGTAGTCGAGATTTTTATGTTGGAGTTTTTTTATAGTTATTTTTTATAGTTATTTATTGAAGCATAAAGATTTTTTATCGAAGCCTAAAGATTTTTTTGTTGAAGAATCAAGAATCAAAAATCAAGATTTCTGTCACTAAGGATTCTGTCACCGACTATCAAGGAAGGAGGATGCGTCGTGGAGGAGAAGGAGCAGCAGCAGCAGCTCCAGGATCTTGATGAATACCTGTTTCGATACCTACGCGATGTGATGTATGCTCCTTCTAAAGCTCGATTGGATTTAAACCAGCTTCCAGGCAGTTTGCAGCGATTTGGAAAAGGGTTGCAGTTTTTTTGCGAGTGTGCGACAGAGACCGCCTCTCTGGCGAAGGCGCTGTCGAAAGGGGCTTTGAGCGGCCCCCTTCCCTCGCGGCAGAACGAAATGGCGGCTCCTTTGAAATCGTTGCATGCGTCTTTGAGCCACTTGACGTGGCAGACGCAGCAGGTCGCCAAGGGCGATTACAATCAGCGCGTGAATTTCATGGGGGACTTCGCCGACGCCTTCAACACCATGATCCAGCAGTTGGACGATCGTTGGAAATCTTTGGAAGACCTCTATCATCGAAACAGTGCCTACATCAGACTGATCCATAAAATTGGAGAAAATTTACTGTCCATCGGCGGGGCCGGATACACCGATGCCGTGGTGAACTCCCTGAAGGACCTGTGCGAGGCTTTCGATTGCACGGTCTTGTCTCTGTGGCAGGCGGATGAGGGCGCGAAGAACTTCAAGCGCCTGTTCTACTGGCCCATGGACGACGGAGGCCTTTCGTTCATGGTCAGAAAGGACTGGCCGTCGGAGTGGCTCCAGAAACTGGCAGCCGGCGAGCGGGTTTCCGTCGACCAGATGGAGTCTGGGGAATCTTGCAATGGGGAATCTTGCGAGGGGCTTTTCCTGGAAGATGTCCACTCGTTTACGGCGATTCCTCTCATGATCAGGGGCAATTTCTGGGGATTTATGGCCATGCCGTGCCACGAAAAACGCCTGTACACACAAGAGGAACTATCGGTCGTAACCGCCGGAGGGATTTTAGTCGTTTCCGCCATCCTGGAAAAAGAGATGACCGATTCTCTTGTCGCCGCTAAAGACGCGGCCTTGAAGGCAACACGGGTAAAAAGCGAGTTTTTGTCTCGGATGAGCCACGAAATGCGCACCCCGATGAACGCCATCATCGGCATGGCGCGCATCGCCGGGGGCACGGACGACAAGGAGAAGCTGCGTTTTTGTCTTTCCACCGTCGAAAACTCGGCGAACCATCTGTTGAATTTGATCAACGACATTCTGGACATGTCCAAAATCGAGGCCGGAAAGCTGGAACTCGCCGCGAGTCCTTTCGATATGGAAAAGATGCTGATGAAGGTGTGCAATATCCTCGAAGAGAAGGTAGATCAAAAGGCTCAGACCCTGCGGGTCGTGATAGAAAAAGGGACGGCTCTGCGCTACATCGGAGACGAAATGCGCCTTTCCCAGGTGATAACCAATCTCTTCAGCAACGCGGTAAAGTTCACTCCCGAAAAAGGGACGATCCAACTGACTGTGGGCGAGACGGAACGTCGAGGGGATTGCAGCAGGCTTCGCTTTTCCGTGTCCGACACGGGAATCGGAATGACCCAGGAGCAGATGGGACGGCTTTTCAACGCCTTTCAGCAGGCCGACGCCAGCATCGCCAGCCGGTACGGCGGGACGGGACTCGGGTTGACCATCTCCCAGAAAATCGTCGAGCAGATGAACGGACACATCCATGTGGTGTCGGAGCCTGGCAAGGGCTCCACTTTTATCTTCGACGTGGAGATCGCCCGCGATCCACAGCAAGATAGTGGCGATGGATGCCCCGAGTGGAAACGCCGGGCCCAATCCAACCCGCCGGACATTCGGGTGCTGATCGTGGACGCGGACCAGGATTCTCAGCTCAAGGCCATCACCGACGGATTCGGCATCCCCTCGGATACCGCCACGGACTCGGTGCAGGCAATATCCCTTGCGAACGCCGCGGTTCAAAATGGAACTCCCTACGACGCGATCTTCCTGGATTGCGATCTGCCGGACGCCCTTGAAACCGTCCGCTCATTTCCTCCAGAAATAGACAGAAATTCCGTGGTGATCGTGGCGTCCTTCTTAAAATGGAATAAAATAGAGCGGGAGGCAAACGAAGCCGGGGTTCACCGTTTTTTGTCGAAACCTGTGTTCCCCTCCTCCGTGGGGAATGCCGTGGAGAGCGCGAGCAAAGAAATAAATAAAGAAATAAAACAGGAAATAAGGCAGGAAATAAAGCACGGCGCAGAGGCCGAGACACTCGACCTTTCCGGAAAGAGAATTCTTCTGACCGACGACGTGGACATCAACCGCCTGATTGTCCTGGATCTGTTGGAGGACACGAACGTCAGTATCGACGAGGCGGAGAGTGGCGAGAAAGCGGTGGCCATGTTCGAGCAATCGGCGGAAGATTATTACGACATGGTACTCATGGACATTCAGATGCCGGGGATAGACGGTTACGAGGCGGCAAGGCTCATTCGAGAGTCGGCGCGCCCGGACGCCCGAAGGGTGATCATCATAGCCCTGACGGCCAACGCCTACAAAGAAGACGTGGAAAAGGCGCTGGAGGCGGGTATGAACGGCCACCTGGCCAAACCCATCGACATCGACGAAGTGCGGAATCTTCTTGCGGAGCAGTTGAAAAGGTAAAAACCTGGCGGCTGTCTTGCGGGACAGACTCCGAAGTTTAGGCCTGACTCCAAGTTCATATTTTAAAGTTCATATTCGACGTTCAGATCCGAAGCAAAGGGACCGAAATTTAGTCTTGAGTTCAGTCTTGAGTTCAGTCTTGAGTTCAGATCTGAAATTTAAAGGGAGGTTTTAGAAATGAGCGAAAAAACGCTTTTGTCGCTGGCGTATGGAGCGGCGTTCACGGGGGGCGAGCGTGCCGTGGCCTTTTCCGACTTGGAAAGTCTGACCCCGCAATTCAAGAGCGGCGACGCCTGGCTGCGCAAAAACGCCCTGGAGGGCAAGGAGGGGTTCGGCTGGCTCAACCTGCCCAAACGGAACATGGACGACGTTCAAACTCTCTCGCGCTGGCTGGCCACCCGCGAGTCGATCGTGCAGGTGGGGATCGGGGGGTCCGCCCTGGGAAACCTGATGCTCCACGGCGCGCTTCTGCCGCCTTATTGGAACGAGCTTTCGAAGGCCAAGCGAGGGGGGCCGCGCTTTTTTATGTCCGATAACGTAGACCCCGTGGATAACCGAGCCATATGGGAGCTGATCGACCCGGAGAGCGCCGCCGTCATCGTCGTCAGCAAGTCCGGCAGCACGGCGGAGACGGCCTCGAATTTCCTGTTTTTTTGGGAAAAACTTCGGGACACCTTGGGCGAGGCCGCGGCACGGGAGCGCGTCATCGTCGTCACGGACAAAGAAAAAGGCATTCTGCGCCCCTTTGTTGACGAGACGGGCTGCAAGAGCCTGATTCTTCCCGAAGACGTAGGGGGCCGTTTTTCCGTTCTGTCTTGCGTGGGGCTGCTTTCGGCCTGGGCGCTGGGCATCGACTGCAAGGCCCTTCTTTCCGGGGCCGCCGCAATGGACTCGTCTATTGCAAAAGCCGAATCGGTTTTGGAAAATCCGGCGTGGATACTCTCGGGGCTTTCTTACCTTCATTTGAAGAAAAACCGCAACGTCAACGTCCTGATGCCCTACGTGGACGCCCTGGAGCGTTTCTGCGAGTGGTTTGCCCAGCTCTGGGGCGAGTCCATAGGGAAAGGCGGACAAGGTTCGACGCCGGTGCGCGCGCTGGGGGCCATCGATCAGCACTCCCAGATCCAGCTTTACACGTCGGGCCCGGACGACAAACTCTTCACCCTCTTGACCGTGACCCAGGGGCAAAAGGACATCGCCCTCCCCGCGGCTCCCGAAAAAGCCTTTGAAAAACTTTCCTATCTTTACGGAAAATCCATGGACGAGCTGCGCAACTACGAGGCCTGCGCCACCGCCGCCGCCCTGTCCAAGGCGGGACGCCCCGTGACGATGCTTTCGATTCCCTCCCTGGACGCGTACCATTTGGGGGGCTTGATTCAGTTTTACGAATATGTCACGGGGATGATGGGTCACTTGATGGAGGTGAATCCCTTCGACCAGCCCGGAGTGGAACAGGGCAAAAATTACACTTACGGCCTGATGGGCCGGAGCGGTTTCGAGAACGAGGCCCAGGAGGTGCGAACCCTCTCCGCCAAAATCAACGAACGCGCAGTGACCCTTTAGCGCCGAAATTTCCAGACAAAAATTTCAAGACAAAAAACGGGGCTCTTCCTTTGGGGAGAGCCCTCCGTATGAAACTCCGTATGAAAACCGGCATTGCCCTGGGGCATGACCAACGGCGCGATCTTGCCTACTTTTTCAGGTATTTTCTCTCCAGCAGCGCGATCGCCCGATCTGTCGGCCCAACATGGCGCTCGTAAATGTCGGCATAAATGCGGGGGATTTTTTTCAGGCGAAAATTCATGTCGTCCATATCGAAGGCCGTGATGTCGAAACTGTCGCGTTCGAGCCATTCGCTGAATTCCAGGTAAGCCTTGCCTTTTTTCTTTTTGAAGGCCTGAACCAGCTCCGTCAGGCCGGACGTTCCGCCGCAGTCATCCACAATGCCATAGCCCCCGCCCTCGAGTACCCGCGGCAGATCTCTGCCGGGCAGTGCCTTGTCCACGGTAACGCTTTCGAGGGCCAGGAGAATCCACCAGTCGTCACCGAAGTCGTAGTTGAAATTCAAACGCCCCTTCGGCCTCAGAGTCGTTTGGGAAAGTTTATGCTTCGTGGAGTCGAACACCAGGTAGCGGTCATCGTCGGAGAGAAAACTTTCCATATTCGGCATTTCGTACCGAGAAATTTTATCGCACTGCGGCATAACGTCCAGCACGTTTCCTCCGGATTTGCCGCCGTCGGCGGCCAGTTCTCGAAGTTCGCGCATATTTTCACTCAACTCCTCGTCCGGGAGTATTTCTAAGGCGTACAGGTGCCCCGCCTGCATTTCGAACATCGTCATGACGATGTACCCCAGTTGGGCCATCGTGATATTGCCTGCCACCTGGAATCGCCGCCAAATGAGCGGCGCGAAATCATCGAGTTCTGCGTAAAATTGGTAAATGGGTTGGCTTGCCATTCCGTCACACCCCTCGGAAAAATGCAAAATAAAAATCAAAATAAAATAATGGGAAAATACGCGAAACTGCCCGTATTATAACGCACATTTCCGGTTTTTCACGTTCGGCTTCCCGGTTTGACGATGGGGAGGCCCTGGCGGCAGAGAGGGCAGGCGTCGGGGTCCCAAGACTCCACCTTCAGGGCGGCGCAGGCGTAAAAGGGGATTTTCGAGCCCCCGACGGGGAAGTCCACTGTCCCCTGGGAGCGGTCCACGACGGAGCCGACTCCGACGATCTCCGCGCCTTGGGCGCGCAGAATCTCGATCACCTCTTTGACGGACCCCCCCGTCGTCACCACGTCCTCCACCACCAGCGCCCTCTGGCCGGCCTCCACCTGAAACCCCCGCCGCAGGGTCATGACCCCATTTTCCCTTTCGGCGAAAATACTGCGCACCTCCGCGCCTCGAGCGCATAAAATCCGCGCCACTTCGTAGGCCATGACGATTCCGCCTATGGCGGGCCCGGCGACGAGGTCCACGTCTTTGTCCCGGAAAAATTCTGCGATCTCCTCACAGACTTTCATGCTCTCCTTCGGGTACTGAAAAAGTTTTGCGCACTGCATGTAACGATTGCTGTGCTGTCCCGAGGTCAGCTTGAAATGCCCCTCCTGCATCACGCCGGTTCGCTGAAAAAGCTCTATCGCCTGCTCCAACAACATGTCACTACCCCTCCTATTAATCGAGATCCAGAAGCGCCGCCGTTCAAGCTCGGGTGTTTTGGGCGATTGCCCGGCGCAGGTCGTCTCTCATGCGCAGAGCCTCGTCGCGGGCGGCGGAGGCGAAGTCGTCCGTTTTTCGGTTTTTGTGGGCGCAGATCAAACTGCGGGAAGCGTTGACGATGGCCCCCCGCCCCTGCCCGTCGAAACAGCCCACCAGGTCCCGGGCCGTGGCACCCTGAACTCCGTAGCCCGGAACCAGAAAAAAGACGCGGGGAAGAAGAGCCCTCAGCCTTTTCCCCTCCTCCGGCCACGTGGCCCCCACCACAGCCCCCACAGAACTGTAGCCGCAGCGCCCCATCAGGGCCTCCCCCCACTGGGCGACCTTGAGTCCCACCTGTTCGTAGAGAGGTCGTTCATCACCTTGGCCGCCCTTGACACCTTGGGCGTCTCTGACGATCAGGTCTTGAAACTCCCCGGCCGAGGGGTTCGAGGTCCGCACCAGGACGAAAATACCCGTGCCGTTTTTTTCGCAGGCGGACAGAAACGGCGCAACTCCGTCCACGCCGAAGTAGGCGTTTATGGTGACGAAGTCCGCGGGAAAACCCGCGCCGGCTGAAAAGCTGCCGCCCTTCAAATAGGCCGAGGCGTAGATCTCCGCCGTCGATCCGATGTCGTTACGCTTCACGTCGGCAATTACGATCATTCCCTTCTCTTTCGCGTAGAGCAGGGTTTTCCGGAAGAGCTTCATTCCGGTGACACCCAGCATCTCGTAATAGGCGACCTGCACCTTGACGCAGGGTACCAGGTCGGCGAGGGCGTCGATCAGTCCGCGGTTGAAGGTGAAAAGGGCTTCCTCGACCGCGTCGTTTTCCGGATTGTTCCCCATATTCGCGAGATATTCCATATTCTCCAGACTCCCGATATCCCCCAGGTCTTTCAGCATCGACGGAGGCAGATACTCGATCCGGGTGTCCAGGCCCAGGGCCGTGGGGTTTCCGGTACGCTCTATCGCCTCGGTCAGACGATCGATGGCCAGCGTACTCATGGTCTGCCTTTTTCCCGATAGACGCACTTGCCCCCGACGTAAGTGGCGACCACCTTGCCCGTGAGTTTTTTGCCCTGGAAGGGGGTGTTTTTCCCCTTGCTGAAAAACTCCCCCGTATCCACGGTCCATTGGTCCGTCGGGGCGATCAGGGTGAGATCGGCGGGCATGTGGACCTCCAGGCTTCCGCCGGGCAGGGAGAAAACCCGCGCCGGTTCCCTGGTCATCTTACGGAGCATCTGTTCCGGCGTCATGTGGCCGGGGACCACAAGCGCCGTCCAGCAGATCCCCAGCGCCGTCTCGAACCCCGATATGCCGGAGGCCGCCAGGGCGTACTCCACGTTGCGGTCGTCCTCGTGGTGCGGCGCGTGGTCGGTGGCGATGCAGTCGATAGTCCCGTCCTTCAAAGCCTCGATCAGCGCCTGTACGTCCTTGTCCGTGCGCAGCGGCGGGTTGACGCGGGTGTTGACGTCGTAGGACAGGCCGTCCGCTCCGCCGACCCAGGCATCGGTGGCGTAGAGGTAGTGAGGCGCGGTTTCCGCCGTGACCCGCGCGCCGCGGCTTTTGAACCAGCGGACGATATCCGCTCCTCCCGCCGTAGAAACGTGGGCCACGTGCAGGTGGGAGCCCTCCAGCTCCGCCAGCATACAGTCGCGGGCGATGATGGATTCCTCCGCCACCCGCGTAGAGCCGGGCATCCCCAGTACAGTGGACCAGTAGCCCTCGTTCATGATGCCCCCGCTCACCAGGTCGAGATCCTCGGGATGGGTGACCACCGGCAGGCCGAAGTGCCGGGCGTAGCTCAGAACCAGCCTCATCCGGCCGGCGTTGACTAGGGACCTCCCGTCGTCGGAAACCGCAACGGCCCCCGCTTCCTTCAGCTCCCCCATCTCCGCCAGCTCCTCGCCCTTCAGCCCTTTCGTCGCGGCCCCTATGGGATAGACGCGCACGGCGTTTTCCTCGCGCCGAGCCCTGGTTTTAATGAACTCCGTAACCGCGGCCGTGTCGTTTACCGGGTGGGTATTGGCCATGCAGCAGACAGAGGTGAACCCCCCGTGAGCCGCGGCCCGCATTCCCGAGGCGATGTCCTCCTTGTACTCGAAGCCGGGCTCCCTCAGGTGGCAGTGCAGGTCGATCAAACCCGGGGAAACCAGAAGCCCCGAGGCGTCCATCACCTGCATATCCTCCCTCCCCCCGTCGAAAAAGACGGCGGCGATTTTGCCGTCCTCGATCAGCAGATTTCCCTTTTGCAGGCCCTCGGGCGTCACCAGCGTTCCGTTTTCAATTAAAATCTTCCCGAATATAGCCTTCTCGATCAGGGCATTGTCCATTGGCGTGTTTTCCAGCGATGTTTTCATCGTCATTCCCCCTTATCCGTTGTACCGGGTGAGCAAAAACAGCAGGGCCATGCGAACCGCGACACCGTTGGTCACCTGTTCGTCGATCACGGAGCGATATTGGGAAGAATCGCCTCCGTCGGCCACTATCGACGAGATTTCCACACCTCGGTTCATGGGGCCGGGATGCATCACCAGCGCCCCTTTTTTGGCCAAAGCCACGCGCTCGGGCGTCAGGCCGAAAAATTTATGGTATTCCCTCACCGAGGGGAAAAGCCCCTTTTGCTGGCGCTCCAACTGGATGCGCAGCCCCATGACGACGTCGGCCTCGCGAACGGCGTCATCCACGCACTCCGTCACGCGGCAGCCCGTTGCCTCCAGCTCGGGGGGCAGAAGGGTGGAAGGGCCCGCAAAGGTAACCCGCGCCCCCATCGTCGTGAGCCCCCAAAGGTTCGACCGGGCGACGCGGCTGTGGGTGACGTCGCCGATGATGGCAACCTGGAGCCCCGCGATGCCGCCCAGTTTTTCCTTCATGGTGAACATGTCCAGCAGCGCCTGGGTGGGGTGTTCGTTGGTGCCGTCCCCCGCGTTGATCACGGAGGCTCTGACGTGCTTCGCCATCAGGTGCGGCGCCCCCGTCATGGGATGGCGCAGAATGAGGACGTCGCTGGCCATGCGGTCGAGGGTGCGCGCCGTGTCCACCAGGCTCTCGCCCTTGGCGACGCTGGAGCCGGAGGCCGACATGTTGGCGGCGACCCCTCCCATGTATTTGGAGGCGAGTTCGAAAGAAAGACGGGTGCGGGTGCTGTTTTCATAAAAGACGGTAAGGATGGTCTTGCCCTGGAGGTGGGGGGTTTTTTTGTTGTTGGAGGCCAAAATGACCTTCATCAGGTCGGCTGTGTTCAAAATTTCGGAGATATCGGCGGCGGAAACACCTCGAAGTCCAAGCAGGTTTTTTTGTGAAAGAGCCAACGTCAAAACTCCTTTCGAGTATTTAATAAAGGGCCTAAAGTTAGAAGAGTTTAGGGGCGGCACGGCCCAAAGTTAGGAGAGTTTAGAGGCGGGCGCGGCCCGAAGTTAGGAGAGTTCAGGGGCGGGCGCGGCCTGAAGTTAGAAGAGTTTAGAGGCGGGCGCGGCCTGAAGTTAGGAGAGTTTAGGGGCGGGCACGGCCTGAAGTCATTCGTTATCCCTCCATTATCCCTCTAGGTCCATCAGCAGAACTTCGTCGGTTTTTTCGAAGGGGGAGATGTGGACGGCGACCAACTCGCTGCGGGAGGTGGGGACGTTTTTTCCGACGAAGTCCGCGCGGATGGGAAGCTCTCTGTGGCCGCGGTCGATCAGCACCGCGAGCTGGATGGCGCGCGGACGCCCGCTGTCCATCAACGCGTCCAGGGCGGCGCGTGCCGTTCGCCCCGTGAAGAGTACGTCGTCCACAAGGACCACGGCAAGCCCCGTGACGCCGAAGGGAATGTCCGTACCGTTCACCACGGGGTGTTCGTTCAGCAAGGAAAGGTCGTCCCGGTAAAAGGTAATGTCCAAAACCCCCACCGGCACCTCCACCCCTTCGACTTTTTCGATGGACTCGGCCAACCGGCGGGCCAGAGGAACGCCTCTGCGCTGAATTCCGATCAATGCCACGTCCGCCACGCCTTTGTTTTTTTCGATGATCTCGTGAGCGATGCGCGATATCGCTCGCTCCATTCCACGGTCGTCCATGATCGTAGCCTTTTCTCTCACGTCTGATCCCTCCTCAAAAGATTCCCGTCGAGCAATCTGCCGTTTTCCCCGCGTTTTTTGCCTTCTTTGCGCCCACGCCGGGCGCATAAAAAAAGCCCTGCCGTCCTTTGCGCAAGGCCGACAGGGCACAGTACATTTCTATGTAAGCGCACCGCAAAACTCCTGCCTTGCCAGCCTCTCGGGACTGGATTTAAAGGACGAATAAAATTCAAACCGCAGGGAAGTATAGCACCTTCATTTTCTGCTGTCCAACCCATGTGGAGGCGCCTGTTTGACCTGTTCTGATCGTTCTGACAATATACCCGCAAGAAGAGCCTTGATCGGTTTTGTCTTGCGGGTATGATTATGCGGATATTGATTGAGGCGGATATTTTTGGATAGCGAGTATTCTTGGAT
The DNA here is from genome assembly GCA_031277095.1 of Synergistaceae bacterium. Lineage (GTDB taxonomy): Bacteria > Synergistota > Synergistia > Synergistales > Aminobacteriaceae > JAISLU01. The sequence goes on from JAISLU010000113.1 coordinate 25,493, forward strand.
ATTTAAAGCATCGCTGTTTGAGGTATCGAGGAGGAGTTTGGATGGGGCGCTGGCCCAGACTTATTTTACATCTCGACCGCATTGCCGAAAACGCGTCTCGGACAGTGGAGTTTTGCGCGTCTGCGGGCGTGTCCGTCGTGGCTGTGTCCAAAGGCGTTTGCGCCGACCTCCGGGTGGCCCGGGCAATGATCGATGGCGGGTGTGTGTCCTTCGCGGACAGCCGCCTTCAAAACCTGGTGCGTCTGAAACAAAAATTTCCCGACGTTCCGCGGATATTGCTCCGTGTTCCCATGAAAAGCGAACTGGAGGACGCCGTGCGATTCGCGGATTCTTCTCTAGTGTCCATGACGGAGAGCATCCTTGCCCTCGAAGCCCGTTGCCGCGAGATGGCCACGACCCATAAAACGATCCTGATGTTGGACCTGGGGGACCGGCGGGAGGGAATCAATCCCGACGAGCTGGAAGCCTTTGCCGAGGTTTTCAAGAAAACGCCCCGGGTCCGTCTGGAGGGGGTCGGGGTCAACTTCGGATGTTTTGCCGGGGTTCTGCCCAACGCCTCCGCGCTCCGCCACTTGTGCCTGGCCAGGGAAACTCTCGAAAAAGAGCTGGGTTATTCGATCCCCATCTGCTCGGGAGGCTCGACTTCGTCGCTGATCCTGATCGAGCGCGGCGAACTGCCGGCGGGGGTCGGGCAACTGCGTATCGGCGAGGCCATCTTGCTGGGGCAGGACGTCACATGGCAGAGATCCATCCCCTGGCTGCGTCAGGACACTATTCGCCTGGAGGCGGAGATCGTGGAAACGCGCTTCAAACCCTCGCTTCCCCAGGGGGAAACGGGAAGAGACGCTTTCGGCAAGCTGCGAACCTTCGAAGACGCGGGTCTGCGGCGCCGTGCCATCGTCGCCCTGGGACGGCAGGACGCGCCCGTGGACGACCTCGTGCCCCTGGCCCCTGGCCTGAAGGTTCTCGGGGGCTCCAGCGATCACACGATTCTGGACGTGACGGACGCGGGCGAAACTTTCCCCTGGGGCGACCCGCTGAGTTTCTCCGTCAACTACGCTGCCATGCTGGGACTCATGACGTCCCCCTACGTTTTCAAGGAATATGTAACTTAAAAAATGTTAAATTGACACGCGCTAAATAGAGTAATTGACTTGTTTTTTAGCTATTTTAACTTTAGACTTTTTATCTTAATTCACTATATCGCTAAAAGCCGAAAATCTGAGCTACAATGGACACAGAGCAAGATTTCTCTCCCGGGCCGAAACCTTGGACCGAAACCTGAGAAATCGCCGCGAATGGGGAGGGGCCGTTTTTCATGTCCGAAAATTTCATGTCCGAAAAAAGCGATTTGAGAGAAGACGTAGTGAAGCACATCAAAGGATGGATCGTTCCGTTTGTTTTGCTGTTTCTCGTTCTTGCGTCTTTGGCCTACACCACGATTTTTTCGCTGTTCCGACCGCTCTCCTGGGCAATTCTCCTGGCTTTCATTTTCTATCCCGCCTATCGAACCCTGCTCCGGGTCACGGGGGAAGCCCATAAAAACGTAGCCGCCCTGGCGATCACTTCTCTGATGATCATGCTTCTGGTGGTGCCCACTTTGGCCGCAGGTGTCGTCACGTCCCGGGAGACCATCGGGCTTTTCGAAAGGATTACGAATCTTTTGGGAGGCATCGACGCCTCGAAGGGATTGTCTCTCGAAATGCTGCTTCCCGACGTGATGGTCACGGAACTTTTGCCCATGTTCGACAGATATCCCAGTTTGAAAGACGGAACTCAGCAGCTTTTGAGCTGGGGCACCTCGACGATGCTCAGGCTTTCCCGCAACTTCCTGGGGAATATCGTCACGTTGTTGTACCACCAGATCATCATTTTCATCGCCTTTTACTTTTTGCTGAGAGACGGTCACCTTCTCCTGCAGTACTTCAAGGACATCATTCCCCTGATAAGCGCCGAGCGGGACGAGTTCATGCACCGCGCCGACGTGGTTCTGCGGGCCGTCGTCTTCGGCGTCGTGGTCACCGCCGGCGTTCAGGGCATTTTGGGAGCCCTGGGATGGTGGTTCGTCGGACTGTCCAGTCCTTTGCTGGCCGGGGCGATGATGGCCCTTCTGGCGATGATCCCCTTTGTGGGCACCCCGACGGTCTGGATACCCGGCGCCATTTACCTTTTCCTCGTCGGTAACGTCAAAAACTGCGTTATGCTGATTTTATGGGGCCTTTGCGTCGTCAGCACCGTCGATAATTTCCTGCGTCCCTATTTCATCTCGGAAAAAGCCAAGATGAGTACTCTGTTGATTTTTTTCGGCGCCTTCGGAGGCCTGGCCGCCTGGGGGTTTATCGGCCTGTTTGTGGGGCCGCTCATCTTGAGTCTTTTTGTCTTCTCCTTGGACTCTTACCGCAAAATTTGGATTCTGTACCAGGCGACTCACCCCTCCGGCGAAGCCGCCGCCTCCGAAGAAAGCCCCTGAATACTTGTCACACGCGGCTTTTTCACACCACAGAACAAGAGAAGTTCGTTGACAGAAAAATCATTCAATGATAAATTTAAACAAATAAACTTAAGTGAATAAATCGAATAAATAACTGAATTATGGGGGCATGAGACGATGTCCTATTTGATGGGTGTAGACGTGGGGACCCAGAGCGTGCGCGCCATGATTATCGAGGCGGAGGGCAAGGTACGCGCCCTGGAGGCGGCCTCCTACGAAATTTCTATCCCCCGGCCGGGGTTCGCGGAGCAGAATCCCGAGGCGTGGTACGCCCAAACAGCCCATGTTATCGCCCGGGCGCTGGACTCTAGCGGTCTTTCACCGGAAGATATCTCGGCCGTCGGATTTTCCGGTCAAATGCACGGCCTCGTGTGCGTGGACGAGGGCGGCCGTCCTGTCCGCGACGCGATTCTCTGGCTGGACCAAAGGGCGAGAGAAGATATTTTGCGGATATACGACCTGTGCGGAAACGACTTCGTGGCCCGTCAGGTGCAAAACAAAATTTCCGCGGGTTTTCTGTTGGGCTCCCTCTATTGGTTGTTTTTGCACGAGCCTCAGACCTACCGCCGTATCCATAAGGTGATGACGCCCAAAGATTACGTCCGGTACCGTTTGACGGGGAAGATCGCCGTCGACTACTCCGACGCGGCGGGCACCGCGGCCTTCGACAACCTGAAGTTGGAGTGGGCCTATCCCCTGATTGAAAAATTGGGCCTGGACCCCTCTTTGTTCCCCGAGTGCCTTCCGTCCTCCCAGGTGGCAGGCCGCGTCACCCGTGAGGCCGCCCTCGATACGGGGTTATCGGAGAGGACGGTGGTGGTGTGCGGCGGCGCCGACCAGTGTATGCAGAGCATCGGAAACGGAATCGTGGAAGAGGGGATTTTCGCCTGCAATATCGGGACCGCAGGCCAGATTTCCGCTTGCAGCAAAAAACCGGTTTACGATAAAGAGCTGCGTACCAACACGTTTTCACACGCGCTTCCCGGGCGATGGAACATCATGGGGGCCTGTCTCGCCAGCGGTGTTTCGCTCAAGTGGTTTGTGAAATCCATTATCGGCGCGGAAAGTTTCACCGCCGTCGACTCCGAGGCGCAGAAAATCAAGCCCGGCAGCGACGGTTTGATTTTTTTGCCGTACCTGGCCGGCGAGCGAACTCCCCACTTGGACGCAGCCGCCAGGGGAATGTTCTGCGGGCTGACCCTGGGGCACGGGAAATACCACATGGCCCGCGCCGTCATGGAGGGAGTGTGTTACTCTCTGAAGGACTGCATGGGCCTTTTGACCGATATGGGGCTTTGCTGCCACCGTGTCGTCGCCTCGGGAGGAGGATCGAACAGCCCCCTTTGGCTGCAAATGCAGGCGGATATTTTGGAGCGGACGATTTACAAAAGCAACGTAACGGAACAAGCCTGTCTCGGAGCGGCCATTGCCGCCGGCGTGGGCAGCGGCGTCTACTCCGGCTTTCACGAGGCCTGCGGGCGCCTCATAAGCCTCGGCGACAGAGTGTATAGCCCCATCCCGGAAAACGTCGAAACCTACAACGCCTGTTACAAAATCTTCCGGGATCTCTACGCCCACAACAAGGACAGCTTTCATGAACTGAGCCGCTTGTCGTCGTAAAGGAGCTTCGGAAAGGGGAGTGGTGGGATGATTATAAAAAAAGGATTATAAAAAAGGATTGGTAAAAAAGGATTGTAAAGAATGATTGTTAAAGATGGGAGCAAAGACAATAGCGGCACAATAAAGGCAAAAATTAAGCCGGAAGGGAAGGTGAAATCAGAAAGGTGGAACTGACAAAAAAACAACTGGCGAAAATGATGGATCACACCCTGCTCAAAGCGACCGCCACTCCGGAGCAGATCGAAACGCTGTGCCGTGAAGCTCTGTCCATCGGCGCGGCCTCCGTCTGCGTCAACCCGGTCAACGTCCGCCAAGCCGCCGAAATCCTGAGAGGAAGCGACGTGAAAGTCTGCGGGGTAATCGGTTTCCCTTTGGGGGCGAACACCTCGGCCACAAAGGCCTTCGAGACGAAGGAGGCCATCGCCAACGGCGCCCAGGAGGTGGATATGGTGATCGACATCGGAGCCCTCAAGGCCGGGCTGGAGGACCGGGTCCGCAGGGACATGGAAGCGGTGGTGGAGGCCGCGGGCGGTGTGCCGGTAAAGGTGATCATCGAGACGTGCTACCTGACCGAGGAGGAAAAGATTGCGGCCTGCAAGATAGCCGCCCGAGCCGGGGCGGCCTTTGTGAAAACCTCGACGGGTTTCGGCGCCAGCGGAGCGAACCCCGGCGACGTGGCCTTGATGAAGGCAAATATTCCGCCCCAGATGAAGGTGAAGGCGGCGGGAGGAATGCGTTCCTGGCAGGACGTGCTTCCCAACATCGAAGCCGGCGCCAACAGGCTCGGAGTCTCCGCCAGCCTCGCCATACTGGAGGGCTGCGGCCTGGAATAGAGCAAACTTATTTCAGATCTTCTAACTTTGGGCTTTTTACTTTAATCTTTTATTGGCTATTCTAACTTCAGGCTTTTTACTTTAATTCTTTTATTCTAACTTCAGGCTTTTTATTTTAATTCAGGAGGCAATAAGGTTATGAAACATTTGGGTTTTAAACTTGCGGCGATTTTTGTGATTCTCGTATTGCTGGCGGCGGGTACGGCGGCTTGGGCGGCCGAGAGCGGCGAAAAATGGCATCTTCTCATCTCCGTTCACAATCTGGACAGCGAGTTCTGGGCTCAGGAGGCGGCGGGGGCCGTCCTGTTCGCCGAGTCCAGGCCGGACGTGGAGTATACGATACAGCCCAGCAACGGCGACGACAACACCCTTCTCCAGGGCCTGAAGGACTTCATAGCCCAGCACGGCAAACGGAGCATCGCGGTGTTCGATCCCTCCTCCGCGGCCAACACGGTCAATATAGCCGACATCTGCGAGGAAGCGGGAGTGTATTACTCTCTGACCTGGCATCTCGCCGAGGGACTGCGCCCGGAGGACTACAAATATTTCGTCGGGCTTTTCTCCCCCGACGACGAGGTGTCGGGGTACAAAACGGCTTCCCATCTGCTGGAGGCCATCGGGAAAAAAGGCAACGTGGTGTACCTGCATGGGAAGATCGGAGAGGACTCCGCGGCCCGCCGTTACCAGGGAATGAAGCGAGCCCTGTCGGAGTGCCCGGACGTTAAACTGGTGGATTACCAGGTCGCCGACTGGGATCAGGAAAAAGCTATGGCCATCACCGAAACCTGGCTCGCCACCAAAGGACCCATCGACGGGATCATCGCCGCCAACGACACTATGGCCTTGGGCGCCATCGAGGCGCTGAAAAAGGCCGAACTCAACGGGAAGGTCCCCGTGACCGGCACCGACGGAATACAGGCCGCTTTTGACGCCATCAAGGGCGGAGACATGCTGGCGACCATCGCCAACGACGGTTATCTTCTGTTCGGCTACGCCGCCGCCTACGCCTACGCGGCTGCCACCGGCCAACCCCACGAGAAGGGCGCTTTCTACACGAACGCGGTGTTCGTGACGAAGGACAACGTGGAGCAGGTCATCGCCGACTACATCAAAGGAAAACCGACCTTCGACTTCAGCGACCTGAAGTTCCCGATTCTTTCCAAGAGAGAGATCAAGTAAGGGCGGTTTTGGGGTGGAGCGGGACCATGAAAAACGGGCGGCCATAGCGGACCAATTCAAGGAAAAAATCAGGAGAGAGACCCGCGGAGAGCGCCTCCGAGTCTACATGCCCATTATTCTGCTGCTTTCGCTGTCGGTGCTTTTTGCGGTTTACGACAGCCGTTTTTTCTCCCCAGCGAACATCACCAACCTGCTCTATCAGATGACGATCCCGCTGATTTTGGCGACAGGTATCACTTTCGTTCTGTTGACGGGCTGCATCGACCTATCGCTGGAGGGGGTCATGGGTCTTGCCGGCTCCTCCATCGCCCTGCTGATTCTGAACACGAAAAACTCCAACGACTTCGGAGCGATTGGAGTCCTGGTCCCGATAGCGGGTTGCGCCCTCATCGGCGCTGTGACCGGCCTCATTCACACAAAGCTCAGAATTGCCTCCTTCATCGTGACCTTCGCTATGGGCAGCATCACCGCCGGGCTCGCCGTGCTGACCTACAGGGGCGTTCCGGCGGTGATCAAGGTGGGGTGGGCAAACGACCTCTCCGTGGGGTCTTTTTGGGGAGTGCCCTATCTGACGTGGATAGCCCTGGGGATCTTCGCCGCAGGGTGCGTACTGCTCTACTGCACGGCCTTCGGCTGCGCGGTGTACGCTATCGGCGATAACGAACTGGCGGCCAAGGCGTCTGGCACCCACATAGACGCCGTGAAGACGGCCGTTTTTGCAATTTGTGCCTGCACATCGGGCATTGCGGGGTTCATTTCCTGCGTCCGCCTGAAGATCGGTCAGGCAGCTATGGGCAGCGATCAGCTTTTTCCGGCTATCACCGCCCTCGTCATCGGCGGGGTGTCCCTCTCCGGCGGCAAGGGCGGTATGCTCCAAACCTTCGTAGGGGTCCTCATCTACACCGAACTCCAAAACTTTTTGACCATCATCGGAGTCGATGCCTACTATAAAAAGGCGGTTCAGGGCGTGATCATCATCATAGCGGTGGCCATGACGGTAAGCCGGTCGCGAAAGACCATTTCCAAATAGATAAAATGCAGGAAATAGATAACATCAGGAAATAGACAAAATACAGACAGGATAACACGCGATGAAAAACGGCCTGAACGAAAGGGAATTTTTGCCTCGGCTCTTGTTCAAGGGCAGAAATCTGAGCAAGACCTACGGCGGCAACACCGTGCTGCGGAATATCGACATCGACATATACCGAGGGGAAATCGCGGGGCTGGTGGGCGAAAACGGCGCCGGCAAGTCGACGCTGCTCAAAATCATCTCCGGCGTGGAGCCCCCCTCCACCGGCGAGATGGAGATGAACGGCTCGCCTTATAAATGCTCGTCCATACTGGATGCCCACCGACGCGGCGTCGGGATGGTCTTTCAGGAGCAGTCTCTGACGGCGAACCTTACGGTCGCGCAGAATATCTACCGAGGAAGAGAAAGCCGATTCAGCGTCCTGGGGCTGGTCCGTTGGGGGAAGATGAACGCGGCCGCCCAAAAAGTCATGGCCGCCGTGGATATCCGCGACATTCCCCCCGACAGAAAAGTATGGAACATCCCTTTCGCCGCGCGTCAAAGGGTGGAAATCGCCAAGGTGCTGGACATCGTCTCCAACGCCACGGAGGATCGTTCCCTCATTCTGCTGGACGAGCCGACGACGGTGCTGTCCCGGGAGGAAATGGAGAGCCTCTTCCGCGAGGTCAGAAAAATGGCGGGAAGAGGCAACGGCGTCATTTTCGTGTCCCACCGCCTCTCCGAGGTTCTGGAGCTGACGGACAGGATATACGTCTTCAAAGACGGGGAAAAAACGGCGGTGCTGAAAACTTCGGAGGCCAGCGAGGATATTTTGTACGAGAAAATGGTCGGCCGCGAGACCACGGGAGAGTACTATCTCTCCGCCCGTCAAGCCCTGCCCTCCGACGACGTGGTGCTGGAAACGGAGGCTTTGAGCCAATGGGGGGTATTTATCCACGTGTCCTTCAAGCTCAGGAGGGGAGAGGTGCTGGGCATCTGCGGCGTGGAAGGCTCCGGCAAAGAGGCGGTATGCTCCGTGCTTTGCGGAGACGAGAGCGCCACCGGCGGAACGATCCGGGTGAACGGGGAAAAGCGCACGTTCGTTTCCCCTAAGGACGCGCTGGACGCCGGCATCCTCTCCGTCCCGCGAAACAGGCGGGAGGACGGCATCTTGGGCATGTTGTCCATCCGAGAAAACATAACCCTCTCCAGTCTGAAAAAACTGGCGTCTCACGGCGTCGTCTCCCTGAAGAAGCAAAACGAGGAGGCCCTTTCGTGGGTGACGCGGCTGGGCATCAAGTGCAGCGGGATATTCCAAAGAATCTCGAATCTCTCCGGCGGCAACGCCCAGAAGGCGATTTTTGCCAGAGTGCTGGGCAGCGACTGCCCTATTTTGGTGCTGGACCACCCTACGAGGGGGGTGGACGTGGGCTCGAAGGGGGAAATTTACAGCCTGATCCGGGAGATTACAAAACGCGGCGTCTCCGTCGTGCTGCTGGGGGACACCCTGGACGAGTGCATCGGGTTGGCGAGCCGTATCCTGGTCATGAAAGACGGGATCGTCACGGGCGAATTTGACTGTTCCCACGGGCGCAAGCCGTCCCAGGTGGAAGTCGTGCAGAAGATGATGTGACAGGAGGCGGAGACATGGCCGCGCAAACGCAAACGCAAACGCAAACAAATATGGGCTCGAAGATGAAACTGTTCGTGAAGGACGCGGTGTCCCGCTACACGTATATTTTGTGCGCGGTCTCCGTGGTGGGGGCTTTTTACGTCTTGAACCCGCGGTTTTTGTCCATGTACTCGGTGCAGAACATGCTGGTGGAGGCGGCCCCGCTGCTTCTCATGGCGGCCGGAATATCCTTCGTGCTTTTCACGGGGTGCATCGACCTGTCCACCGGCGCCGTGGCCTCGTGTGTCTGCGTTTTGACCGGCACCTATGTAGCCCGGGTCGGGCACGGCATCATTCCCCTCATGATCCTGCTGGGTGTCGCCGCCGGGTTCGCCAACGGCTGCATCGTGACGAAGCTCAAGGTCCCCTCCTTCATCGTGACCCTCTGCGCTCAGAGCGTGTGGAAGTGCGTGGCTCTCGTTCAGTCCGGGGGCGGCTCCAAAAACATTCCCATCGCCAGCCGGAGCCTTGTTCTGTGGGCCTCGAAACCCTTTCTGCACTTTCCCGCGATCTGCTGGATAGCGCTTGCCGTGCTTATGATCTTTTTCTTTATACAGCAGAAAAGCGTGGTGGGCAAAAACATATTCGCCGTCGGCGCAAACGAAAGGGCGGCCCGCATGGCTGGGGTGGACACGGCGAAGGCCAAAATATACGCCTTCGTTTACTCGGGTCTGGGCAGCGCCCTGGCGGGAATGATCTACGCCTACAAACTGAAAAGCAGCGTCCCCAACATAGGAGATCCCCTGAATCTCATGGCGATCTCGGCCGTGGCCCTGGGCGGCACGCTGATGTCCGGGGGCAAGGGGAGCGTGTTCAGGACCCTGGTGGGGGTCTTGACCGTCACGGCGATTTCCTCCGGCATGAACATGGCCGGGGTGGACGCCTTCTGGAAGGACATCGTGTACGGCGTCGTTCTGATAGGGGCGATAGCGGTCAACTCCGAAAAAGGCGTGCGCGACCTGGTCGTCAGATAAGGAGATCGCCCAAAAGTCGAATGTATTTACTTTCTGTCAATCATGGCAAAACCGGTTTTGTAAATTTTACATACGTATTTTAGAATACTCCGAACTGGCTCAGCCCCAATACGATAATCATGATCGGGGCAATAAACTTGATTATCAGCGCGAAGTACGTTTTCAGGAGAGGATTTTTGGCAAACCCCGCAACCTCAGCCAATTTCTCCATTCCCCAGACCCATCCTATAAAAATTGTCATCAAGAAAGCGCCCAGGACAAGGAAAATGTTGTTCGTCAGGAGATCGAACATATTGAACATGGAATCCGACAAGGTGGCTGGAACGCCCACAAGACACACCAGCAACAAGGTTCCCACAATAGCTTTACCGCGCGTTAACCTGAATTCTTCCCTCAAAAACACCATGACAGCTTCCCATCCGGCGATGCCGGAAGAAAATGCGGCGATAAAAAACGCGACGTAGAACGCCGTGCCCCAAATTCTCCCGCCTGCCATCTGTTTGAACACGTTTGGCATTGTGATAAACGTCAATCCTGGCCCAGCATTCATTTCCAGGCCGAAGGAAGACGCCATTGGGAAAATCATCATGCCGGCAGCGACTGCCACAGCAATCACCGACGCGACGATAATCGTGGTGTTTTTCACGACATCGGTCTGACCTTCTTTCTGATAGCTTCCGAAAATCAGACCGACGGCCATAGCTATCCCTATGGAGAAAAACGTCGAATGCAAAAGTAAACTCTAATTCCCGGCCATTTTTCTACCACATTGTCGATAAATGCAAATATATGAATAATAGTAAATATTGTGTCCAATAAATCCGTGATATTTGCTAATGTTTAACACGATTCATTAA
>JAISLU010000004.1 GCA_031277095.1 Synergistaceae bacterium
CAGACAACATCCCTAAGGATATAGTGAAAATGATTCGCTGGTCCGGCTTCGACGAGCAAGTTTACATTTGTGGATACTCTCAAGACCTCTTCACGAAAATAATACGGCCAAAATAACAACTGCGAAATGTGGGTTCCAATCGACCGACGTCAGATGTTCAACCACATTCAAGCCATTTACAAGGTAAAATTCAAAGGGAAATACAAAGATGTTTACCCTGCTTTATCAAAGACTCAGCGTAGCATTCTGAAAGCATTAGGAATCCAAACTTCGGGTTGATACACCTTTAATTTTTTAGGGGATTTACGGTTAGGTGAGAGGGGTATAATTCTGATGGAAAAGCCACCGGGGAAAAGGATAAGCAGCGAACCGGCGACAACGGAGCCGAGTGAGTCGCTTAGTTTCTTTTATAGAGATCAGGCGGCGATTTTTGGTTGCCCGATGAGGGGCGGATACCTTCACCAGGACTTACGCCCAAGCAAAGGTTAAGTGCGGTTGAAGATAATGCGGATTAGTTCCGCGATTGCTCGTAGGAGTGTTGCTATCGCTTCTACGAGTTTTCTTATCTCTTCCACGCTCTCACCCCCTTTCGAGGGGAGAACTCCTGGCAGCTGTTCCCCTGCGTACAGTCGTTATTGGGTCGTGAATAAACTGTCGCTTGGCAGGCGACCATTTTCCGGTCACGCTGCGTTACACTCTGTTCATCATTTTCATGAATGGAGGAAAACTCAATGAAAACAGATTTGACGGAACTGGTTTTTATCTTGGACAGAAGTGGATCGATGAGCGGATTGGAAAGCGACACAATCGGAGGCTTCAATTCTATGATCGACAAACAGCGTACGGAGTCTGGCGATTGCCGGCTCACCACCGTGCTGTTCGACCACGAGTATGAAGTGCTTCATGATCGCATCGACATCAAGGCGGTCAGCCCAATAACAAGGGAGGAATATTTCGTCCGTGGCAGTACCGCGCTGCTTGATGCTGTGGGCAGAACAATCCACAAGATCGACAGCGTTCAGAAACGCACAGCGGAGGAATACCGGGCGAGAAAAGTGCTGTTCATTATCACGACAGATGGTATGGAAAACGCCAGCAGCGAATATTCCTACGAAAAAGTCAAATCTATGGTGGAACAGCGGAGAGAGAAGTGCGGTTGGGAATTCATTTTTCTCGGCGCCGACATTGACGCCGTGGAAACGGGCGAACGCCTCGGCATCGACCGTGCCCGGGCACGGAAGTTCCGTAAAGACGGTGAAGGGATTCACAGAAATTATTATGCTCTCGATAAGGTCGTACACGAGTTTCGCGGCGGCGCGCGCATCTCCAAGGATTGGGGTGTGGAGATCGAGGAATACGAAAAAGAAAGCGACGCTGAAGAGCTGGCCAATCTATTGTCGAAACAACAAAAAATTACAACTTAAAAAGTCCACAACTTAAATGAAAAGAATCTTGTGGTCGTTCACACTATAATCCCTATAAGTCTGTGGAGCCAACACAGGCTATATTTTCCATAATCATTGACTTCCTATTTAATACTCTGTAAAATCAAAAACAAAAAGGGGGTAGTTTGAACATGAGCATGGCGCGCATTCACGTCAACGGTATAGACATCGCTTATGAGACTTACGGGCAATCTTCCCATCTGCCTCTCTTTGCTGTTCACGGCCTTTACGGAAGTCATATCATCTTTCGATCTCTGGCCGAGGCTATACAGGACAAATTTTATGTTATAGCCTACGATGCCCGGGGACACGGAGAGTCTGGAAAACCCGCCGAATATACGTTGGCCGACCACGGTCACGACTTGCTGGCGCTGATCGAGGCTTTTGGTTACGAAAAATCCAGCGTGTTGGGTTATTCGATGGGTTCCTACATTGCCTTGCAAGCTGCCGTGTTGGACTCGAAACATATCGACAAGCTCATTCCGATTGTGACCAAGGGACATGGCAAAACTTCTTCTGTGTTGCGTTATCTCACCTCCAAGGGAGTGGACCCCTCCAAACTCGACTATAACCAAGTGCTTGAGGAGGTACAGGGCGCTCTTTGGTGTCCCGATACGCCGCAAACCCTTCGAGATCAGGTCTTCAAAGCCGAGGCCGAGATACCGAAGTTGACGCCCCAGGAAATGGCGGCCGTCGATAAGGCGCTGCACAACTTTGACCTGCGTCCCGACCTGCACAAGATAACGGCGCCGACGCTGCTCATCTCAGCGCAATACGATGGCCTCAACCCACCGGATGTGGGGCAGGAGGTAGCCAAACTCATTCCTAACGCCACTTTTGAAATTTTTGACAAATCCGGTCATATGCTCATTTACGAGGAAACCGACCGTCTGGCTAAATGGATTTGTGAATTCTTGGCATAAAATAAGTTTCCGGTCCTCTGCCCCGTTAGCGCAAATACGGGGCCAAATTTTGTTTGGGGCCATCCGGCCTCCTACTCGATGAAGTTGTTGAGATGATCTTTACCGGGTGTTTTATTTCAGGGCGTGAAGCCGCTCCGTCTGCTCAGCCAAGGTCATGGCATCGATCAGCTCGTAAAGGTCGCCATCCAGGTAAGCGTCCAGTTTGTACGACGTGACGTTGATCCGGTGGTCTGTGATGCGGTTTTGGGGGTAGTTGTAGGTACGGATGCGCTCCGAACGGTCCCCCGACCCGATCTGTCCCCGCCGCTCGGAGGCCTGTTCCGATGTTTGTTTCTGGAGTTCGAGGTCGTAGAGCTTCGTTTTGAGGTAGGCCATGGCCTTGGCGCGATTTTTGATCTGAGACCGCTCGTCTTGGCAGGTCACGACAATACCTGTGGGAAGATGGGTTATGCGTACTGCGGAATCCGTCATATTCACGTGCTGACCGCCCGCGCCGCTGGAGCGGTACGTGTCGATTTTCAGGTCCTCGGAGCGGATTTCCACCTCTACGTCATCCACCTCGGGCAAAACAGCCACCGTAGCCGCAGAAGTGTGGATGCGTCCGCTCGCTTCCGTTACGGGAACGCGCTGCACTCGATGAACCCCGCTCTCGAACTTGAGCTTGCTGTAAGCGCCCTCGCCGTCGATGCGGAAGACGATCTCCTTGTATCCCCCAATGCCCGTCTCGTTGGAGTCCAGCACCTCCAAGCGCCACCGCTGGCGCTCGCAAAACCGATTGTACATACGATAGAGATCGGACGCGAAAAGAGCGGCCTCTTCGCCGCCGGTGCCGGCTCGGAGTTCCACGACGACGCTTTTTTCGTCGTTGGGGTCCTCGGGTAAAAGCAAAAGTTTGAGTTCTTCCTCGAAGCCGTCGATCTGCGGCTCCAGGCGCAGAATTTCTTCGGCCGCCAGCGTCTCCATGTCGGCGTCGCCGCTTTTGAGAAGCTCCCTGGCTTCCTGGATGCTCTGCCGCACTGCGCAATAGTGGCGAAATTTCTCGACCACCGGCTCCAGTTGGGCATGTTTTTTCCCCAGAGATTGGAGTTCCTTCAGGTTCGACGTGACGGCGGGATCGGCCATTTTTTTCTCCACATCCAGGTAATCCCGTTCTATGGCCTTCAGCTTGTCTTCGATATCCATCGCGATCAATTCTCCCGTTTCAAGGGCGCGCCGAGAGAGGCCAGGAGAGAGGTCAAGGCGATTTCGATTTGCCCCAAGTCAGGCTCTCGCGTCGTCAAATACTGCAGAGACAACATCGGAGCCATCAAAAATTTTCCGATGAAACCGGATTTAGACGCCAGACGTATGATTTCATAAGATATCCCGATCACCAAGGGCAGCAGCGCGACCCGTAAACCCACGCGCCACAGTATCCCCCTTCCTCCGATGGCGGAAAAAACTACGATGCCGATGAGGATCGCGATCAAAAGAAACGACGTTCCGCACCGGGTATGTATACGGGAGTAAAGGGCGATGACCTGCGGCGTCAAGGCTGCTGAGCCCACGTCCTCGAAAGCGTTTATGGTTTTGTGTTCCGCTCCGTGGTAGCGGAAAACCTGCTGGATGTCGTTCCATAAACCGATTATGGCGACATAAGCGACAAAGATACCTCCCCGGATCACGCCCTCGACGGCGTTCCGAGCACCGGCGGAAAGGGAAAAAAAGCCCGCCGCCGCCTCCGACAGCCACAGAGGCAGCGCGATAAAGAGGCCGACCACGGCTGCGATGCCGATCAAAATCGCAAGGAGCAGGTCTTTTTTAGTCAGCTCTTCCTCGCTGTCGCCAAGGGCGATCTCCGCCGACTTGCCGAGAGCCCGAAAACCGGTTCCCACCATTTCCACCATGGTCACGATACCGCGCAGAACAGGAAGTTTCCAGGGATAGCGTTTTGTTTTGGAGCTATTGCCCCAGCTCTCTTGAAAAATCTGCCCGTCGGGCCGCCGAACGGCCAAAGCCCAACGGTCGGGGCCTTTCATGAGAACGCCCTCAATGACGGCCTGCCCGCCCACGGGAATTTTCCGGGTATCGGAATCCGCGGCGTTCTCCGCCCAAAGCCCCAAAAAAAACAAAAATCTGGAAAATACAGGGAACGTCATCCAGATTTTATTCTGCCTGGTTTTGATTTGCTTGCTTTTTGTCTGTTGCAAGAAGGTCCTCCATATTTTTATACGGGTCGCCGCAAGGACGGGATTCCAGACATCGGCCCGTTCTGACGCAAGATGGGCCCGCCAGATCGAAGGTGACGGGCGCGGCTTTCCGGCACTCGCCCAGCATGAGGCGCGCGAGTTCCCGTATTTCC
Organism: Synergistaceae bacterium; assembly: GCA_031277095.1. Lineage (GTDB taxonomy): Bacteria > Synergistota > Synergistia > Synergistales > Aminobacteriaceae > JAISLU01. Next base: position 4,710 of record JAISLU010000004.1, read on the forward strand.
CACTGCGCCCTGCGGCAGAGTCTCAGGTCGAAAAAATGGTGAAGTTCCCGCGCGTTCATGGTGAGGACGAGGCGCGTTTCCCAGCCGTGGGGCAGAATGAAACGCGCGTCCTCCGCAGGGATGCCCATTGCGACCAAAGATTTGTAGGTTTCATAGGCGGCCAGGGACTGTTCCCGGAACAGCGTATACGCCTCCACGTCGCTGGCAATGGAAGGCGGGGTCACCACCTCCGCCCGGTCCATTTTCACGTATCGCTGGCTTTGCTGGCTGAAACTGGCCAGACGGTGCCGCACCAGTTGATGAGAGGTCACCCGGCTCAGTCCATCGACCCCAAAAGTAAAAGAAGCGTGTTCAAAGGGAGAATGATGCCCGCTGCGCCAAAGATCTTTCAGCAACCGAACGGACAGGCGCCCCACTTCCCGCTCCCGAAGATCGCGAGCGGCGACGTCGCTGTAACATATTCGGGCCGCCGCGGCGATCAGGCTGTCGGGCTCGGGAGTATGCTCAAGGAGGCAAACTTCCATAGACTGACCCTCACCTCGCCCTGCAACGAAAAAATCCTCTGGATAGGACGCCGTAAAAGAGAAGATATGAAATTAAAGGGGCAAATCCTATCCTTCGGTCGTGGTTTTCTGCCCGTAGTTGATCCCGGCGTATTTTTTCTGAAATTTTTCGAGGCGTCCGTCCGTAATGACTCGGCTGCCTCTCTTCCCCGAGTAAAAAGGGTGACATTGAGAACATACTCCCACCCGAATCTCTTTTTGCGTGGAGCGGGTCACAAAGGAATTACCGCAGGCACAGTTTACTTTGCATTCCTGATAAGCAGGATGGATTTCTTTTTTCATGGCCGAAAACACCTTTCGTTTAAGAAAACTTGAAGAAAATTTTTTAGAGACAACTTTGAATGCAAACCCTTTATTTTATTATCTTTCTGTTCTCATGTTTATCGTCAATGTCTGAGACCCAAGCGTCCGATCAAATCCCGGTAACGATTGAAGTCCTTGTCTTTCAAGTAGTGCAGGAGTTTTCTGCGCCGCCCGACCATTCTCAAAAGACCTCGCCGAGAATGGAAATCTTTCGTGTGTATTTTAAGGTGCTCCGTCAATTCGCGGATTCTTTCGGTCAAAACGGCAACCTGTACCTCCGGTGAACCCGTATCCGATTCGTGGGTTTTGTAGGCGGCGATGACTTCCTGTTTCTTTTCTTTCTGGATCATAGGTATCCCCTCTTCATAAATATGGATAAAATTCTCTGCGTAAAACCGCTTCAAAGCCACGCTATACGTCGATCCCTAAAACGCAGGGCCTAGCTTCGAGCCGGCGAGTATATTACCATCATCGCCTACCGGGCGCAAGTGACCCAAATCCGCCCAAATCCGCTCCGTGTATCTTCTGATTGAACCTGATTGAAAAAAGGGCCGAAAAAAGGGGACCTCAGTGAAATCCAGCGGTGTGTACAGCTTTTTGCCACTGGATCTCCGGGTCCCCTGAGACTTCCTTTACAACAACTTGACGAAGAAACCCGCTATGACAATGGAGACGGTGGTGACCGACGCCAGGCCCGCCACCACGTAGGCGGGCATGATGCGCTTCAGAATCGCTTCCCGCTCGCCTTCGTCCTGGGCCACGGCCGTCACGATTTCATTGGCGATCAGGTAAGTGGCGGGGAACCCCAGAAGCTGACCCATAGCGATTCCCACGGCCAGGTTTCGGGAGCCGATGAACTTCCAGGTCGGCAGGAAGTAGAGGAAGAAAAAGGTGCCGATCAACACCGCGGCGAAGACGATGACGGTCTGCACGGCGAGGGTCGAGAGGTCTTCTACGTTGATCTTCCCCAGAGCGGGAATGATCCCGGCAAAAACGGCCATGTTCAACAGGCCGGCCGCGCGTCCCTTGTCCAGTATTTTGCTGGGCACGATGTGGAGCTGGCTCGTGACGGTTCCCAGCAGCAGAGCCCAAATCGAGTAGTTGACGGTGGTCTTCGCCTGCAGCCAGAAGGAGAGCCACCCGAAGAAGCCCGTGACCCCCAGACAGGTGAAATGCGTATAGTATTTATCCAAATTCAGAATGTCGTAGACGGTTTTTTTCTTCTCGTGGGTTTGCTCCTTGACGCTGGCGGAAACTTCCCCGACGCCTTCGGATTTTTTCTTGCGGTAGTCCGCCAGGATCAGCTCCGCCTCCTTCAAGCCGAAGAAAGAGGCAGGCGGCGTCCCCACGAACTTCTGGATGGCGTATACGATCGCGCCCAGAGCGGCGGCAAGGGCCAGTCCTTGTTTGGTGGCCTGCTCCACCATGATCTGTGTCGCGATGATCCCTCCGTTGACGATGGGGATGCTGACGATGGCGGCCTCCTTGCCGATCAACGGGACGACCAGGAAGATGGAGACGACGGCCACCAGCATGGCCAGGCAGGACATCACAACGGTTTTCCACTCATGAATCAGCTCGCTCAGGTTGATGGTGGTTCCCATGTGGTAGACGATGAAAACGGAAGCCCAACTGGCGAGCTGGTTCAGGCGTGCCTTCTCGATGATGTCCAAGGGCAGAACGCCCGTGAGGAAGCCCACCAGAAAGAGCATCAAAGCTACGAACACCGAAGAGAGACGGGCCTTTGTGGCGACGGCGAGAATATCCCCGATAGCGAAAATACCCAGGCAGAGAAACAAAAAAAACGTTGCGTCAACCATAAACTGAGAACCTCCTTAATTTAAACTCAAATTTAAACTCAAATTTAAAATCGTGGGGGGACGTACTCGACCCCCCTGAAATTTTTTTTCGAAAGTTACTTTTCGAAAGTTACTTTGCCTTGAACTTACATGTCACCACACGGCGATGTTGCCGTCCGTGCGGGGTTCCGTGCCGCCAGCCAGAGTGCCGTAAGGGGTTTTGACGATGATCTCTCCGCGACCGAAGGTGATGGAGTCCGGCAGCATCTGAATATCGTGTCCTCTCGCAGCCAGGGAGAGCGCGATAGCGTTGGGGATTCCCTGTTCCACCTGGACGTTTTTGCCCTTCGTCCACTGCCAGCGGGGAGCGTCCAGAGCCTCCTGGGGGTTCATACCGAAATCGACCATGTTGGTGACCACCTGAACGTGCCCCTGAGGCTGCATGAAGCCGCCCATCACGCCGAAAGGTCCCACGGCCTTTCCGTCCTTGCTCAGAAATCCGGGAATGATGGTATGATAAGGCTTTTTGGAAGGAGCCAGAACGTTGGGAGAATTCGGGTCCAGGCTGAAGTTGTTGCCGCGGTTGTGCAGGGCGATGCCCGTGCCGGGAACGACCAGCCCCGAACCGAACCCCATGTAGTTGCTCTGGATCATAGAAATCATGTTGCCCTCTCCGTCCGCGGCCGCCAGATAGACCGTTCCTCCCTTGGGAGGCGTTCCGGGGGCGGGGTCTATCGCTGAGGAGCCTATCAGCTTGCGGCGCTCGTCCGCGTAGGCCTGGGAGAGAAGCTCCTTCGCCGTATACTTCATGAACCGGGGATCGGCCACGTGGTGCATCGTGTCCACAAAGGCCAGCTTCAGGGCCTCGATCATCAGATGGTACGTCTTTTCGTCCTCCCGAGAGCCCGAGAAGTCATAGGCCTTGAGGATGTTCAAAGCCATGAGGGCCGTGATACCATGCCCATTGGGGGGGATTTCCCACACGTCGTAGCCTCTGTAGCCGACGCTGATGGGCTCGACCCACTCGGGATGATATTCCGCCAGGTCGGAGGCGGACAGCCATGCCCCGTATTTTTTGGAAAACGCGTCGATCTTCTCGGCCAGTGCCCCGCGGTAAAAGGCCTCGGCCCCCGTCTCCGCGATCAGGGCGAGGGTCTCCCCGTGGCCTTTGGAGGACCAGATTTCTCCAGCCTCGGGCGCTTTTCCCTTGGGGCAGAAGGTCTCGAACCAGTGTTTGAACTCTTCCCCCGTCCCCTCTTTCGTATAGTTGACGAACGCCCTTTTCCACAGCTTGCTCACCGTAGGGGAGACGGGATATCCGTCGGTGGCGTAGGCGATAGCCGGCTTCAGAACTTCCGTCAGGGGGAGCCGGCCGAATTTTTTGGACAGGGCCGCCCACCCGGAGGGAGCCCCGGGGACCGTCACGGGATACCAGCCGAACTTCGGCATTTCTTTTACTCCCGATTTCGTCAACGTCTCCGCGCTGGCTGCCTTGGGGGAAAAACCGCTGGCGTTCAAACCGTAGAGCTTATCTTTCACCCATACCAAAGCGAAGGAGTCTCCGCCAATGCCGTTGGCCGTGGGCTCCACCACGGTCAGGCACGCGGCCGTGGCGACAGCCGCATCGATGGCGTTGCCCCCTTTCTTGAGTATCTCCAAGCCCGCCTGGGCCGCCAGGGGTTGCCCCGTCGCCACCATTCCCCGGGAACCATAGACGACGGTTCGCCTCGAAGGATACATGTAGCGCTCTGCATCAAAATTTAAAGCCATTGAACAACACTCCTTAAAATAATAAAATGAAAAACGAAACTCACAAAAAAGAGAGCCGGACCTGCGTCCAGACTCCCTCTTTTTATTCTATCTCCATTACAGCGAGGACAGGTATGCCGTCGCCTTTTCCTTGACTCTTTTCCCGTCGGCGCGTCCCGCCACCATGCCCATCAAGGCGCTCATGAGCTTTCCCATGTCTTTGGGGGAGGAGACGGCCGCTTTTTCCGCCGCCGAACGGACCAAGGCGTCCAACTCTTCATCGTCCAACTGGGCGGGAAGGTAGGACTCGAGAACGACAATTTCGCTCAGTTCTTCTTTCGCCCGTTCGGAAGCTCCGGCGGCCTCATACTGCTCCGCCGCGTCCCTGCGCTGTTTTACCAGCCGGCGCACCAGCGCCAACGTCTCCTCTTCGGTCAATGCCGAAGCTCTTCCCTTGTCCGCCTGGGCCTTTTGAAATTCGGCCTTCAACATACGCAAAACGGATAACTTCAGTTCGTCTCGTGCTTTCATTGCCACAAGCAAATCTGCAGCGACCGTTGCCACCAATCCCATGTCGGCACCTACCTTGATGAAAAATCGGATGAAAAATCGATCGTTTGTTCACCGGGTCCTGCTGCTCTTTCGTTTGCGAGCGGCTTCAGCGCGCTTCAACTTCTTGGCGTCGCTGGGTTTCTCGTAGTGTTCTCTCTTCCTTGCCTCTCGAAGAGTTCCCACTTTCGAAACCTCCCGTTTGAATCTGCGGAGAGTGTCTTCAAGGCTTTCTCCGTCTTTACGAATGACCGTCGTCATCTAAGATCCCCCCCTTCCGGGTTTTAGGATCGCCGCCTAACCTGGAGGCCACCCGAAATTACGACCCGACAGAAGATGCAGATGGAGGTGCGGCACCGTTTGCCCACTCTGCACTCCCGTGTTAACGACCATGCGGAATCCTTCTTTGTCCAAACCCAACTCGCGCGCGATTTTGACCGCGCGTTCCATGACCGAAATCCAAATTCCGGGGTCGCCTACATCGGCGGCGGATGCGATATGCTGCGTCGGGATGACCAAAAAATGCGTCGGCGCCTGAGGGTTCACGTCACGAATCACAAAGACCGTTTCATCTTTGTAGACAAAATCCGCGGGTATTTCTCCTTTGGCTATTTTGCAAAAAATACAGTCGCTCATCATCCGTTCACCTCGCTTAGTGAGTTATTATAACATTCTTCTTGCCCGCAGGATAGGGCACAAAAAGAACCGGACACGATCATCGCGCCGTCGAATCTCTGGTGGCGCAGAGATACTTCATTGCCGGGATACAGGAGGCAGTGATGGCGATCAATCAATGAACATTGGCGCTTGTCCCTCGCATGATAAAATAAAAAAAAGTTTTTCGGGAATGGGAGGCGAAACGCAATGACAACGACAGCGCAACCGCGTGAACCGGAGATGGGCGATCTGCGCATGGAAGAAGAGATCGACCGGGATGATCGGAAGCGGAATTGGCTTGATGAATTTGAAGAATTTGAGGCATATGATGTATCGCGTGACATCATACAGAAGTTCGCCGCCATTGGCCTCCGCTTCTTTGATCTTTCTCTGGGACGCCAAATTTTCGTGGGCGAGGGAAGCGAACAAAAAATTGCGGAGTTCGATCTTGTCCTGGAAAACAGGGACGCTATCCTCGGCGTGGAGGTAGAGGTGAAACCATCTAAAGAACACGTGCGAAGCCTCGTGCGACGCTTGGAGATATTTCGCCTCAACAAGGACAAAAGAGGTGACAAGCGGAAAATCTATGGGGCTATCGCAGGCGCGACCATATCGCGTAGCGTCAAAGCCTACGCCCTCAAAACGGGTTTTTACGTCATCGTCCAGACCGAGGACAAGGACACCATAAAGATCGATATCCCGAAGGATTTTGTTCCTAAAAGCTGGTAATTGCCGCGCCCTTTTTCATATCGCAGACCTTTCAATTCGACGGTTATTCGCCAAAGATTTGCCCATAGAGATTTCAAATTTTTGGGTAACCTTTTTCAATCCCAAATTTCGCCAAAGGCTGGCCACATTTGCCCTTTGCCTCACGTTACGAATCTTCGGGGCCAAGAGATATTCAACCCATGTCGTGTGTCGGTATACAACCGGTCACCTCGGATTTGCGAGTGCAATACGATAAAAAAACCTCCGGCTCGTAAAAACCGGAGGTTTAGGGGTTTAGTCTGGCAAGGTTATTTCGATCTTAAATTTCGTCGCTGGGGGCCGGGGGATTCTTTCTATAATCCAAGCCTATCGCGGGAGATATTCCGGTTTCGTTGTTGTTGCCGCTGACTGTGGTGTAGGTGTAGGTCCTGTTGTAACCGATGAGACCGCCCCTGTACGCTTCGCCTTCCCCGGTGTTGACTGCGCTGATCTCCCTGCCGCTGGCCGTGCAATTCCCTATCGTCCCGGAGTTACCCCCTGCGATACCGCCCGCGGCGGAGAAGGAGGAGGAGGAGGAGGAGACGTCGATATTGCTCAAATTGACGTTTTTGATCGTACCTCTTCTGTTTTCCCCGAAAAGTCCACTATATTGAGAACCGAGACCCTCTGCATTCACTGTCATGTTCGCTATCGTGCCTCCGCCACCGTCGAACGTGCCTTGAAAGGAGGAGTAGTAGGAGTAGCCGATGGGCGTCCACTCCCTGCCGGCGAGGTTGATGCTGGCTGTAAGGTGGATGGTTTTGCCGGAGAAATCATCCCGCAGGGCACCGGTATCGTTGACGATCTTCGCCAGCCCTGCCAGTTGCTCGGCGCTGGATATCTCAAATTCGGTCTTGTAGGGGCTGTACCACGACGTGTCCGCCACGTCGATCCAGTTGCCGTTGGTGGGAGGGGGGTTAGGGGATGCGTTTTTGGGCCAGATAGGCCAGGAATAGTCAATGATATTAACGGAAAATTTCAGTTCATCGAACAAGTTGCTCCATTTTTTGCACATTTCAAGGAGATCGGCTGTGAGGGACAGTTTGAACTTTCCGTCCACCTTCCAAGCGTCAACATCTCCCCAGTCCATTTCGAACTTTGCGCCGACGGTCGACTTGAGGGAAATAAAAGGCGCGGCGCACACGTCGAGAAGTATTTTAGGACCGAAACCGATTTCCGCAGAGGACTTGACCGACGGGTCAGCACGCAGGCCGCTGCCTCCGACAGTTTCGAGGTCTTTTTTTATCATGTGAAAATCCCCATCCCAATAAAAGCCAGCGTCCGCTGCCCAGACAGTATTGTAGTTCAAATCAAGACCGGCGTTGAACCCAACTTTCGCTTCGGCAACCAGCGATACCCCGATACCCCACGGAATGGGGACAACGACAGGGCCCGCGACAGGGATCACTGCGACCCCCTTACAAACGTTGACGCTCGGCGTCAGTGTCGCTTCGAACAATGGCTGCTCGACCCCGCCCTCCAAATCTACGTTCAAATCAAACTCCATACGGTATGGATGATGCACGGCGACGCTCATAGCGGTCGAATCTTTCACGGATAGCATAAACACCAAACCTGAAGAGACGATCAATTTCGGCTCGAATTTCGCCGAGGCTTTGAAAATTTGGTAGTGGGTCAAATATGTTGAAAAGAATTGAATATATTGATATGATAGTGCTACCTAATAAAATTAGTGAAGGGATGGTCATAAAGATGGCTTTAGTGTCTGTCAAATGCCCATATTG
>JAISLU010000046.1 GCA_031277095.1 Synergistaceae bacterium
CCTGAAATTAAATCCTTTGTCAAGATCACCCGGTCTTTGAGAATAATCGAATAATTCCCCCCCAGCGGGTCGTCGGCCGCCGCGCTCACGCCCGCAAAATCCCCCGCCGCCAACACCATCGCCAAAGCGGCGGCAGCCAAAATGAAACGCTTTGAAATCTTGATACCCATATTCATTCCTCCTTTTTAAATCTCGAACTCATAAAACCCGCAAAAAATCCGAACTTTGGAAACCCCCAATCGCCTCCCTCCCTTCTTTCCCCTCGTTAAATAAAACATTTTAACGCTTTTACGCAACAGTGGCGCAAAAATTTAGGTTTCGTCTCCGATATTGACGTGAAGTTACCCTGTTTTAATTATTCATTGCATTATAATCTATGCGATCCAAGAAATAAAGTCCTAAACGTCACGAAAAGTCATTCAAAATTAAGTGACAAACGACATTTATAATCGTTACCTTTGGCATACAATGCGAGGATATGGGCTGATGCCTGTGTTTCGAGTCGCAAAATACGCCCTGTTATCGGAGATAATAATCACAAAATACGACCTATTGTGTATTGTCTTTTTATAAAATGGGTATATTATTTCGATGATTTAGTACAGCACACTGTTTTCCGGATTTCTACATTGCCCGTTTGCTGGGTACAAAGCGTAGGCTGCTGCTGAAAAGCGGGAAAGGATTTTCCAAAATGAGCGATCATATATTCCATAAAAGATTGTCAATCCTCACGGAAAATAGAACCTTTCTGGAACGCCCGCGCATAAACGAGATCCTTGCGGAGGCCATGCAAAGACGGCTTGTCATCGTTTCCGCAGGCGCCGGATATGGCAAGACCTTGGCCGTTTACTCGTTCCTTCAAAATTACGACGCGACCACCATGTGGTTCCAGCTTTCCGAGCGCGACAACATGGGGATGCGATTTTGGGAGAATTTCGCCCAGACCATCTCGCTGTACAACAAGCGTTTCGCGGAAGGCCTGTTGACCCTGGAGTTTCCGGAAACAGGGGAGCAGTTCGCGAAATATCTTTCGATGATCGAGGACAAAATTCTGCCGGCCATGAAAAGGGTGATGGTTTTCGACGATTTTCACCTGATACAGGATAGGTCGGTGCTCCAGTTTCTCGAAAGATCCATCAATTTCCCCTTCCCGAATATCACCACGGTCCTGATTTCGCGGACGGACCCGAACATCAACACCGTCAGATTGCTCTCCCAAGGCATGGTCTTCAACGTGGACGAAAACGATCTGCGTTTGACGGAGAGCGAGATGGGCCAGTATTTTCAAATGCTGGGCATCCCTCTGTCGCCGCGGGGCATCTCCAATATTTACGACGACACGGCGGGATGGATGCTGGCGGTGAATCTGATCAGCCTGTCCCTGAAAAAATCTTCCGTCCGAGAACAAGACGCGCGCATCGCCATGAAGCTGAACATCTTCACAATGATCGACAACGAAGTGTTTTCCGTGGCCTCGGAAAGGCTGCGGCGATTTTTGGTTCGGCTGTCCCTGATAGACCACCTTGCGAGGGATCTTGTTTCAATCCTTGCCGGGGGTGACGAAAGTCTCGTCGAAGAGCTGAAAAAGGTCAGTTCTTTCGTCCGGCTGGACACTTTTTTGCACGTGTACCTCATCCACCATTTGTTTCTCGATTACCTGCGGCAAAAACAGGATATCCTGACGGAGGAGGAAAAAAGAGACGTCTATTTGAAGGCGGCCCGCTGGTGTGACGAGAACGATTATAAAATGGATGCGGTTTCTTACTACGACAAGGCCGGCGATTACCAGGCGCTGATCGAAATGGTGTACCGTTTGCCCATACGGTTTCCTTACAATCAGGCGAAGTTCATCCTCGAGATCTACAACAAGGCTCCGACCCAGGCGCTGGAAAACCTTGCCCTGTTCCATCGTCAGTATCCCACCCTCCTCATGAGCCTGAACCTTTACTCGGAAGCATTGGAAGACGTCAACAAACGCATCGAAAAATATTCGCCTCTCCCCGACTCCGATTTCAACAGCCGCGTTCTTTGCGGCGTTTATACGGCACAGGGCGTCGTGAAATATCTGATGGCTCCTCGCACGGACCGCTATGATTTCGACGAGCCCCTGGCAAAAGCGGCTCACTATTATAAGCTCAGCCCTTACGCCGAATGCGGGGCGGTCACCAGCGTACCCCTGAGCGCGCTGATTTCCAAAGTCGGCACGACCAGGAGCGGCGCGATGGAGGAGTATATAGACGCTTTGACGCGCCTGATACCCCACGTCACCGAGATTTTGGACGGATGTATGTTCGGCCTGGACGATTTGGCGAGGGGAGAACTGCAATTTTACAAGGCCGACTTGAAAAACGCCGCTAAATTTCTTGGGCAGGCCCTGCAGAAGGCGGAGGAGAAAAAACAATCTGAAGTGAGGAATCGCGCGTTGTTTTACCTCCTGCGCATCGCGCTCGCCCAGGGAGATTTCGAGGCAATCCAGAGGGTACTCGAGGATTTGAGCGCGCAGCTGGAAATGAAAGAATATTCTACCCGCTTCATCACCTATGACGTGGTGTCCAGCTGGTATTATTCCGCTCTCAACCAGCCGAACCTCATCGCCCATTGGATACTGGGCGGCGACTTCGGAGAAGGGTCCATAGGGGCGTTCAAGGCGGATTTTGGGAACTTTGCCAAAGCGAAATTCTACTATTCGGACAAACGATACCACGAGCTGTTGTCTTTTATTGAAAGCAAGCCGGCGTTTGCCGATGTGCTGTTTGGGAAACTGGAGATGAAACTGCTGGTGGCGGCGTCTCAATATCAGCTCAAAAACCGGGCCGCGTCCATGACCGCGCTGCGGGAAGCCTATGATCTCGCCCTTTCCAACGATCTGATGATGCCCTTCATCGAACTGGGCAAAGATATGCGCACCCTCACCCGGGCGGCGATGCGGGACAAAAACTGCGGTATTCCCGTTCAATGGCTCGAGCTTGTCAACCGAAAATCGGCCGCCTACGCTAAACAACTGCTTCTCGTCTCATCGGAGTACAAAAAAACAAACGACATAGGAAATGACGTGCAACTGTCGAAAAAAGAAACGGAAGTTCTCCGGGACCTGTACAAAGGACTCTCCCGCTCGGAGATCGCGGCGAATTGCGATGTGTCCATCGCCACAGTGAAAATGCTGCTGAACACGGTCTACGTGAAACTGGGCGCCAGCAGTCTTGCAGACGTCATCAGAATCGCCGTAAAGAGGAATTTGATAAAATGAGAGATTTGATAAAATGAGGAATTTGATAAAATAAAAAATTTGAGAGTGTCGTTTTTCTAATGATTTCCTCAAGAGAAATTCTTACGGCATAAGGACTTGTCTGAGGGATATCATTAGAAAACAACACTCTCCATATTTTAAATTTACATGTTTTAAATTTACATATTTTAAATTTACATATTTTAAATTTCCATGTCCAGAAGGTAGGAACTCATTCCCTTGCCGTGCATGTCCAGGGAGAGGGTGCGGGTTACGCCGCCGCCCAGGGCGTCCTGCATGACAAAGTTCATGGCACCCAGTTGAGGCAGCTCGTAGCGCGCGATTTCTCCTTTGACCATGTCGCCGAACCACTCTTTGACCTTTTGGGATGTCACCTTCTCCCGGAGCAGATCATAATCTTTCATATCGTAAGCAATCAGGGATATGTTGGCGATGTTCCCCTTGTCCCCGGTTCTGCTGTGCGCTATCTCCCAGAGCTTCATTTACTTGACCTCCTTGAGGGTGACTCTCGGCTCGATGCCGCTGCGGTCGACGAGGATCGACGCTACCGAGACAATCTCCCGAACCGTTTTGACGGCGCCGCAGCCTCCGGCAGGGCCGTTGGTGTAGAGCGCCTCCACCTCTTCCCCGATCCGGGCCGCGGAGGCGCGGTCCTTGGTGCGTGCCGACACCCGCAGCCGCACCTCGTCCGGGGTGTTATACTGACGCTGAGTGCTCCAGAACAGAGAATTGATGCCGATAAAGTCCACCTTCAGCTCGTCCATAGGGATTCCCCGCATCTTCAAGCGTTTCACCGCGATCTCGCCGGCAAGTTTTGCCCGATCGACGCAGCCCGGGCCACCGTAGCTGATCTCGCCGTCTCCTATGAAACAGTCTTTATAGCCGATGGAGACCTTCAGAGTCTGGGGCCGCTCTTTGCCCGTGGCTCCCCTCACCTGGACCACGTCTTTTTCGGTCTGAGCGAAGGTGACGCGGGAAAAGTCCGCCACCACGTCCGGGGTCAGGTAGTTTGTGGGGTCGTGCAACTCGTAAAGCAGCTGCTCGGTGCAGGTATGGGGGGTGACCAGCCCGCCGGCCCCGGCCACCTTGGTTACGAAGAAGGTCCCATCCTCCGACACCTCCGCAATGGGAAAACCCAGAAGATGGCAGTCCGGAACGTCTTTTTTCCCCGGTTCCGCGTAGTAGCCGCCGGTGAGCTGACCGGCGCACTCCAGCAGGTGACCCACGGCCGTGCCTTTCCCCAAGATGTCCCAATTGTCCATTTTCCAGCCGAATTCGTGAATGAGAGGGGCCATAAAAATGGAGGGGTCGGCCACCCGGCCGGTGATCACGATGTCCGCACCCTGCTTCAGCGCCTCCACAATGCCCGCCACGCCAAGGTAGACGTTGGCCGAGACGACCTGGCCGTCCAGCTCTTTCAAAGGTTTTTTGATCTCCCATACCTGGGCGTCCCGGTATCCGTCCAGCCTTGCCATGATGTCGTCGCCTTCCACGGCCGCAATCTTGATGCCCTGGATGCCCTTCTGCCGGGCAATTTCGCAGCATACCTCCACAGCCGCCCGGGGGTTGGCGGCGCCCATGTTGGTGATGACCTTGACCTTGTGCTTCCACGCCAAAGGGATCACCTGTTCCATGCGGTAGGACAGCAGGTCGTTGTATCCCTTGGAGGGGTCCTTGAGCATTGCCATCTGCGCAATGGCGATGGTTCTCTCGGCCAGGCACTCGAAGCTGATATAGTCAATCGCTCCCTTTTCGATCAGCTCCAGGGCGGGCTCCAGGCGATCGCCCGCGTAGCCGGCCCCGCTTCCAATGCGAACGGTTTTCATGTGATTTTCCTCCCTTTCCACTCCTCAGGTTAGATACGAATTGCGCCGGTAACCAGGCTGGCGATCAGCATGACAATGGTCACCACAAAGGCCAAGGGGATGGTCTTCTTCTGGTGTTCACCGAACTCCAGGCCGGAAAGCCCAATCAGCAAAAAGGTGGAAGGAGTCAGGGGAGACACGGGGAAGCCGGTGGTCATTTGACCTAAGATGGCTGCGCGGGCGACGTTTACGCTCTCCACGCCGAGCCCCGCCGCCGTGTTGCCCAAAACGGGCAGGACGCCGAAGTAGAAGGAATCGGGGTCGAACAGCAGCGAAGCCGGCATGGCGATGATACCGGTGATGATGGGGAAAAAGCGTCCCAGATTGACTGGAATGAAGCTGACCAGGGTATTGGCCATCTCGGTGATCATGCCGGTGTTCTTGACGATGCCGGTAAACGCGCCGGCCGCAAAGAGAACAGACGCCATCATCAGGGCGGCTTTTGCGTGACTGTCCACGCGCTCCCTCTGGGTTTTCGGGGAGGGATAGTTGAGGGTGATGGCCACCACAAAACACACCATAAAGACGACTGCCGGCCCGATTTTCAGATGACCGCCGCCGATGAGAGCGACAATGGCAACGAAAATCAGCAGTATGTTGATGCCGAACATTCTTGGACGCAACAGCGCCTGCTGTTCTTCGGTGAGGTTTTCTTCCTGCTGGGTGACTCTGGCCAAGGCCACGCTGCCGATACGGGACTTCTCCCCCCGCCCCAATAAAAAGGCCACTACCAGCACGGAGAGCAGGCCGCAGAGCAGAGCCGGAATCACGGGAGAGAACAAGGTCATTACGTTCATCTCCAGGGCAGTGGCCGCGCGGATGGTGGGGCCGCCCCAAGGCACGATGTTCATGGTGCCGGCGGCAAGTGCTACGATGGTGGCCAGCGTCGTTCGCTTCATGCCAATGGCGTCGTAGACAGGCAGAAGGGCGGGAACGCAGATGAGGAACGTGACCGCGCCCGACCCGTCCAAATGTACCAGCATGGCCAAGATGGCCGTGCCGATGGCCACTTTCACGGGATCCACTCCGATGACGCTCAGGATTTTCTTGATGATGGGCCGGAAGGTCCCGGCATCGGTGAGTACGCCAAAGAACAGGATGGAGAAAATGAACATGACTCCGGTTGCTGCCACTGTTCCGATTCCGCTGGAGATCATGCCGCCCAGACCGATGAGATTGTTCACTACGTTGACCGCGCCTTCTTTGTTGGTGATGAAGAAAGACGCGACAATGCCGGTGATCAACGGCACACCGATCAGCGCGACGATCGGCGACGCCTTTTTGGTCATCACCAATGCCAACATACCCAATACTGTCACAAACCCAAGGAACGCTAACATGTAGATACCTCCTCAAAATATAGTGGATGGGTGTCCTCTTGGACCGATATGCCCATCAAATAATATTCAAGCAAGAACCGTGCCAACATGCTTTGAGGCCGTGACGGCAGGCAAGGAGCGTGTCCAGTGTGTGTTTTATTTTTATTTTATTTCTATATTTTGAGAACTGATCGGTACATTGCGCGGCAATTTCACGAAAAAACGGGCGTATCTCGTGGGTTGTCCGATTCTAAAATTTTAAAACAGAATTCCAGTAATTTGGAATTTCATCTGCCGATCTTGTTATACAGGCTGGCCAGTGAAATACCCAACTGTCTGGCCGTTTTCCGCTTTCCTTCCAGGTTGTCTCCGTTTATGCGCAGCAGCTTGCCGATCTCGCCGCGCTCGAACTGCTTCACCCGTTGGGATAGAATCGAGATTTTTTCCTCGGTGGGCTGCTTCAGGGTTTCGGGCAGGATGTCCTCGCTGATCACGCCATCGTCGGTGAGGTAAGACAAAAATTCTATGACGTTGCGCAGCTCCCGCACGTTGCCCGGCCAACTGTAGCGCCGGAGGTGATACAAAGCCTCGTTGGAGATGGAGATGCTCTTTTTCATTTTGCGGGACATGTCGTCCAGCACATGCGCGATCAGCTTGTCGATATCGTCCCGTCTCTGGCGCAGCGGCGGAACGACAATGGGGAAGTTGTTCAGGCGGTAATACAGGTCCGCGCGAAAACGGCCGTCCTGGATGTAACTTTCGATGTCCGCGTTGCAGGCGGCGATGATCCGGACATCGATGGCTTTTTCATCGACGCCCCCCAGGGGCCGGATCAGGCGCTCCTGGAGAACCCGCAGCAGCTTTGCCTGCAGGGATAAATCGATCTCGGACACCTCGTCCAGAAACAAAGTTCCCCCCGAAGCGGCCTCGAACAGGCCGATTTTTCCGCCCTTTTTCGCGCCGGTAAAGGCTCCTTCCAGATAACCGAACAGCTCCGACTCCAGCGTGTTGGCGTTGAAATTGGCGCAGTTGATGGCCAGGAAAATGTTGCTGCTTCGGGCGCTGGCGTTGTGAATGGCCTGGGCGTACAGTTCTTTTCCCGTGCCGCTCTCCCCTCGCAGGAAGATCGTGGCCTCGGTGCCCGCCGCCCTCTGGGCCAGAGAGATCGCCTGCTTGGAGAGCTGCGACTCCGCAATGATGTCGTCGAAGGTGTAACGGGCGTTGCTGGCTTTGGAAATGCGCTTCAGTATCTGTATCGAGTGTTGCTTGATCTCCTCCAGCACACTCTGGAACCGGTACGCCTGCTGGATGAAGGTGACCACCGACAGGCCTCCGGCAATCTTTCCGCCGATGCAGATGGGGTACATGTTTACAAAATAAATGTCCTCCACCTCCCGGCGCGGCGCGTGGAGGATGGGGGTGCCGGTGCGCAGGACTTCGGGCAATCTCGCCCCTGGGCGAACGTTGCGCAGAATTTGCCCCTTCAGGTCGAAAAAGTCCGCGTTGAGAAATTTACAGTAAGCCTTATTGCCAAACACGATTCTCGCGTCGGAGTCGATGATCAATATTCCCTCGCTCATCGCATCGAAAATTGCGGCCATAGTTTCCGAAATTTCCACGACGTCCTCCTTTAGGAAATCAGGATTAGGAAATCAAGATTAGAAAAGCGAGATTAGAAGATCGGGGGTTTGAAGATCGGGATTTGAAGATCGAGATCGAAAATCGGAATCGAAAATCAGGGTGCCTCTCTTGTCTGGGGTCACTCGAACAGAGTCGCATCGCCGCCCTTCGACTGCTTGGCGATGTCCAGGGCCGTTCGCCCTTCCTTGTCCTTCGCGCCCAGGTTCGCGCCGGCCTCGCGCAGGAGCTTGACCGTTTTCTCGTTGACTTTGGCCGAAGCCGCCCGCATCAAGGGCGTTACCCCGTCTGTATCCGCGGCGTTCACGTCCGCCCCTGCCCCGATGAGCCGAGCGACGATTTCCGATTTATCCTCCTCCCGCATGGCGTAGTGGAGCGCCGTCTGTCCCCGTTGGTTGGACGCTTTGACGTCCGCCCCCGCCGCGATCAGAAGGTCGATCAGTTCGAGATTGTTGGTCATCCCCACGGCGAACACCAAGGCCGTGCTTCCCCGGACGTTTCTCGCGTCCACCTCCGCCCCCGCTTTCAGCAGAGCCTCCACAAGCTCCGTGTTGTGATTTTCGAAACACGCGGCCATCAAGGGCGTCGTACCGTCTTTGTTGGCAAGGTTCACGTCGGCCCCCAGGCGGATCAACTCCAAGACCACCGCGGGGTTGGGGTTGACGAAGATGGAAGCGAGCAGGGGCGTCGTCTGGCTGGTTCCCCTTTCGTCGAGACTGGCCCCCGCCTTTACCAGCTCTGCGAGGACCGCGGGGTTCAGATTGTTTTCGGCGGCGGCCATCATGGGATTCAACTCGTTTTTGTTTCTGGCGTTCACATCGGATTTGGCCTCGATCAATATCTGAATCATCTCGGGGTTGGGGTTCGACGACGCGGCCAGTATGAGGGCCGTATTCCCCTGACTGTCCCTTTCGTCCGTCTTGGCGCCGTTCTTCAGCAGGTCCCGCATCTGCAGAGGCGTTCCCTGTTCCGCCGTGGTGAAAAATATCGCGCTCACGTCGTCGTTCCACTCCGCAGACGGCTTTGCGCCCTCGGGCTGTATTCCTCTCACGCTGGCGAAAAGCGGCCCTGCGCTCAGGAAAAGGGAAAACATCACGGCCGTCCATACTCCCCATTTTCGTATCATTATCCTGCACCTCGAACTCCGAATTTTATATATGATCACGCAAATTATACCGCACCGATACAAAAGATCCCCTGAAACACGGAACGACCCGCTGCTTGCCTTGCGGGTTTTCGCCGAGGGCTTGACAGGGGTCGGCAGAATGGCATAATTTAATTATGGATTCAACAAATTCGATAAAAAGGCGACTCAGGTGACGGGGTACGGGATGACCGAGAAAATCAGACTCAGAGTGTCGCAAGTGACTAAACTCTTTCCGGGCGTGGTGGCCTTGGACAAGATCGACTTCGCGGTGAAAGAGGGGTCGGTTCACGTGTTGTGCGGCGAGAACGGCGCGGGCAAGTCCACTCTGATGAAGATCATCAACGGGGTCTATCAGGCCGACGGAGGTCAGGTTTTCATCGACGAGGAGCCGGTGAAGATCGACAGTCCCAGCGACGCCCGGCGGCTGGGCGTTTCCATGATTTTTCAGGAACTCAACGCCATTCCCGAGCTGACGGTGGCCGAAAACTTTTTTGTGGGGGACTGGCCCGTAAACCCTTTCGGCAAGGTGGACTGGAAACACATTCGCAAGAAGACCCAGGAACTTTTGAAGGAGGAGGGGCTCACCTACTCCCCGGACACGAAGCTGCGGGACCTTACGGTGTCCGACATTCAAATGCTGGAAATCACCAAGGCCGTTTCCCGGAACTGCAACATCATCATCATGGACGAACCCACCTCGGCGATCACGCAAAAAGAGGTGGCGGTTCTTTTCGAAAAAATCCGCGCCCTCAAAAAGCGGGGCGTGAGCATCATTTACATTTCCCACAAACTGGACGAGATATTTCAGATCGCGGACCACATCACCGTTTTCCGCGACGGGAAGGTGGTGGACACCCGGGCGGCCGCCGAGCTGGACATCGACAGGGTGATCTCCATGATGGTGGGCCGCAAGCTGGAAAACAGCTACCCCAAGGAGACCGTGGCCCCGGGGGAGAATCTGCTGGAGGTGGAGGCAATATCGGGCGGGGCCTTCCGGGACGTGAGCTTCCACGTGAAGCGCGGCGAGATCGTGGGGTTCTCGGGCTTGATGGGCGCGGGGCGCACCGAGGTGATGCGCGCGCTTTTCGGCCTCGACGCCATTCACTCGGGGACGGTGAAGGCGAAGGGCAAGAACCTGCGCATACGCAAGGTGTCGGACAGCATCCAGGGGGGAATGGCCATGCTTTCGGAGGACCGACGCCGTTACGGCATCGTCCCGGTGCGGAGCGTCAAGGAAAACTGCTCCATCGCCAGCCTGGAGCGGGTCATCTACTCCGGGCGGCTGCACGGGAAACAGGAAAATGATCTGGTGGGCCGGATGTTTGGCCGGATGCGCGTCAAAACCCCCTCCTTCGATACTCCGATCCTGGCCCTGTCGGGCGGCAACCAACAAAAGGTCCTGCTGTCCAGGTGGATGCTCCGCGACCCGGATATTCTCATACTGGACGAGCCGACCCGGGGGATCGACGTGGGCGCCAAGTACGAAATCTACCGCCTGATGACCGAACTGGTGAAAGAGGGCAAGGCCATCGTCATGGTTTCGTCGGAAATGCCGGAACTCCTGGGCATGTGCGACCGCATCTACGTCATGAGCCAGGGCACCGTCACAGGGGAGCTGCAAAGAGAGAATTTTTCCCAGGAATTGATCATGAAATACGCCACGGGATCCATGGACAACATGGACAAAAGGAGGGATCAGGGGAGATCATGAGCGAATATAGGTGGAGGGGATATGGCCTGAATGAAACCTGGGGCGTCATCAAGCAAAAATACAGCATCTTTTTGGTGCTGCTGACCTTATTTGTGGTGTGTTCCTCCATCAATCCCAATTTTCTTTCGGTCAACAACCTCTCCAACATCTCCCGGCAGTTGTCGGTGACCACCATTCTCGCTTTCGGAGAGACCATCTTGATCATCAGCGGAATGATCGACCTTTCCGCCGGGTCGGTGCTGGCTCTTTCGGGCGTGTTCGCGGTCTCCGCCTTCAAGGCCACCGGCTCCCTGGCGCTGGCCTTTCTGGTGGGAGTGGCCACGGGCGTGGTCTGCTGCCTGATCAACGCCTTGATGATAACGAACTTCCGGGTGCCCCCGTTCATCGCCACCCTGGCGATGCAGACTATGGCCCGGGGCGCGGCCCTTCTGTACACCCGGGGACAGAACATCCTGCAGTTGGGGCGGTTTGTGACCTTCGGTCAGGGCAGCATAGGCGGCGTGCCCACCCCTATTTTGTTCTTGGCGGCGATTTTCGCCGTCACTGGGTACACTCTGCGGCACACCCGGTTCGGACGGTCCCTTTACGCCATAGGGGGCAACGAGGAGGCCGCAGTGGCCGCGGGCATCAACGTGAACCGGGTGAAATACAAAGCCTTTCTGTTCAACGGCATTTTGGTGGGGATCGCGGGGGTGCTGTTCATGAGCCGGGTGAACGCGGGACTCCCCAACGGCGCCATCAATTTCGAATTTCAGGCCCTGACCGCGGCCATCATCGGAGGCACCAGCTTCGCGGGGGGCATCGGCACCGCAGCCGGCACCCTCGCCGGGGCGTTTATCGTCGGTTTTCTCGACAACATCATGAACCTCACGGGGGTGGACAGTTACGTTCAGCAAATCGTCCGGGGCGCCATCATCGCTCT
Source organism: Synergistaceae bacterium (assembly GCA_031277095.1). GTDB lineage: Bacteria > Synergistota > Synergistia > Synergistales > Aminobacteriaceae > JAISLU01. The sequence goes on from JAISLU010000046.1 coordinate 11,850, forward strand.
GGCCGTGATCTACGACATTTGGGCGAAAGTGCGCCGCCGCACCCGAAGCAGCCTGGGGAACATAGAGACGAAAGAAAAATGAGAAGGGCCCCCCTTAACTTGAAAATAAGGCGTACACGCGGCCGGGCCGCGTTGGATCGGTAAACATATTTTGAGGAGGACGGGAAAATGAAAGAAAAGAAAGTGTCTATGAAACACATTTGCAAGGCGCTCCTGCTGCTTCTTACCCTGGTTCTGGTGTTCTCGCCGATGGTGTGCGGCTCGGCAGCCGCCGCGGAAAAGACCTACCGCGTGGCGTACGTAGCCCGCGCCCAGGCCGACTCCTTCGCCGCGTGGCTGGCCAACGCCATCGAGACCGAGGCCAAAAAGTATCCCAACATCGCTCTCTCCATCTTCGACGGCGAGGCCAACGACGAAAAAGAAAACGCCATGATCGAGAACGCCATCACCAACAAATTCGACTGCATCATCGTCCAGCCGAACAACGGCGAGGCCCAGCGCCCCTATGTGGAGAAAATCGTGGAGGCCGGGATCATCGCCATCACCACCAACGCCCGCATCGCCAACGTGAAGGGCTCGTCCTCCGTGGACGCCGATCCCTACATGCAGGCGAAGGTGAACTGCGACCTGGCTCTGACCCAGGTGCCCCAAAACGCCAAGGTGGTGGTTCTGAACGGACCTCCCGGCAACTTCCACGCCGACGAACGCCGCCGCGCCTGGGGCAAGGAGTTCTTCGAGAAGCGCCCCGACGTGACTATCGTGGGCGAGCAGATCGCCAACTGGAACAAAGACGAGGCCATGAAGTTCATGGAGGACTGGGTGCAGTCCAGCAGCGTCATCGACGCCGTCATCTCCATGAACGACAACATGTGTGCCGGCGCTCTGGAGGTCGTGAAGGGCAACCCCAAGTTCGACAAAATGCTGGCCTACGGAGTGGACGGGACGGCCGAGGCGGTGCTTCTGATCCAGGAGGGCCGCATGACCGCGACCTGTATGCAATCCGCCTACGACCTGGCCGAGCTGCTTTTGAGTTCCGCCAACAAGCTGCTCACCGGGGAAGAGAAGGAAATCAACACCGACATCGGCAACCCGTTGATCACCAAGGACAACGTGGAAAAATTCGTGGAAATCCTGAAGGCCGCAGGCGCACTTTAAACTTAAATAAAACCTGAACAACAAAACTAAAACATTCATTCGTAAACATTCATTCGTAAACGTTCATTCGTAAACGTTCAAGTGTAAACGTTCAAGCTCGGGGGGACGAGTCCTCGACAAGTCCAGTCGGATCCCAAAGGACAAGCGTGCCCCCCGAGTTCGATTCGAGGAAGATGTTTTAAGGAGAGATCAGTATGCAAAACAAGGCTGCGTTCATGACTGGTATCGGGCAGATAGAGATTCGGGAGATCCCCATGCCGGTTGCGAAAGAGGATGAAGTGGTGGTCAAGCTGGAATACGTGGGCATCTGCGGCTCCGACGTTCATTATTTCGAATACGGGCGCATAGGAGATTTCGTGGTGAAGGGGGACTTCATCCTGGGCCACGAGTGCGCCGGCACCGTCACGGAGGTGGGGAAAAAGGTGACCCGCCTGAAGGCCGGAGACCGAGTGGCTTTGGAGCCGGGCGCGACCTGCGGCGAGTGCGAATTTTGTACGACCGGGCGATACAATCTTTGTCCGGACGTGGAATTTCTGGCTACGCCGCCCTACCACGGCTGCTTTGAAAACTACATCGCTTTCCCGGCAAAGTTGGCCTTCAAACTGCCCGACGGCCTCTCGACCCGGGAAGGGGCCTTGATAGAGCCCTTGGCGGTGGGGTTCGAGGCCGCCAGCGTGGCCGGGGTCACCTTGGGCAGCTCTGTGGCGATTCTGGGGGCGGGGTGCATCGGCCTCATGGCGCTGTTGGCCAGCAAAGCCCGGGGCGCCACCGATATCACCGTGGTGGACGTCATTCAGAAAAGGCTGGACAAGGCTCTGGAACTGGGGGCGACCCGAGTCATCGACGCCTCACAGGCGGACGCGACAAAGGCTCTTCTCGCCGCGACCGGAGGGAAGGGCGCGGACATCGTGATGGAGACGGCCGGTTCGGTGCGCACCACCCAACAGACGCCTTTCGTGGTCAAGCGCGGCGGCGTGATCGTTCTGGTGGGAATGGCCCCCGAGGACGTGATCCCCTTCAACTTCGCGAAGCTGATGGGTCAGGTTGCAAGTTTGAGGACCATTTTCAGGTACAAAAACCAATATCCGGCGGCTATCGAGGCCGTTTCCAGCGGGCTGATAGACGTCTCGGGCATCGTCACCGACGAGTTCAACTTCAGCGACATCGCCAAGGCTTTTCGCGTGAACATCGAAAACAAAAAAGACGTCGTCAAGATTGTCGTCAAGATAGACTGAACGATAGACTAAACGATAGACTGAAAAAAGCCACAATGCCAACTCAGACTTTCTATAACCTGCCCGTCGAAAAACAAGAAAGAATATTGCAGGCCGCCATCGAGGAATTTGGCCAGCGTAACGTGCAAGAGGCGAATCTTGCGAACATCGTGAGCGCGGCAAACATCTCGCGAGGCAGCCTGTATCAGTATTTTCCGAATAAAGAGGACATGTACGTCTATGTTTTCGACACGCTGCGGGCCCGCCGGGCCGAGTACGTCAAGCCCGCGTTCTCCCTTTACAAGAAAGAGCCCTTTCTCAGGTTTTTCGAGGCCTTCTACCTGAGGGACAGCGAATTTTTGCTGCGGAACCCCAGCCATATCGAGCTGGGCAAACAACTGTACAGTCACGCCCACGGCGTTTCCCGGGGCCTGATTCGACGTGTGCAAAACCAATACAAGGAATCTTTCCTGTTGGCCATCGAGTTCGACAAGGAGCGGGGCATCATCTCCGCGCGGATCGATTCCTCGATTCTGGCGGATTTGTGCGTCCACTTCGTCACCGATATTTTCATCTTTCAAAGCGTGGAAAGCCAGCTCTCCATCTCCAACATCAAGGAACACGCGCGTCAAACCCTCTACATCCTGAAAAACGGAATAGACCCCCGGGAATGAGCTGCGGGAATACCTTAGGCCCCTTGCTCATGCCCAGGACATTTCTTTTTCTCCTTCTTTATGATCGTACAATACTAAAAGTCATCGCGCCCTCATCGCCCGCATAGCGTTCAGCACGGCGATAAGCGCGACGCCCACGTCGCCGAATACCGCTTCCCACATGGTGGCGTAGCCCATTGCGCCGAGCGTGAGTATCACGGCTTTCACCGCAAGCGCGAAGGCGATATTCTGCGTGACGATCATTCGAGTTTTCTTAGAAATACGGATAGCATCCGCGATTTTGGACGGTTCGTCCGTCATCAGAACCACGTCGGCGGCCTCAATCGCCGCGTCGGAACCAACGCCGCCCATCGCTATGCCTACGTCGGCGCGGGCAAGCACGGGCGCGTCGTTGATTCCGTCGCCGACAAACAACAGCTT
>JAISLU010000076.1 GCA_031277095.1 Synergistaceae bacterium
ACCCAAAGCCAATCAAAAATCCTTCGTCTCCTCTCAACTCTTTGTTTCCCTCTTCTTTGTCGTCTCCTCTAAAGCAAAATCTGTCGCTCTCCCCATTTGGTTCCATTTGATGCCGGAAGTTCGATTCCTAAATGACTTAATTTACTGCTTTTATTTTAAATTTCACATTTCCACCTCGCGGTTTTGGCCGAGGGGAAAGGACATCGTTGATCGGGTCCTCGTCGATCAGGTTAGTTGTTGATCGAGCGTTGGCCGGTAGGCCGGAATTTAGCCCGTTCACTGCTGTTATAATGACCTTGGGGCGGTAACCTGAACTCTTTCGTGCGGTCCTCCTGGAGGAGGTCGAAGAAATACCCGCGCAAAATCGTAGAATGAGGTGTTGGGATGTTGGAATTTCCGGGAGGGCAGATCGTCGCTTTTTGTGTCATGTTCGTCACGGGTATGGCCGGTTATTTTTTCTTTCGATTTCTGCGTATCCCCAACCCGGCGCTCCTGGGCTCCATGGCGGCAACGGGAGCGGTGAACGTGGCCGGGTACTTTCCCGCCTTTCCGGTGTGGGCGGTTTCTTTCGCCGCCAACGCCACGATCGGGCTCATGCTGGGGCGGCAGATCGACCGAAACGTCCTGGGGCGGATCAAGGCGCTGGCCCGGCCTGTGCTGATACAACTGGCGGGCATGATCGCTCTGTCGCTGCTCTGCGGATGGACGCTTTTTTCCATGACCGCGTCCAAGGGAATTTCCCTGGCCACGTCGCTGATCAGCGGCACCGCGGGCGGCATCGCCGAGATGATGATATTCGGGATGTCGGTGGATGCGGATGTGGCGGTGATTGCGTTTGTGCAGGTTTTCAGGGTCGTGATTTTTCTGGGAATGATTCCCTACCTTGCCATGATCGCCGAAAAGCTGGGAGGCGTCCGGGCGCGCCCCACCGTCGAGGCCGGGGGAGGTCATAGCCGGAGGTTCGTGCCCCGGGATTACGCGGTTCTTGTTTTGTGCGTTTTGGCGGGGGCAGCGATGGGCGAGGGGCTCCGCGTCCCCACCGGCGCCATGCTGGGGGCAATGGTCACCTCCGGCGTGTATGCCTTGACGCTGAATAAAAAATACGACTACGACCCACGGCTGCGGGTCATAGCGCAAGTGGGCCTGGGGCTCGTGATGGGGAAGAGGATAACCCCTCAGATCGTGTCCAATATAGGCGCTCTGCTGTTTCCGGCTTTGGTGGTGACCCTGGTGATGCTGACGGGCTGCACGCTGCTGGCCGTCCTGCTCTACAAAACCTCCGGCTGGGACCTCACGACCTGCCTGCTTTGCTCGGCTCCCGCGGGCTTGAGCCAAATCTCCGTTTTCGCGGAGGAGGCAGGGGCCGACTCGTTCACCGCCTCCATCTTTCACACGGTGCGCATATTGGGGATCGTTTCCCTCTACCCGTGGATCGTCCTGCCCTTCATCTAATGTGTAACAACTCGAACAACCCGGCGCCGGTCAAGAAAACCCAGGAAGCTCTGGAAGCCTGGCCTTATCGGCTGGGGATGTTTTTTTACAGGGCGGGGATCTCCGGATTTTTCGCGGGAGGCGGGCTCTCCTGGCTGAAAAAAAAATACAAGGTCGGCCTGGAGGAGCGAACAGGGCTCTTCGGACCCGAGGTTCCCAGAGACGCCCTCTGGGTCCACTCGGTCTCGGTGGGGGAGGTTCAGTCGGCCCTCTCTCTGATCGAAGAGGCGAAGAAAAGTCTGAAAAGCCTGCCCTGTATCCTGTCCACGGTCACGATCACGGGGCGGGCGATGGGGGAGAAGCTGGCGTCCCGCCAGGCGGACAGGATGTCCCGCAATCCCGAAATGCTCTGCAATCCTAAAATGATTTACAACCCCTGGGACACTCCCTGCTTCGTAAAAAGGGCGCTGGATACCCTCGTGCCCAGGGCCTACGTTGCCGTGGAGACGGAGCGGTGGCCGGTTATGCTGGCCGAACTCCACGCGCGGGGAATCCCCGCGTTTCTCGTCAACGGGCGCCTTTCCGGGGAAAGCGCGAAGAAACTTCACCGGCAGAGAAGGTTCTGGCGGGGGGTACTGTGCTGTTTCGACCGGTTGATGGTGCGTTTCGAGTCCGACGGAGAAGAATTTTTGGCCCTGGGGGTGCCTGAGGAAAAGATCGTCGTGACGGGCGACTGCAAGATCGACGCCATGCTCGCCCGCAAGGCCGAATTGGACGCCGGAGGAAACGCCCCGAGGATGGAGAGGGGCAACGGGCCCCTGTTTCTCGCGGGAAGCACCCACCCGGGCGAGGAAAGGATCGTGCTGGAGGCCTTCGCCGAAGTGCGCCGGGCCCGGCGGGACGCGCGGCTGATCATCGTGCCCCGCAATCCCCGGCGAGCCCTTTACGTTGTTGCGGAGGCTTTGCCCTACGGGAAAGTGGACCTTTTCACGGATTTGAGGCCGGACTGGGACATAGCGGTCGTGGACAAAATCGGAGTTCTGTTCGAACTCTACGCCGACGCCGACGCGGCCTTCGTGGGAGGAAGCCTGGTCTCCAAGGGCGGGCAAAACCCCATGGAACCCTGCCTGTTCGGCATTCAAGTGACTCATGGCCCGAATATGAGCGACTTTCCCGACACCCGGCGGATGGATGCCCTGGGGGCGTCCCGCAGGGTGGACCATGCCGGGCATCTGGCGGAGGCCTGGCTGCTGGCGCTGGAGCGGGACGAGAGAATAAGGGCGAAACAGGCGTGCGAAAGGTATTTTGCCTCCGTCGGAGGAGCGGCGCGGCGAAGCTGGGAGGTCATAGAGGAATACATTGCCCGCAAACCCTTTTGAACGTTACATGGACACATCGCGCTTGAAAAAATTTGTAAGGTTCTGTACAGTAACTCAATTGGAGAAAGTCGATTTCTGTTAGATTTTTTTCGGATTAACGCTTTTTTCGGTAAACGCGGGAGAACGCTGAAACAAAAGGCGCGTTTTGCTTGGAAGGATGTTTTGACTGGAAGGGTGTTTTAGGGTGAGGAGCGTTTTACGATGACCAGTGGGGTTTTAGTAGGATGAGTGAGACTTTATTAGATGAGTGAAACTTCTATTGGAACTTCGATTGAAACTTTGGGCGTCATTCCCGCGAGGTACGGGAGTACCCGGCTGCCCGGCAAGCCTTTGCTAAAACTTTGCGGCAAAGAACTGGTGCTGCGGGTGTGGGAGGGAGCGCGGCGAAGCGCGTCTCTTGACCGGCTCATCGTGGCCACCGACTGCGGCCGCATCGCCGACCTGGTGGAAAAAGCGGGAGGCGAGGCCATGAGGACCCCGGCGGAGCTTCCCACGGGCAGCGACCGGGTGGCCTACGTGGCGAAACGCGTGCCCTCCCGGTTCGTTGTGAATATCCAGGGAGACGACCCTATGGCGGCCCCGGAGATGATCGATCCCCTGACGGAGGTCCTGAAGCAGGACCTCCAGGTGACCCTGGCCGTCCTGGCAAAGAAAATCGACCGCCCTGAGGAGGCGGAGAGAACCTCCATCGTGAAGGTGGTCTTTGACAAGAGCGGGCGGGCGCTGTATTTCAGCCGTTCTCCCATCCCCTTCTCGGAAGATCCGACAACCGTCCGCTTCAAGCACATAGGGCCCTATGCCTGGCGCAGGGAGGCTTTATTCGAGTTCGCCTCCCACCCCCGGACGCCGCTGGAAAAGTCGGAAAACCTGGAGATGCTCCGGGTGCTGGAGACCGGCGGAGTCATACGCTGCGTCGAAACGGATATCGACACCCTGGAGATCGACACCCCGGAGGACGTTCGCCGGTTCGAGGAATTTTTTTCGGCACGTTCCTGACGGGGAAAATTTGGGGGAAAAGTTGTTGAAAGTAAGTTGTTGCAAGCAAATTATTGAAAGTTTTTGGAGTTTTTTGAGGAGGATTTACAGAGATGCCGGGTTTTGAGCTTTTCGACGAAAAAGAAAGAAAAGAAGTTGCGGAGGTTATGGAAACGGGTGTCCTGATGCGCTACGGATTCACAGGCGCGCGGGCCGGGCGCTGGAAAGCCCGGGAGATGGAGGAGGCCATTCGCGAGAGGGCGGGGACGAAACACGCGCTTCTGCTGGCGGATGGAACTGCGGCTCTGACCACCGCTCTTGCTGCGCTGGGAGTCGGAAGCGGCGACGAAGTTGTCATGCCCACTTTCACCTTTGTCGCCAGTTTCGAGTCGGTGATGGCGGCGGGAGCCACCCCGATTTTGGCCGACGTGGACGATACCCTTTGCCTGGACCCGGCGGCTGTCCGCAAGGTCATTACCCCCCGCACCAAGGTGGTCATGCCGGTACACATGTGCGGCGCGGCGGCGGATATGGACGCCCTGGGAAAGCTCTGTCAAGAACGCGGGCTATACTTGGTGGAAGATGCCTGCCAGGCCTTCGGGGCAAAGTACAAGGGAAAATTCGTGGGGAGCCTCGGCGGTGTGGGATGTTACTCCTTCGACTTCAACAAGATCGTAACCTGCGGAGAGGGCGGGGCGGTGGTGACAAACGACGACCATATCTACAAAAAAGCCGACATGTACCACGACCACGGGCACGATCACAGCAGCGACGACAGGGGAGCGGAGGGGCATCCTTTCCCTGGCTACAACTACCGCATTTCCGAGCTGCACGCGGCGGTGGGCTGCGCCCAGATCTCCAAACTGGAGGACTTTGTGGCGCGGCAGCTCCGGAACAAAAAACCCTTCAAGAACGCCCTGTCGGAGATCAGTCAGGTGGTATTCCGCCGCCTTCCCGACCCCCAGGGGGACAGCGGCACGTTCCTGTCCTTCTTCATGCCGGACGAGGCCATCGCCGGAGAAACGGCCCGAGCCCTGAAAAACGCCGGGCTAGAGGGCGTCTTTCACTGGTACGACAACAATTGGCACTACGTCCGCAACTGGACTCATTTCAAAGAACGCCGATTCGCCCATCCCGTCGCCGCGAGCATTCTGGAGGGAATGCCCGACTACTCCAAAGCGGACTTTTCGGCCTCCGACCGGTGGATGTCCCGCTGCGTTTCTCTGTCGATCAAACTGGGATGGGAAGAAAAAGAGGCCGTTGCCAAAGCCGAAACAGCGGCAAACGCAATAAAATCTCTGCTGTCCCGCTAATTTGCAGCATTGATTTTGAAACGCGAAGGGGCAGAAACTTTTGGAGAAGCCCTCCGGCCATAGGGGATGGGATGTGTATTGAAGTTCGTGAAATAAATTCGTGAAGAAGTGAACTCGTAAAATCGAAGGTTGGTCGAGAGAAATGAAAAACCTTGCGGGATACTGCGACAAACTGGTGGAGTCGTTTTCGAACAAACTTGGCCTCGGAATGCGGGCGAAGCTGATGATCATCTTCTTGGTCGTCAAAATCATCCCCTTGGTTTTGCTGGCGGCCATCGCATGGCGGCAGTTCACCATCCTGGGTGACATCCTCAGAAGAATTGCCGTCAGTGACGCGTCCATCGCGCTGAACGCCAGCGCAGTCGAGAATATCGAGCGAATGTCCACGGATACGGCCCAGAGAGTCGCAAACTTCCTTTACGGCCGCGACAGGGACATCCGCTATCTTGCGCAACTTGCCGGCGCGTACAAAGGCGACATGAAGCGTATCGAAGAAGCCTACACCCACTTCGTCAGAAACAAAACGGAAAGGCTGGTCAAACGGGGAGAATGGCAGTTGAGCCCCGACGGGAAATCGTGGGTTCCTAAGGAGACCGCCGATATGTCGGGTACCCTCGGCGTCTCGAAAAACCGGCAGAACAACGACACCGTCAACGGCAGCACCTTCCGTCCCCGCCCCGCCGACGCCCTGAAATACGAGAACGTGCCCATCTACGACGAGGTCACCTTCATCGACCTGGAGGGAATGGAGCGCGTCAAAATCAGCACCACGGACATGGAGGGCTCCCGAAAGGTGAGCTATAAAGACTGGTTCGTCACGGGCGCGGTGAAGCGGGTTTCGGACAAACGCAACACCTTCGTCCGCGCCGAATCCTACTGGCCCGCCCTTGCGTCTCTGACGAAGGAGAGGGGCGGCGACATCTACGTGTCCGACGTGATCGGCGCGTATGTGGGGTCGAACTACATCGGCCTGTACACCCGGGAAAACGTGGAAAAAGCGGCGAAAACCCGGGGGTACGACATCCCCTATGCCCCGGAGGAGCAGTCCTACGCCGGCGAGGAGAACCCCAACGGAAGGCGCTTCGAGGGCATCGTGCGGTGGGCGGCCCCGGTGTACGTGGGCGAGGAAAAGATCGGTTACGTGACCCTGGCGCTGGACCACGACCATATCATGGAGTTCGTGGATCATCAGACGCCCATGGGAGAACGGTACGTGGAGCTGCCCAGCGCCTACGAGGGGAACTACGCTTTTATCTGGGACTACCAGTGCCGCAGCATCTGTCACCCTAGGCACAACTCCATCGTCGGCTTCGACCCCGAGACGGGAGACCCCCAGATCCCCTGGGTTTCCCTGTCGATTTACAACGATCTGCTGGCCAAAAGCGGCGTGAGCCCAGAAGAAGCGGCCCGCCTTTCTCCCGGGGAAAAATTCGGGATACTGAAAAAGAACTGGCCCGGCCTGATCCACGAACCCAAAGACGGAAAGCCCGTGTACGACCTCATCAAAGGACAGCCCACCTTCAAAGACCAGAAAAGAACCGACCCAACCCAGCCCGATCCGGAACACACCACCGCCCCCGACCTCACCCGGCTGGGATACGTGGGCCTGGATGGGCGCTATTTGAACAACGCCCCCCAGTGTACGGGCTGGATGGACCTGACCGAACACGGCGGGTCGGGCTCTCTTTATATCCTCTGGAGCGGAATATACAAGCTGAACACCGCGGCCGCGATCCCGTACTACACGGGACGGTACGCCCCGTCCGAGGGCAACGGCCACTCCCGGCGCGGATTCGGTTTCGTCGCCATCGGAGCGGGCCTCGAGGACTTCACCCGCCCCGCCGCGGAGACGGAGATGAAACTGGCGACGGCCATAGAGGACAACCTCACCAATACCTTCGTTCAGCTTGTGGTGACCACCGCTGCCCTGGTCGGCATGGTGGTGATCGTGGCCCTCTGGATGGCCTCGTATCTGACCACGAACATCACGCGGCTGGTGGACGGCGTGTCCCGCTTCAGGGCAGGTGAACGGCAGTTCCGCTTCGACACGACGGTGAAGGACGAGTTCGGCACTTTGGCGGACGCCTTCGACGACATGGCCGACAGCATCGCGGCCAGCGTAAACGGGCCTCTCTGTATCATCGACATGAACCGCAAGATCATATACATGAACGACGACGGCCTCGCGATATGTAAAACAACTCTGCCCGAAATAATCGGTACGCCCTACGGCAACAGCAGCGTCTACCCCGAGGGCTCTCAGTTCTGCCCCATCACCGCCCTGGAGGAGGGACGGGAGGCCGAGGTTCTCCATCTGAAAGACAATGACCGCTACATCAAAGGCTCCGCAAGCTACTTTTTGGACAAGGACGGAGGAAAAATCGGCTACATCATCACCACGACGGACGTCACCGAAATCCAGAACGCCAGGGAGAAGTCCGAGCAGGCCAGCCGCGCCAAAAGCGGCTTTCTGTCGAACATGAGCCACGAAATGCGCACGCCCATGAACGCCATCATCGGCATGACGGCGATAGCCAAGGGTTCCTCGGACATGGAAAAGAAAGATTACTGCATAAAAAAGATAGAGGATGCCTCTACGCATCTGCTGGGCGTCATCAACGATATTCTGGACATGTCGAAGATCGAGGCGAACAAGCTGGAGCTTTCCCCCGTGAATTTCGACTTCGAAAAAGTACTCCAGAGGGTGGTCAACGTCATCAACTTCCGGGTGGACGAGAAACAGCAGACTCTATCCATACGCATCGACAACCACATCCCCCGCGCCCTCGTCGGCGACGATCAACGCCTGAGCCAGGTGATCACCAATCTCATGGGCAACGCCGTGAAGTTCACGCCGGAGGGAGGCTCCATAAGCCTCGCCGCCCATTTGCTGAAAGAGGAAGAGGGGACGTGTACCCTGCAGATCGAGGTGACCGACACGGGCATCGGCATCTCCCCCGAGCAGCAGTCCCGCCTCTTCACCTCCTTCGAGCAGGCCGAAAGCAGCACCACCCGCAAATTTGGGGGTACGGGGCTGGGGTTGGCCATATCCAAGCGCATCGTGGAGTTGATGGGCGGGCGGATATGGATAGAGTCCGAGTTGGGGAAGGGCTCTACCTATGCCTTCACGTTCCAGGCGGAGCGAGGAGCGGAGGAGCGCCACGGCCTTTTGGACCCCAGCGTCAACTGGAGCAACGTGCGGATTCTGGCGGTGGACGACTCGCCGGAAATTCTGGAGTACTTCCGGGATCTGGTGACCCGGATCGGCGTCTCCTGCGACGTCGCCGCCGACGGCGAGGAGGCCCGTGCGCTGGTGGAGCAAAAGGGCTCCTACGACATTTACTTCGTGGACTGGAAGATGCCCGGCATGGACGGCATAGAGCTTTCCCGTTGGATCAAGAGTCAAAAAACGAAAAACTCTGTGGTCATCATGATCTCCGCCTCGGAGTGGAACATCATCGAAGAAGACGCCAAGAAAGCGGGGGTGGACAGGTTCATGCCGAAGCCCTTGTTTGCCTCCGCCATAGCCGACTGCATCAACGAGTGCATCGGTTCCGGCAACCTGCGGGCGGTGGAGGAAAACGGCGTGGGGGAGGAGGACTCCTTCAAGGGATACCGCGTCCTGCTGGCGGAGGACGTGGAGATCAACCGGGAGATCGTTCTGGCTCTGCTGGAGCCCACGGGGCTCTCCATCGACTGCGCCGAGAATGGAGAGGAGGCGGTGCAGCTTTACAGCGAGTCCCCCGGCAAGTACGACATGATCTTCATGGACGTGCAGATGCCGGAGGTCGACGGGTACGAGGCCACCAGGCGCATACGGGCCCTGGACGTTCCCGAGGCGAAGGAAGTCCCCATCGTCGCCATGACCGCCAACGTTTTCCGCGAGGACGTGACGAAATGCCTCGAATCGGGCATGAACGACCACGTGGGCAAACCCCTGGACTTCGAAGAGGTGCTGGACCGGCTGCGTAAATACCTGCCCCAGAACAAAGAACGACGTTAGGTGAGTGTTTTACGAACGGACGGGTGTCTGCCATGAAGAAATATTTCCAGGATCATCTGATAGTGCTGATGTTCTTCGCATCCACCTTATCGGTGATCGTGATCGCGCTTTACACCGGTTTCATGATGAAATCGACCGTGGATTTTCTCAAATTCAACATCGAGAAACGCATGATAGCCCTCAGTCAGTTGGCGGCGCAGGTGGCGACGGCAGACGAACTGAACGAACTGGTGACCTCGGAGGACATGGCAAAGCCCCTGTTCGGCCATATCAAAGGGCGCCTCGTCGAGTTCGCCGAGGAGTGCGACATCACCTACGCCTATTACCTGCGCGCCGTCGAGGGAAACAGGATGCAGTTCATCGTGGACAACGATTTTACCGAGGAGACGGTGAACCTCGCGACGCCCCCCATTCCCTCGGAGGAGAGCCCCCAAAGGGCTCAGGAAGGGGTGGCGTCCACCGCAGGGCTCGGCAACTATTCCATAGGCTATGACAACCTTCTGTCGGCCTTCGCTCCTGTTTTCGACAAAAACGGGCAAGTGGCGGCCATCGCCGGGGTGGACGTCATCGACGAGCGCGCCATTTTGATCCGCAACCGCATAACGACCCTTGTCTTTTTGATGATCGCGACCTTGACGATAGTGATTTTAAGCGGCTTTTTCGGGTTTTTCACCTATAAAAAGAAGGCGATGCAATCGGAAGAAGCGAGTATCGCCAAAAGCGGTTTCCTTTCGAACATGAGCCATGAAATGCGCACTCCCCTGAACGCCATCATCGGCATGACGGCCATGGCCAAATCCTCCTCCGATATGGAAAAGAAAGATTACTGCATAAAAAAAATCGAGGATGCGTCTTCGCACCTGCTGGCCGTCATCAACGATATTCTGGACATGTCGAAGATCGAGGCGAACAAGCTGGAGCTTTCCCTCGTGAGTTTCGACTTCGAAAAAGTAATCCAGAGGGTGGTCAACATCATCCAATTCCGGGTGGACGAAAAGCAGCAGACACTTTCCGTAAACATCGACAGCCACGTCCCCCGCACCCTCGTCGGCGACGACCAGAGGCTGACGCAGGTTCTCACCAACCTTCTGGGCAACGCCGTGAAGTTTACGCCGGAGGGCGGCTCCATAAGCCTCGACGTGGGTTTCGTGAAAGAAGAAGAGGGGGCGTGTACCCTGCAGATCAAGGTGACCGACACGGGCATCGGCATCACCCCCGAGCAGCAGTCCCGCCTCTTCGCCTCCTTCGAGCAGGCCGAAAGCAGCACCAGCCGCAAGTTTGGGGGTACGGGGCTGGGGCTGGCCATATCCAAGCGCATCGTGGAGTTGATGGAGGGAAGGATATGGATAGAGTCCGAGCTGGGCAAGGGCTCCACCTTTGCCTTCACGCTGCGGGCGAAGCGCGGGGCGGCGGAGCCCGCCGACGGGAGCGGTGTGGGGGCTCTGGCGGCGGACGACGCGCCGGAGGTTCGGGACTGTTTCGACGAATACCGCGTCCTGCTGGCGGAGGACGTGGAGATCAACCGGGAGATCGTTCTGGCCCTGCTGGAGCCCACGGGGCTCTCCATCGACTGCGCCGAGAACGGCGAGGAGGCGGTGCGGCTTTTCAGCGAAGCCCCCGGCAGGTACGACATGATCTTCATGGACGTGCAGATGCCGGAGGTCGACGGGTACGAGGCCACGAGACGCATACGCGCCCTGGGGGTCCCCGAGGCGAAGAAGGTCCCTATCGTGGCCATGACCGCCAACGTTTTCCGCGAAGACGTGGAAAAATGCCTCGAAGCGGGCATGGACGACCACCTGGGCAAGCCCCTGGACTTCGACGAAGTGCTGGCCCGGCTGCGCAAATATCTTTCGTGAAATCTTTCGTGAAAGAGCCGTGAAGAGAGAGCAAGTAAACAGCCCAGATGCCAGATTTAAGATTTAAGATTTAAGCTGAGGGGAGCGGCTGCTTTCGGTACTTCGTCAGAAAGGCGTCCAGGGCCGGGCGGTAGGTGTCGAAGGAGTCCCAGAAGCCCTCGTTGTGGCTCCCGCGGATCTCCAGAAAGGTCTTTTCGCTGGTAACGGCGTCGTAGAGGCGTTTTCCCAATCGGTAGGGGACGGTCCAGTCGTCGGGGCTGTGAATGCACAGAGTGGGAACGGTCAAGGTGGAGGCCACCTCGGCGGAGTTCCATACATCGCCGATCAGGAGACGGGCCAAGGGGGTCAGAAAGTCGATCCGTATCATTTCGGGGAGGGAGGAAAATGTGGACTCGAGGATCAGGGCGCGGGGGGTCACGTAACGCATCAGGTCCATGGCGATGGCTCCTCCCAGCGAGCGCCCGAACACGAAGATTTCATCGGCGCTTACACCCCGTTCCTCCGTCAGCCACCTCCACGCGGCCAGCGCGTCCAGGGTCGTTCCCGGAATGGAGGGGCGCCCTTCGCTTTGTCCGTAGCCCCTGTAATCGATGATGAAAACGGACAGCCCCAGGTTGCGGAAGACCTCGATGGAGTCCACGCGCCAGGAGATGTTGCCCGCGTTTCCATGGAAGAAGAGGAGGGTGCCCCGGGGGTTTTTGGCGGGAACGTACCACCCGTGAAGTTTGACGTCATCCGACGTGGTCAGGGTCACGTCCTCGAAGGGGAGGCTTCGAGCAGCCGGGGTCGCGACGAACTGTGCCGTCGGCATGAAAACAAGCCAAGGCAACAGAAACCGCGCGCCCCCAAATAACGAGAGAAGCAGTAAAAAAAGCAGCCCGACGAGATAAGAACGTTTTTTAAACATGTTTTTTAAGCATCTTTCCTCCTCTTACGAACACCCTTCGCAGAGTGAAGAAATCTTATGCTGGAAATCTTGAAAAGTAAAGAGGGAGTGAAAAGGGAGTGAAATCATGTCCCCACTATTCGATGAGTGTCTGGAACAACGTGAAGAAGTGGCTTATTTTATGCGGCGCCTCTACAAACAAGGGTTGACCACGTGTTCCGGCGGAAACATCAGCGTGCGTTATAAGCAGTATGTTTTGATCACTCCATCCGGGTTGGATAAAGGAGAACTCAGAGGAGAACAAATCGCCGTTTTGACGATGAACGGAGAAAACATCACGCCGGAACTCAAAACAAGCATAGAAACAGAAATGCACCTCATGGTTCTCGAAGCGCGTCCCGACGTTCATGCGGTGGTGCATGCGCATCCCGTAACCGCGACGAGCTTTACGGCCATGAAGCGCGAAATCGATTGCCGATTGACGGCCGAGGCTTACGCCGTGCTGGGCACGCCGAAGTTCGCTCCCTATGCTTTGATGGGCACGCGAAAACTAGCCGAAATTGTGGCCGAATGTATAAAAGAAAGCGATGTCGTGACCATGGAAAACCACGGTATATTGACGGTGGGGCCGACTCTTCTGAAGGCCTTCGACCGTCTCGAGGTTTTGGAAGCGGCCGCTAAAATGACCTGGATTACCCATACGATGCAGTGTCCTTCTCCCTTAACCTCTCCCTTGACGAAAGACATGCTGGAAGAAATGGACGCCCAATTTCGGCGATAAGAGGAGCATTTCCGATGACTTTGTTGCAGCTGCATTATTTGGCGGAGATTGCGGAAAGCGGTTCCATCAGCAAAGCCTCTAAAAACCTTTTTATCTCTCAATCCAGCATCAGCAACGCGCTCCGAGAACTGGAGTCCGAGCTGGGGTTCGTCATTTTTTTGCGTCACAACAAGGGTGTGGAGTTCACCGAGGAAGGACGCCGTTTTTATGAATGCGCCTCGCCCTTACTGGAACAGGAGAAGAAGATCATGAAGATCTACGGCGAAAAAAACGCCTCCCCTTCGCCCCGGCTCCGGATCAGTTCTCATCATTACCCTTTTGTCAGCCAGGCCCTCGTCCTCTACATGCAGTCCATCGACCCGAGTCAAAGCAAGTACGACCTGAGGCTGAGGGAAACCACCACACAAAACATCATCGAGGATGTCGCCACGGAAAACAGCGACGTGGGCGTTTTATTTTTGTCCAACGTGATTCGGGAGTACATAGAGCGCCTTCTGTCCGCGCGAGATTTGGAATTCCATTTATTGAAAACCGTCGTCCCCCACGCCTTCATCAGCAAGGAGCATCCTCTGGCCCGCCGCCAATATCTGGACGTTCAGGAATTGGGGAACTACCCTTTTGTCGCCTTCGACCAGGAGCGCGCCGCATCTCTTCACTTTTCCGAGGAAATAGTCTTGGCCGACTTTCAGCCCTCTCAAAAAGCTATTTTAATCAACGACCGTGCCAGCACCTACAACATCGTGGCCAACACTGACGCGATCTCCGTTGGGACCGGACTGCTGCCGCGCGGCTTTTATCAACCGGGCGTCATGGCGATTCCCATCAAAAATCCTGGCGACTATATTCACCTGGGCTGGATTCAGCAAAAAAACACCGTTCTCTCGCCGGAAGCCAAAACGTTCATCGATACATTGAAAACGTGTTTGGAGGAAAGCGACTACTCTCGCGCCGACCGGCAGAATACCGCCGCCCCCTCCTGCGGCTGATGGCTTGCAACTCGGTATGTGGAAGCGTGAGAACTTACCGTTTATTTTTTCGCGACGCCAAAAAGAGCAGCACCGAAAGAAGCGGCGTGCCCACAGACAACAGTCCCGTACTCGTATCGCAGCCGCCGCTGCCGTTTTTGCCGTCGTTCTTCTCTACGCTGTTTGCCACGGTCAGAGTCGTCGTTTTTTCGTCCGTGTCCTCCTCCAGCGTCGCTTTGGCTTTCACGGTGTAGTTACCTGGTTTCGGTGTGGAAAACCTGTTGAACAATTATAGATGCTTTTAAATACTTTATTTACCCCGCGATAACGTCGATTTTGCTTACGTGAATCCAGCCAAATTCTTTCAGCACATAATCCAAGAGTTCCTTCTCGTAGGCTTGGAGCCAATCGGGGTTATTGCCCCGGTAAAGCATGATTTTCCACTTGGAATAATGCTGGCCGTTGCTTTTTACGTGGTAGATCAGCTCGTGGAGGGCCTTGCAGTGATAAAAGTCGTTGACGATTCGGGCGATGGCATTGTCCACGGTATCGCTTCTGTAAGGGGCATACCGAATCAACTGCTCCTTCGGTTGATGCAGCGGCGTGACATTCACCCGGTAATTGACATGGTTTTTGCCTTTCAGCTGATTGCAGTATTTGCACAGCGTCTGAAGGTTGGATATGGCGTCTGTGCCGCCCATAGAGATCGGCAAAATATGATCTATGCTCAAACTGCGCAACGTATTGGCCTTCTTGCCGCACCAGAGACATGTGCGATTGTCGCGCTCAAAAATCTGTGTTCTTATTTCCGGGGTTAAATCCACTGCTGTCAACTTAAGGAGAAAACAGTTGTAGAATGGCAGAATGAGGAAGTGCTTAGGTATTAGATTAGATTAAGTTTTGGTAAAAAAATGCCGAAAATATGAGAAAGCACAGCTA
>JAISLU010000027.1 GCA_031277095.1 Synergistaceae bacterium
CTCTAATTCCAACTTCGACTTTATAAAATCAATTCCTCCCTCTACTCCCCATCGTTTGTTGTATAGCCCTTTAGCTTCCTCCAATGACAGTTCCTCTTCTTTCAATGTCGTCAGCAAGCATTTCCCTCGCCATGTTAAACATCATTGTCCCGGTTTCTTTCTTCATCGTTTTCACACCATTCCATTTAAGATACACAACCAGTTAGCTGTGCTTTCTCATATTCTCGGCATTTTTTTACCAAAACTTAATCTAATCTAATCTAATACCTAAGCACTTCCTCATTCTGCCATTCTACAACTGTTTTCTCCTTAAGTTGACAGCAGTGATCTTGAGTTTCCCTCTCATCCGGTGCAAACATGCCATCGCGATGCGGGCAGCCCAATTTGTGGAAGATGGGGACAAGATCTTCATCAGCGCCAGTTACACCGCGCTTTTGATGTTATCGTATATCACCGCTAAGAACGTGACCCTCTTCACCAACAACACGAACGCAATAGGCGTCACGCGGCGGGCGGACATGAAGCTGATTCTCATAGGAGGGGAATTGAATGCTCCCGTCGGCATGCTGACCGGCGAGGTGGCTCTGAACAGCTTGAGAAGCATCTCCCTGGATAAAAGTTTCCTGGGATGCCACGGGATCTCAGCTCAAAGGGGGATCACGACCTCTATCCCGGCGGAAGCCGCGGTCAACGATTTGATATTGGAGAGAACCTCAGGTAAAAAAATTCTCTTGGCCGACAGAACGGAGGTCGGCAGAAATGCGACCTTCATCTGCGGAAAGTGCGACCGCGTTTCTTGCTTGATCACGGACTCCCTGTCCAACAAGGGTGAGCTGAGAAAATTGCGCCGCCACATGGCGGTCCTCCAGATCAAGATCCCCACGGAGAAAAATCCCGTGCCGGAGACCGAAGAGAGTATCGAAGAGTAACCGCTCGCTTCGTCGATAGGCGACACTTTTACGGAAAATACCTCCAAGCCATACAACGGGGGATACCGGCGTAGTCCGACACTTCTTTTATGAAACTCAGGCACGGAGGGGGCATCCTCCGCAGTTGTGCGGCCTGGTCCGCTCCTCCGATTTCGAGGACCAGCGTCCCCTCCGGCTTCAGCCAGCCGCAGGCGCTTCGAAAGAGCGTCCGATAAAAGTCCAGGCCGTCCTCCCCGCCGTCCAGGGCCAGATGGGGCTCGTGGTCCCGAACCTCTCTCATGAGGCTCCCGATGTCTTTCGTGGGGATGTAGGGGGGATTTCCGACCACCATGTCCAGAGCGCCTTTCACGGACGGAATGTCCTCGGCCTCGCGAGAATGCCACAAAAAGGCTCTCCTCTGCAGACCGTGACGCCCGATGTTTTCCCATGCCCACCGTAAAGAAAGAGGATTTTTTTCGGCCATGAAGGCTTTCGCGTCGGGCCGCTCCAAAAGCATGGCGATGGCGATACACCCGCTTCCCGTGCCCCAGTCCAAGAAAATCGGGGAAAAAGGGCGCGGCAGAAGTTCCAGCGCCAACTCCACCAGAAGCTCGGTCTCGGGCCGTGGAACAAGAACGCCCTTGCCGACCTCGAACCTCAGCCCCCAAAAATACGCCTCGTTCAGAATGTACTGCAGCGGCTCTCCGGACGCGCGCCGCCGGAGAATTTTCATTGCAGCGGCGACTTGAGAGTCCGTCAGAATCCTTTCGGGACAAGCAAAGAGCTTCGCGCGGGAAACATTCAAGAGGCGGCTCAGGATCCAATCCGCCTCTTGAAGGGAATTTTCCACACCCGCGCTCTTCAGTTTCCCGCTCAAAAACCTTCGTGCCCCGCCGGCAAACCAGCGATGACCAGAAAAAACGCCCCCTCGGTCGCTCATATTTTCCCTTCATATTCCTTATTTAAAGATCTGTAAACAATCCAATACGCGCTATACGGTCTTAGGCAATGTCACCAGAAAACGGCTGCCGTTTTCAAAATGACTTTTCACTTCCACTTTGCCGTCATGGGCCGTGACGATCGCTTTTACGACCGCGAGTCCTATTCCCGAGCCTCCCGACAGGCGGTTACGTGATTTGTCGGCACGGTAGAACCGCTCGAAAATGAACGGCAGTTCTTCTTGGGGAATGCCGACGCCGTTGTCCTCCACCGCAAGAAGCACGGAGCCTTCCGTCTCGGAAAGGGACACGTGGATCGCTCCGCCTGGCGGGGTGTACTTCACGGCGTTGGACAGCAAATTTACCAGTACTTGCCGCATCCTGTTTCGGTCGGCTGGGATATCCGGACAGGCCCCATCGACCGAAACGTTCAGATTCTTCGCCGCAATGTCGGCCTCGAAACTGGAGAGAGTCTTTTTCGCCAGCTCCACAAGATCGATCTGAGTCTTATCGAGTCTAAAGTTACCGCTCTCGACCCTGGCGAGGTTTTCCAGATCCCGTATCAGTTGGCCGATCCGTTCTATTTCCTCGTGACAACTGGACAGGCGCTCGGGAGTGGGTTTCCATATGCCCTCCATCATCGCTTCGATATGGGTGGCGATATTGGTGAGAGGAGTGCGCAGCTCGTGGGCGACGTCAGCGGTCATCTGTTTGCGCAGGCTTTCCTGTCTGCTCAATGAATGGGCCAACTGATTGACGGAGTTCATCAGTTCATCCAGTTCCCGGATGCTGGTTTTTTCTTCCATTCTGATAGCGTAGTCGCCCTCTGACATTTGTTTGGCAATTTCAGCCGTTTTCCGGATGGGTGTGCTCATATGTCTGGCTAAAATCCAGCCCACCAAAACGGCGAGTAAAAGAGAAAAAACACTGCTTCCAGCAAGAATGACATTCAACGCGTCTAAAAAGCGAAAGTCGTCGTCATTGTAAAAATAGGGTGAAAAATAACTGATACTGACCTGGGCGATGATCTTCCCATTTCGTTTCAAATCGTAGTTATTGACCGAAAATTTTCCGGCGGTGTCGGGAAAGCGTTCCCGCATCTTTCGGGAAATATTCTCCATGACCTGCATACAGGCGCTCATGTCATGATTTTCCGCATCCCACAGCATTTCTTTCTGTGGGCTGGATATTTTGACGATGTATCCATCGTAAAGTGCCTGCATCCCCAGCGCGTGCAGAAAATCCATGCTCCACATTTCCGCTGCGGCGTCATACTGATGGTTCAAATCCGCGAGAATCGATTCGGCCCTCTGCCGATGCCGCGTCACAACGTAATCCTCAAATTGCCGGTTAATGAAAACGTTGGACACGACGCTAATCAGAGCCACCGTGAGCAACGCCACAAGAGCTATATTCAGCGATAGTTGTGTTTTTAAATTATATTTCTTCTTCACTCAGCCCTCCAGATCTGTCCCCTGCACCGCGCGTAGTGAAGACGTACCGAGGATTTTAGGGTCAGTTTGGGCGCAGATTTTTGACGTATCATCGCCCTGAGAAAACAGTCCAAATCTTCTCCAATGATCTTCTCCCAATGAGATCCATCAAGCACAGGTCGATCCGTCTACATTTTACAACCCGGCGATAAAGTTTCTTTGTTGCCCGATGATGGATTCGTGGAAAGTTATTGATATTGTATCGTGAGTTTTGGTAGTGTAACCAATTTATTTATTGATCACGTTACAGTACAGTGGGGGAGGGGTGTAGAATAGATAAAACAGAGGCGAGTAGGTTGCGAGAAGATTTTTTCAGGGTAGAAAAATAACTGCCGATTGCGGCGAATGCTTCCAAGCTTC
>JAISLU010000053.1 GCA_031277095.1 Synergistaceae bacterium
AATACGCCAGTACTTGCCCTGCCTATACATCACGTCAGAAAATCAAGCGAATGCGAGGCTACCCGCCGAAAAAATCCGACGAGTGGAGTTTTTAGTAAAAAACAGTGAAAAACTCACGCAAGGTAGTGTCACGGCTTCCGTCGTTGACGCAAATAAATTCAAATGGGAACACCTCGCGATTTTCTCCTGAAAACGGCTACAACGAGCATCACGTCAGCTCTCAGCCACCTGCTCATGCGGCTTTTACTGCCAATTTTTACCCTCGCACCTCCACCGGCGAGCTCAGCTCCCCTGAGCCTGAACGTTTATTGTGTTTATATCTTTTCCAGAAAAACGACGAAAACGGGGCTTGCCATTTTATTAAGTCGGCTGCTTTTCGGATCGTATCGGTAGACGACCCTTGTGAGCCCCACTTGATGGGCCGTCCCCGCAATGGTTATCGGAGCGTCGAGGTTCGCCGTGAGGCACTCGATATCGTCCGTACCCGATACCGGAATATCTCCGCTGACCAGGGAGAGAAGCCCGGCGTGTTCGAGCTGCGCGTAGTTTTTCATGCGTCCCCGCACTTCGGTGGTGATCGACAGGGTGTAGCCGATGGTTTCGATGCTGGCAAAAATCGCTACGGTCAGCACCACAAGAGAGATGAGTACCTCCACCAAAGTGACCCCTGCCCGCCGTTTTCCCGGCGATCTTTGTTTTTTTGGCGTTTTTGGCATTTTGGGCATAATTTTCACTCCCTCACATACGCGTGATTTCCGACCAGATGTCTACATCGTCTGAGGAGACGACGCTGATATCGATGGAAACGCCCCAGCCGACGTCCTCCGCGGCGTTGTCGTACTTCCCTTTGACAAAAAGTTTGTAAATTTGGTTTTTGTCCGGGGAAACGACATAGGTGAAACGCAGGGCGGGCACACCCGCCTCTGCCGGGGAGACGACGCATTCGCCGTTCCCCAGCGCCGTGTCAGCGCCCGCCCACCACGCCGTGGCGTTGGCCTTGAGGGTTTTGCCCAAACTTTCCGCGAAACTCAGGGTCGCTTGTTCCAAAATCCCCCGGCGCTCCAAGAAAGAATAATGCGCCACATTCGTTTGCGCCATTTCGAACACGATCCCGCAGAGAACGGCTAAGAAAAACATCACAACGAGGGTTACAATCAGGGTACTTCCTCGTCGGGCCGTCATTCGTCTCCCTCCTCCGCGGGCACGTAGAAGCCCTCTTCTTCCATGCTGGCATGGACGTAAGTTCCGCGGATCTTTTCCTCGTCGGTCGTCGTCAGCCCCAGAATCGCACGAACCTCCCGGGGCGAAAAACCCTCGCCTATCCACGTGTCGTAAAGCCTCGTCCTGGAAGCGGCAATATTGCCCACAGCGTTGTCCCAGAAGCGGAACCCGATGACGCGGTCGCGATCCGGCTTGAACGTGTCGCCGCCGGATGACAGGTCGCGGGGGACGATATTATACTCATCAGAAAATACTTTCAACTTCTTCGGAAGGAACGGCAACTGCAATCCCTGAACGACCGTCAGAAAACGTTTAGCAGTGTTTCCTGCGCTGTCATATATCTTCATCTTTCCGGCCTCCAGCAGCCTGCTGGTTCCGAAATCCCAGCCGCGCAGGGCGTAGAGACCAAAAATCGGCGTGGCCTGATTCGGCAGTTCATCGCGCCACGGCCTCAGCAGGCTCAGCCGCCCGTAGGTATGGGGACTGTACTTCCCGTTGTAAGCATACTCATAACTGCCCCACTTTGGCCGCCTTTCCCTTTCCACGTATTCCCCTTTCATATACTGCCCGAACGTCTTGGCGCTCGCGAGATCCGTCTCCTTATTAGGATCGCCGGACTGGGAAACGTTTCTGACGTTTTTGGCAGTGAAGGGAAGCGTCTTTTCGTTCTCGCGCGCGTTGTCGGCGTCCAGGTTTATCGCGATAGGCGGCGTCCATACGGAGTGAGCCGTTTGGGTCTTGTTGAAATCGACCCGCCCCGCCTCGCCGGAGGCATAAACACTCTCGTAAAAGTCCGGGGGAAATCTTTTCGATTTATTGACGTCAACGACTCCGAACGGGTCGTCTTTGTCGTAAGTTTCCTTGCTTCCATCCACGAAATTCCGCCATACATAGCGGTAATTGGGAAGGGTGACCTTGGAAAAATCCCAGCCCAGGAAGGCTTCCTTCCAGGAGCGCACCCTCATGCCCCGCCGCCGGTAAGATTGGTCGTCGCCCTGCTCCGGTTCGGGGTCCGCGACGATGTGCTGCAGGGTGTTTCCCAGCTTCTTGAACGGGGACGGGTCGTCGCCGCGCCAGGCGTCGCCTTTGAACTTGCCGTACCAGACGGGCTTGGAGTAGACGTAGTTTCGCGAGTTGTTCCAGTCCGTCGCGCCCGGCTTGAGATGGATGAGTTCGGCGCGGTCGATCATGTCTCCCGCCTGATGTATGACGTAGCTGTCCGCCAGCTTCGTCAAATTCTTGTTGGTGAGAGGTTTGTCGTTCTTGTGGTAGATATTGTACCTCCACTCCTCATCGACCTCCCCCGCCGTGATGTCCCTCGTTACCTCGAGAATGGTCAGCTTGAGGATATGCCTCTGTTCCCAGACAGGATACTGCTGAATGCCGGCAGGTTCGGTGTCCCGATGCAGATGCCAGGAGCGATCCCAGCGGAAGCCGAGCCGCTTGTCGTTCTTGGCGTTCGGGGCCAGCATATCGACAATGTCTTGCTTGGAATAGTTATAGTTATGCCAAGACTGCATGTGCTTCGGGGAATAGAGCGAGGTGGCGTATCCCGGGCCAAACATCAGGCCATAGGAAGGATCCGGCGATCTCATACCGCCATAGGACTCCTCGTCCCGGCCTTCCGTTTTGGACGAAAATTTTGTGGTCCCCAAATCCACTCCCTGGAAGTCACTCATGGACGATCGCATACGGGCTGAGAACGGGATGCGGTAATTGATTTTATCATTGATTCCAGCCCCGACGTTCTCGTTGAAACTTTCGCGCCGGGTCACGATATCCGTCGCCGCCGCGGTCTTGAAAAAGTCAATGGTCCCCGGCGCCGGGAAATTTTCTTTGGCGGCGTCGTAGAAATACATTGGACGCGCCCCCCATTGGAAGCCGTTGACCTGCCCAAATTTATATTGACTTTGCCGGTGATAACCGAAATATCGGATGAGGAGACCGTTTGCGCCGGGGTCAAATTGATAGATATACCCTCCGGAGCGGTATTCGGTGGTTTTGTCATGCTTATCGTTGGTCGCGCTCACCTTCGAACCGTTCAGGAGGACGCCGAACCCGCCGGATCCACTGTTGGGAACCTCGACATCCACATAAACGGCGTAGTTCGTCACCCCGTAAAGAATCTCGTCTTTATCCACCGTGCCCCTGGGAATCATGTGGGAGAAGTCCTCCGGGATCAATTTCTTCAAGACTATGGGCGCGGGGGTGGAACCGCCCCCGGTGTTCCCCGTTACCTCAAAATAGCGTCTCTCCCCGTTAGTCACCACTTCCTCCAATTTCCCGTACTTAGCGGCGGCGTTCACAAAGGTATCGCCGAGATTGGTATTGATGGTCGCGTCCTCTTTTTTTGTCTCGGCAAGCTGATTGAGCATATCCTGGAACATCGTGTCGCCCTTATAATTCCCCAATTTGACGTAGACGGGCCACTTTTTCCAGCCGTCCTTGCCGTCCGGGAACTTGGCCACCACGATCATGTACGCGCCCTTGTAGTAGTCGTAGGCCGCAGCCAACCCGTTGACGGCCGCGCCCAAGTTGAATTTCTGCTTCTTTGATTCGACAAATTCCCCTTCCAGTTCGAAAATATCGGAGTCCTCGCCCACAGGCTGCCCTTTCTTGACGGCCATCAACTGAAATCCTTTGCTTTTGCCCTTGTCCTGAAGGTTGAAGGGATCGTCAAGCAGCTCAGCTATCATTTCTGCCGGCAAATTGCCTTCGGAATCCGGTATGGCCTGAATTTTGTACTTCTCGCTCAGCAGATCCCAGCCCACGTCCTCCTCCAGATAGCCTGAAACGCGATCTTCCAGGTACTCCAAAATGGCCGCGGAGTTCTTCTTTGCGCCGCCGTTCACGATGTCATGCTCGAAAATAGTGGGGTCGGCCACGATCCACGTGAAAATCACGTCTTCGGCGCTCTTGCCGACCGCGTCCAAGAATTTCTTCGGAAGCGTCAGGTGCGCGTCCAATTCCGTGAAATAATTGAAATGCTTGAGGTATTTCCACGTGTCGGGGTTCTCGTAATCGAAAGGGACGCCGCTGGGGGCTTTTCCGGGGTTCGTACTTCCATAAATCTCCAGCTTGGGTAGGGGAGGAACGCCCAGCCTGTAGCGCAGGACAGGACCTTCGCCGGGCGCGGAGGCGTTCTCTCCCAACACCCCCAGGGCGGCGTGAACCGTCATGGAACGCTCCAGCTCCACAGGCTGCATCTCCTCCTTCTGACCGTAGGCGCCCTTTACGTAAACCCGCAACAGACGCCCGCCCTTCAGGTTTTTGGGAAAGGCCTCCGTATCGAAGGATAGCCCCTCGATGTATTCGGAGCCTGAAATATTCTCGGCCACCCGCACGTCGTCTTTTTGATAAACATGCTGCACGGTTTTGAGGTCGGAATCCAAAACGATGTAATGCCAATCGTCTTCCAGCCCCGCCGTGAAGTCGTGGTGGGCATCGTCGGAGATGATCTCGACTTCGCTGGCGGCGACGACCCCTTTCGACATCATTTCCACCGAGGACAGTGCCCCGCGCTGGGCAGCGGTATAGGCCATATTCGAGTTCATCATGCCGATGCCATAGTTCATGAGCATCGTCGACGCGCCCACGACGACGCTTCCGATCAGCATCGCCATCAAAACTTCCACGACGGTAAAACCCTTCTTTCCAAAATCCTTCTTTCCCCTACACTGATCCTTTTTGTTTATCGACATTGCTTTTTCACCATCCTGACGGCAGAATTTTTTCAGTTAGCTTGAATTTCATATTATTGGGATAAATCTTTTTAATTTTCATACTTTCGCTCATTGCCGAACTAAATTTTTTCCGACCTTCGACCGCATTTTATCTATACTTAAAGGCATGTCAAGATTGCTTAAGTTTCTATTTAGTTTGGATTTCAGTTTGATTTCAGTTTCAGTTTGGAATGAAAGAGTACAAATAATGAAAGGACGCAAAAGATACGAGAAGCGAGCGGACAAACCGACCGAAAACTTCGGGAAACGGCCAAACAGATAAAAGAGACGAACAAGCTGATCGGCGACCTGGGCGGCCGGTTTGGGGAATTGGCCGAACATTTGGCTGTGCCCGGTGTGGAGATCGCCCAGGCTATTCTCGTTTACGGGGGTTTACGGGCAAAGTACCTCCCCTGCACCCGAGTGAACGTGAAATCTCTCATGATAGAATATTTATTGAGATTCGAGAGTCTTATCGTGGGAGGTGAAACACCATGACAACGGTGACGGATGTACGTCAGCCAGAAATGGGTTTGAACTTTGATAAGGTTTGGGCGGTGCTTCAGGAAAACGCCAAACAGATAAGAGAAACGAACGAGCAGATAAAGAAATCGAGCGAAGAAACCGACCGGAAACTTCGGGAAACGGCCAAACAAATAAAAGAAGCGGGCGAAGAAACTGACCGGCGTATGCAGAAATCGAGCGAAGA
>JAISLU010000006.1 GCA_031277095.1 Synergistaceae bacterium
CGTGGTTTTCGGCTGATAGAGGTCTTTTTGGGTTTTCTTGAAATCTATCATTTTTCTATCTCGTTCATTCAATTACGAGCATGTCGTTCTCGTCAAACTTCCAGGAATCGGCGTAGGCTGCCTCCCAATAGTAGCCGTCTAAATCCTGAAAATATCCGCTGTACCCGCCCCAAAATACGGTTTGGGGCCGTTTGGCGATCTTTCCTCCGAGACTCTCTACGCGCGCGAATATCGCGTCAACCTCCGCTTTGCTCTTCGCGTTGTATGCGAGAGTGATTCCTGGAAACCCGCCGCCGGGCTGCGGGGGATTTTCCCCGCCGATGTCCTTCGCCAGCAGGTCGAGTGGATACAGTTCCAGTTTCGAGCCATTATTATTGAAAAAAATCACTTTCGGGTCGTCCTCGTCGTTCGGTGTAACCAAACCAAGCACATCCCTGTAAAACGACCGCGATTTTTTCAAATCCCTTACTCCCAGGCAGACAATATTGATTCTATTCATAACTGTGGATTCTCCTCTCATCGAGTACAAAACGTTTTTGAAAGAAAAAGTTACAAGTTTGCCGCTGCTTGCTGAGAAATTTTTGAAATCCAAATGTAAATTTATAGCATCAGTAAAAATGATGATTTTTATCACATCTTATTTCTCAAGCAAATCGCAAGTGGACATGGGTGTTCTACTTTATCTGTAACACCTGGCCAAACGGCCCTTGCAAAACGGCCAAGAACTTCAGATGACTTTGGCCGTCAACTGAAGGAAATTGAAATACTTTCCGCCCTCAGCCTCCATCATTTTGACGTCCTCGGCGACAAAGGGGTGGTGGCTGGTCAGCCATTCTTCCCACGCCTGACGGCAGCAAGCCATCTCACCACTGTCCATCCTTTCGATGCCCTCCGCCCTCTTCCACAAATCTTTCCACCAATCGAGAGAATGCAGGGTTCTTTTCATATCGCTGTTCCAAAAGGGCTGCATTTCATCGGGAACGTTTTCCCCAAATTCGTATTTCAATCCGGGAATAGCCACGGCGATCCAACCGCCCTTTTTCACGAAAGGAATGAGGGACGGAAGCATGTCCTCCGTGTCGCCGAAATAATGGTAAGCGTCCACGGTGAACAGCACGTCAAAATATCCCTTTGCGAAAGGCAGCCCTTGAGTGGCATCGACGAAAATGGGGACGGCCTTATCCTCTATCCCGAGAGATTGGAAACGCGCATAGTTTTCCGTCGGCGGAATCCAAAGGTCTGCGGCGAAAACGGAAGCGCCGAATTTTTTCGCCAACAAAAGCGTGGAAAGGCCACACCCGCAGCCCAGGTCAAGAATCCGCATGTTCTCATCGATGCTCAGGCTCGACGCCAATTCCTCTGCCACGCGCAAGGCGTTTGGCCCCATCATGGCGGCTTTCAGGAACTCGAGATTTTCATGGTCGGAAATAAATCGGTTTGTAAAGGTATACATGGTCGTTCGCTTCTTTCTCGCGTTCGAGGCTCGCGTTGGTCTCGCGTTTACTATATCACGACTCTATTGCGGGGCTTGCAAAATGTTTTCTCGTGGCGTAAACTTTCCTCCGTTATTGTCCTCCGTCATTGCATTGATCGGCATTGCATGATCGTTATTGCATCGATTGTAATTGCATTAATCGGCACGGTGTTGTGTGGCTTCGATTTTGGGGCGCGGTTGGAGGAAATTTTCATGGGGAAAATTTTCATGGGAAAAAATTCATGGCGAAAATCGGCGTTGTGTTAGGCAGCGATTCGGACTGGCCGGTGTTCGAGCCGGGCTGGAAAATTTTGGCGGACTTCGGCGTCGAAACGGAGGTTCTTGTGGCGTCCGCTCACCGGACCCCGGACGCTGTGCGGGAGTTTGCGCTGTCCGCGGAGGAAAAAGGGATACGGGTCCTCATCGCGGTGGCGGGGGCGGCGGCCCATCTTCCAGGCGTGGTGGCCTCCTTCACCCACCTGCCCGTGATCGGCGTGCCCGTTTCGGGCCCCGCGCTGAAGGGGGTGGACGCGCTTTTGAGCATCGCCCAGATGCCGGCGGGAATCCCTGTGGGGACGATGGCCATAGACGGGGGGAAAAACGCGGCGCTTTACGCGGCGTCCATCTTGGCGATCTCCAACGAGTCCTTGGCGAGACGCCTTCTGGACTACCGAAACGCCCAGGCGGAGGGAGTGCGGAAACGCAACGGGGCCTTGCAGGAAAAAATAAGGCAGGAACAAACATCAGCGCGGTGATTCAAGCCCTCAATGCGGGTGAGAATCACCGCAAAATTTTTTCGGGCATTTTTTGCTACATTTTGCTACATTAATCAACGGAGGGGCACAGGAAAAATGAAAAAAGGCGAGCTGGTTTACGAGGGCAAGGCGAAGCAGGTTTACCTGACGGACGACCCGGATGAGGCTTTGGTGTGGTTCAAGGACGACGCGACGGCTTTCAACGGCGAAAAGAAAGGAACGATCCAGTCCAAGGGCGTCATGAACAACGCCATCGCGTCCTTTTTCTTCGAGTTGTTGGGAACGAAGGGCATCCCTACCCACTTCATCGAGAAAGTGGACGAACGCTCCATGCGCGTCAAAAAGCTGGCTATCATCCCTATCGAGGTCGTCGTCCGCAACATTTCCGCGGGAAGCCTCTCTAAACGCCTCGGGTGGGAGGAGGGACGAAAGCTCCCTCAGCCGGTGGTCGAGCTGTACTACAAGGACGACGCCCTGGGCGACCCTTTGATCAACCGCTCTCACGTGGCGGCGCTGGGGGCTGCCACCCCTGGGCAGCTCGACGTCATCGAGGACTTGGCCCTGAAGGTCAACTCCATTCTGACGGAGTTTTTGGCGGCGAAAAACATTCTTCTGGTGGACTTCAAATTGGAGTTCGGCGTCCATAAGGGACAGATTCTTCTGGGGGACGAAATTTCGCCGGACACCTGCCGTTTTTGGGATGCCGCCACCAATGAAAAGCTGGACAAAGACCGTTTCCGCCGGGATCTCGGCAACGTGGAAGGGGCTTACCGAGAAGTGCTGAAACGCATAGGAGGATAAAGCACATGCCATATCAAGCGAAGGTCACCGTGATGTTCAGGAAAAGCATTCTCGACCCTCAGGGCGCGGCCGTGGAGCGGGCCTTGAAAGCCCATTCGGAGGGAATTGACATATCCTCCGTCCGGGTCGGGAAGGTCATCGAGCTGATGGTGGACGGGCCCGGCCCGGATATCGTCGAGGAGAAGGTGAAGGTCCTGGCCGACCGCATTCTCGCAAACCCCGTGATGGAGGAGTACACCGTCCAGGTGGAGTCCCTGTCGTGACGGCCGGTAAGGACAGAATAAAGAATGAATATGAATATAAATATGAAAATGAAGGCCGCGGTCGTGGTTTTCCCGGACTCCAACGGTGACCGGGACGCCAAAAGGGCGATAGAGACCCTGGGGATACCTGTGCGGTTCGTCTGGCATAAAGAAAGCTCCATAGAGGACTTCGACCTCATCGTCCTGCCGGGGGGGTTCACCTTCGGGGACTATCTCAGGACGGGGGCCATCGCCCGCTACTCTCCCGTCATGGAGGAGGTCGTTCGTCAGGCCAAACGCGGGGCGAAAGTTCTCGGGATATGCAACGGGTTTCAGATTTTGACGGAGGCGGGGCTGCTGCCCGGGGTTCTGCTGCGCAACCGCGGCCTGCTCTTTTTGGGCCGGGACGTCTGGCTCCGGGTGGAGAACAACGCCACTCCCTTCACCAGCGCCTACGCCCAACACCAGGTTATCCGCCTGCCCATAGCGCATGGCGACGGCAATTATTACATCGACGACGAGGGCTATAAACGACTGGAGGGCGAGGGACGGATCGTCTTCCGTTATTGCTTGCCCAACGGCGTTGCGCCGAACGGCGTCGCACCCAACGGTGTCGCACCGAACGGTGTCGCACCGAACGGAATAGCACCGAATGGCGCCAAGGGCGACGTGGCGGGGATCGTCAACGAAGAGGGGAATGTTTTGGGGTTGATGCCTCATCCCGAGCGTTTGGTGGAACCGATCCTGGGCGGTCAGGACGGGCGGGGCGTCTTCGAGTCTCTGTTGAACGCGGTATGCGGGAGGGTGAACTGATCGATGAACGTCTGGAAAGAACACGGGCTGACCGAGGAGGAGTACACCCAAATCAAGGCCCTGATGCAAAGAGAGCCGAACTACCTGGAGCTGTCTCTTTTCGGCGTCATGTGGTCGGAGCATTGCAGCTATAAAAACTCGAAGGCGCAGCTTCGCAAGTTCCCCGTGACCGGGCCTCAGGTGGTGCAGGGTCCCGGAGAAAACGCGGGGGTCGTCCGGCTGGACGGAAAACTCTGCGCGGCCTTCAAAATGGAAAGCCACAACCACCCCTCCGCCATCGAGCCCTATCAGGGCGCGGCCACGGGGGTAGGGGGGATCATCCGCGATATTTTCGCTATGGGAGCCCGCCCTGTGGCCTCCCTGGACAGCTTGCGCTTCGGCTCTTTGGACGACGCACGGACGAAGGGCCTTTTTCGCGGCGTCGTCGCCGGGGTAGGAGGTTACGGGAACTGCATCGGCATTCCTACCGTCGGGGGCGAGACGTTTTTCCACCCGTCCTACCACGGAAACCCCCTGGTCAACGCCCTGTGTGTGGGGCTGGTCGAGGAAGACAAAATCTTCAAGGGTCAGGCCACCGGCGTGGGCAACATCGTCATGCTGGTGGGGGCCCGCACCGGCCGCGACGGCATCAAGGGGGCCAGTTTCGCCTCCGAGGAGCTGAGCGACTCCGACCCCGACAAACGCCCCAACGTACAGGTGGGCGACCCTTTCATGGAAAAATTGCTGCTGGAGGCCTCGTTGGAGGTCTTGGAGGCCGGGTTGGTGGTGGGCTTGCAGGACCTGGGCGCGGCGGGGCTGACCTCCTCGGGTTCCGAGATGGCCGGCCGCGCCGGCAGCGGGCTTTATATCGACCTGGAGAAGGTCCCCCTCAGAGAAAAAAACATGGAACCGTGGGAAATTATGCTTTCGGAGTCCCAAGAACGCATGCTGATGATCGTGGAGCCCTCGAAGGTCGAGGCGATCGAGAAAGTGTTCGACAAATGGGACCTGATCGCCTCGGCAGTTGGGGAGGTCACCGGCGACGGGCACTTCACCGTCCGAAGGGGCGGAGAGGTCCTGGCCTCCGTGCCCGCGGAGTTCTTGACCGACAAGGCCCCGGTGAATCTCCGGCCCGCCGCCGAGCCCGAGTATTTTCGCGCCCTCAAGAAAGCCGACTGCTCCCAGCTCAGGGACTGGAAAAACTGGACGGACCTTCTGAAGAAGCTGCTCGCCTCCCCCAATATCGCGTCGAAAAGGTGGGTCTACGAGCAGTACGACAGCACGATCGGCACGAACACGGTGGTGCGCCCGGGGAGCGACGCCGCCGTCCTCCGTCTGTCCGGATCCTCCGGATCCCCTGGGTCTGTTAAAGGAATGGCCCTCGCCGTCGACTGCAACAGCCGCTACACCTACCTGGACCCCTGGCGGGGCGGGGCCATCGCGGTGGCCGAGGCCGCCCGGAACGTGGCCGTCAGTGGAGCGAGGCCCCTGGCGATCACGAACTGCCTGAACTTCGGCAACCCGGAAAAGCCGGAGATCTACTGGCAGTTCGTCCAGGCCACCGACGGCATGGCTGCGGCCTGTTCCGCCCTTTCGACCCCTGTCACGGGCGGCAACGTCAGCTTTTACAACGAGTACGACGGCCGGGCCATCTACCCCACCCCCACCATCGGCATGATCGGCGTGCTGGAGAACGTGGAAGACCGCGTCACCAGCGACTTCAAGGCCGAAGGCGACTGGGTGGTCCTTCTGGGAGAAACCCTGGAGGAACTGGGGGCCTCCGAGGCCCATTTTCTGCTGACGGGCAGGGACGAGGGCGAGGTCCCGTTTCTGGACTTCGAGAAAGAAAAAAAATTGCACGCCTTCCTGGTGGAGGCCGCAAGAAACAGGTTTTTGGCCTCCGCTCACGACTGCTCGGACGGCGGGCTGGCCGTCGCCTTGGCCGAGTGCGCGATAGCGAACGCGATGCCGTCGCCTTTTAAGGGAACCTCTTTAAAGGGGACCTTGGGCGTGACCCTGGACTGGAGGGGCAGCGTCTCCCCCGCCGCGGCCCTTTTCGGCGAGAGCCAGTCCCGGGCCGTCATCTCCGTGAGCCCGGGCAAATGGGAGGCTGCGAAAGCCCTCCTGAAAAAACATAATCTCCCGGCCACGCTGCTGGGCAAGACGGGGGGAGACGCCTTTTCTCTCCGCTACAACGGAGCGCTCCTGGTGGACTGCCCCCTCTCCCACCTGGCGCGCCTCTGGAACGACGCCATTCCGGAGATCATGGAATGAATACCCAAATGAATACCCATCGGAATAACCCTCTGAATGACCTTCGCTTCCAAGAAGAGCAGCAAGAAGAGCGGCAACGTCTACATGAATGGAAAGAGGAGTGCGGGATCTTCGGGTTCTGGAGCGAAAAGCGCCCGGTGGCGGACGTCTGTTACCTGGGGCTCTTCGCGCTTCAGCACCGGGGGCAGGAAAGCGCGGGGATCGCCGTGACCGACGGACTGCACCTCGACCTGGAAAAGGGAATGGGCCTGATGAAAGACGCCTTCAAAACCCGGGTGCCGAGCCTGAAAGGGCACTGCGCCATCGGCCACGTCCGTTATTCCACCTTCGGGGGCAGCCTCTTCGCCAATGTCCAGCCGATCCTGGCCTCCTTCTCCACCTCCGGCGGGGGCGGGTTCATCAGCCTGGGGCACAACGGTAGCCTCACCAACTCGAAGGAAATCCGCAGCCGCCTGGAGGCCGAGGGCTGTGTTTTCCAGTCCACCTCCGACAGTGAGTCGATGCTGAACCTCATCGCTCTCGACCCCTCCCCCACCATCGAGGAAAAAATTTTGGCGAGCCTGGAGACGGTGGAGGGCGCTTACAGCCTCGTCATCATGGTCGGCAACGGCGGCAGCACAGGCAGCGCAGGCGCAAAATTGGTGGGGGTGCGGGATCCTCACGGTTTTCGCCCCCTCTGCCTGGGGCGCTTGGATAAAGATCAGGATTCGAGAAATCAAGATTCATGGAATCAAGATTCATGGCATCAAGATTCGGGGGAATTCGTTCTGGCCTCGGAAACCTGCGCCCTCGACGCCGTAGGGGCCACGTTCCTCCGGGATATCCAGCCCGGCGAGATGGTGGTCATCGACCGGTTGGGGATTCGCTCTCACCGCCTGCAAAAGAAAAAGAAGCTCTCCACCTGCGTTTTCGAGTATATTTACTTTGCCCGGCCCGACAGCACCATCGACGGTCTGAACGTCTGGCAGGCCCGTTACGGCATGGGGCGCCAACTGGCGCGGGAGTTCCTGGCCAAGAAAGCGAAGGGGCCCATGCCCGACGTGGTGGTGCCGGTGCCCGACACGGGAATTGCCGCGGCCATCGGTTTCAGCGCGGAAAGCGGGGTGCCCTACGTGGAGGGCCTGATCAAAAACCGCTACGTGGGCCGCACCTTCATTCTCCCAGAGCAAACCACGCGCAAGGCCACGGTAGAGATGAAGCTGAACCCCGTCAGAGAAAACCTCAAAGACAAAAAGGTGGTGCTGATCGACGACTCCATCGTCCGCGGAACCACCAGCGCCCGGCTGATCCAGCTTCTGCGCAGGGCGGGGGCTGCCGAGGTCCATATGTGCGTTTCCTCCCCGCCCATTACGCATCCTTGTTATTACGGTATAGACACGTCCATACGCAAGGAACTCATCGCCGCCGTCTCCACCGAGGAGCAGATCCGCCTCCAGATCGGAACCGACAGCCTGCATTATCTCTCTTTGCAGGGGCTCCTGGATTCCGTGAACGACGCGAAGGACGAAAAAATGTGTACCTCGTGCTTCCACGGCCGATACCCCACGGACGTCTCGGAGGTCGAATCGTGAGGGGCGGCTCTTTTTCTTACCGGGACGCGGGGGTGGACGTGGACGCCGGCAACCGCGCGGTGGAGGAGATCAGTGAGGCCGTGAGCTCCACCTACCGGCCGGAGGTTCTGGGGGACCTGGGCGGGTTCGGGGGGCTTTTCGCCCTGGACACGGCCCAGTACAAAGAGCCCGTTCTCGTGTCGGGGACGGACGGAGTAGGGACCAAGCTGCAGATCGCCTTCATGACGGGGCGCCACGGCACCATCGGCCAAGACGCCGTGGCCATGTGCGTCAACGACGTTCTGGCTCAGGGCGCGGAGCCTCTTTTTTTTCTCGACTACCTGGCCGTGGGGAAGTTGGACCCCCTTCAGGTGAAAGAAATCGTCTCGGGGGTCGCCGCAGCCTGCAAAGAGTCCGGCTGCGCCCTGATCGGCGGGGAGACGGCCGAGATGCCGGGCTTTTACAAAGCGGGGGAATACGACGTGGCGGGGTTCTGCGTGGGCATTGCGGAACGGGAGAAGCTGCTGCCCCGCGCGGACATCGCTCCGGGAGACGTTCTGGTGGGCCTGCCCTCCAGCGGCCTGCACTCCAACGGCTTCTCGCTGGTTCGCAAGATCTGTTTCGAACACAAGAGGATGACGACGGACACCCACGTCCCCGAGCTGCAGGGCCCTCTGGGCAGCCAACTCCTGACCCCCACCCGGCTTTATCCCAAGGTCGTCCTGCCGCTTTTAGGGCAGCACGAGATCAAGGGGATCGTGCATATCACGGGCGGCGGATTTTACGACAACATCCCAAGGGCGCTGCCCAAGGGAACCGCGGCGGAAATCGACCTCGGCTCTTGGCCGGTCCTGCCGATTTTCACGTTGCTGCAGCGATGGGGGGGAGTCGCGGACTACGAAATGTTCCGCACCTTCAACATGGGCATCGGGATGGTCCTCCTCCTTCCTGAGAAAGAGGCGGAGGGCGTGATCCAGACTCTTGCGGCCCAGGGCGAGCTCGCGTTCCCCATAGGAAAAGTCGTCGCCGGGGAGCGAACGGTGAGCATCAGAAGGGGGTGACCACCCCCTGTGCCCGATTCCCATGTGACAGGTAAAGTACTCTTCTGTCCCCATAAGCGGTGTTTTATAATGACGTCGTTCCCTAAAGCTGCGGAACGAGATTCGGACGAAATCGATTTTAAGGGAGTTGTTGTCAGTGTCATTTTTCAATCTGAAAAAGAAACCTATTTTATGGGGGCTGTTGCTGTGTACCTTGATATTTGTGGGTTTCTCCAGCGCGGAGGAGGTTTTCCCGAAATTTTCCTCCCGGAGTTCCAAAGGAGAGCGCGTCAGCAACGCCATTTTTGCCGACGCCAAGCTCACGATGATCAACGTCTGGGCCACCTGGTGCCCTCCCTGCGTGGGGGAGATGCCGGATTTGGGTCTTTTGGGGCGCTCCATGCCCAAGGGAAGCCAACTGGTAGGCATCATTCTCGACGCGGGGGATTCCGGCGCGTTGGAGGAGGCGGAGGAAATTCTCACCCAGGCCAAGGCCGATTTTCTCCAGATTCTGCCGGTGGAGGCGATGGGGCCCGTGTTGAAGAAAATCGACGCGATCCCCACCACGATTTTCGTGGACTCCCAAGGGAATATCGTGGGCGACCCTCTGGTGGGCTCGCGTTCCGGGGGGGCCTATCGGGAGGAAATAGAAAAACGCCTCGAAAAAACGGCGCGGTAGGGATGAGATAAAGGGATGGGATAATATCGTGTGGCAAAGACGGAGGGCGCTGATTTTATTGGCGCTTTCCCTCGCCTTCATTCTGATCGGGGCCTACAGGGGCGAGGTAAAAATCGTTTTCACAAAGGCTGCCTGGATTTGCTTGGAGTGTATCGGAATCGGGTAGGCGGAGAAGAGAATGCTCCGTAAAACAATACAATGGCTGGCTTTACTGGGAAGCAACGCGCATCTTCCCGGTTTTTTCAGCGGGCGCATTTATAAAGGAAATCTGAAATCCGTTTGCGTCCCGGGGCTGAATTGCTATTCCTGCCCCGGGGCGGTAGGTTCTTGCCCTCTGGGGGCGCTGCAGGCCGTTCTTGGGGACTTCCGGTACCAGTTCAGCTTCTACGTGACGGGGCTGGCGCTGGGGTTCGGTGTTCTCTTCGGGCGCTTCATCTGTGGTTTTCTGTGTCCTTTCGGCCTGTTGCAGGAGCTTGTTCACAAAATGCCCTCCCCGGCGGCGAAAACCGAAAAACTCCAGATGAGGCGCTGGGCAGAGCCGAGGCGCTGGACAGAGCTTTGGATAGGGCATTGGATCGCTAGGCTCCGATATATCAAATATCTTCTTCTGGCCGTCTTTGTCGTCGCCCTGCCCCTCCTGATGAAAGGGGATTTGGGCGTGGGCGCGCCGGCCTTCTGCAAGTACATCTGTCCGGCCGGAACGCTGACGGCGGGGCTGCCCCTCGTGGCGGCGAATCCCCCTCTGCGCCGCTCTTTGGGGGGGCTTTTCGCCCTGAAATGCTCCATCGCCTTCGCGGTTCTTCTCGGGTGCCTTCGGGTTTACCGTTTCTTCTGTAAGTTTCTCTGTCCTCTTGGAGCTTTTTATGGGCTCTTCAATGGCATCGCCCTTTGCCGGATACAACTGGAAAAAGAGAACTGCGTTCACTGCGGGGCCTGTTCCCGGGTCTGCAAGATGGGGGTCGACCCCTCCCAGGCGCCGGCCAGTCCCGAGTGCATTCGCTGCGGCGACTGTGTCCAGGCCTGCCGTTTTTCCGCCCTCAGCACCCGCTTTTTGTTCGACAAAAAAAATTCCGAGATGGAGCAGGCACTAATGGGCTCAGGGATACATCAGGTGGTACAATACCTCGTTAGAAAATAAAATCAGAGGTGTGCCCGCTATGTCTGCTTTTCCAACTGTCGATATTTCCCTTCGCGATCTCGTCTGCGTCCTGCCGGACGGGCGGCTGCTCTTGGACAATCTGAACGGAGGTTTCGGAAGGGAGCGCACCGCTCTGGTGGGACGTAACGGTGTGGGCAAAACGGTCTTGGCGAAAATCTTGGCCGGACTCATTTCCCCGTCTTCCGGCAGCGTCACCCGCGGCGGAACCGTCTTTTACCTGGATCAGATGACCAATCCGGAAAAGTTCGACACGGTCGCCGATTTGGCGGGCGTGGGCGGTGTTTTGCGCGCGGTCCGTCTCGCGTCCGAGGGGTGCGATTCGTCGGATTGGGAAGGGGCGGACGGCAACTGGGACATCGAAGAACGTATCCTCCGAGAACTTCACGCGGCGAGACTCGGGCATCTGACGCCCGACACGCCCGTTTCGACCCTGAGCGGCGGGGAGTGTACCCGGGTCTCCCTTGTGGGCGCGTTCCTCTCGGGTGCCGATTTTTTGATTCTGGACGAGCCCACCAATCATTTGGACGCGCAAAGCAAACGGTCTTTGATGGAGTACCTGAAAACCTGGAAGGGCGGATTGCTCGTCGTGAGTCACGACCGGGAGCTGCTCGAACAAATGGAGCGCGTCGTGGAGCTGTCCCAGGGCGGGCTCAAAAGCTACGGCGGCAGCTACTCCTTTTATTCGGAGGCGAAAGCCCAGGAGAGACTCGCGGCCTTGTCCCACCTGGAACACGCCAAAACGGAGCGCAAGCGCGTCACGGCGGACCAACAGAGGTCTCTCGAACGTCAGCAGCACCGTTCGGCTCAGGGCCGGAAGAGCAAAAAGGCGCAGGGGTTCCCGAAATCGATTTTGCACGCCATGAAGGGGAACGCGGAAAAAACCATGGGCAAGCTGCAGGAACTGAGAGACGAAAAATCCCAGACTCTGGCGGCGGCAGAAAAAGAGGCTTTTTTGAAGGCAGACATTGAGGAGCCTGTCGTGTTGATCCCTCCAGCCTGTTCCGTACACGCGGCAAAAGTTGTGTTGCGCATGGAAAGAGTGGCGCTGCCTTACGGGGCTCACCGAGAGGCCATCGACTGGACGGCGGTCGGGCCGGAGCGCGCGGCGATCGAAGGCCCCAACGGAAGCGGCAAGACGACGCTTCTGCGTGTTTTAAAGGGCGAAATCCCGGCGGCTTCAGGACACTGCGAGGTGAACGTGCCCTTCGCCTTTCTTGATCAGTTCGCCGGGACCGGCGGCGCCTTCGCCGATGGAGAACGGTCCTCCCTGGAGCTTTTGCAAACATACGGCAAAACCCTGGATCGAGGAAACGCGGGCACGCGCCTCGCCCAGATCGGCATCCTCAGCGGGCGGCTCTCGCTTCCGGTCAAGGTCCTGAGCGGAGGAGAGCGTCTGAAGGTGGCACTGCTCTGCGCGATTCACAGCGACCCCTCTCCTCAGCTTCTGATCTTGGACGAACCGACAAACCACCTGGACCTGGAATCCGTCGAGTCGGTGGAAAAACTCCTGAACTCCTACAGCGGAGCGCTGATCGTCGTCTCCCACGACGCCTATTTTTTGGAGCGCATCGGCGTAACCCGAAGAATACGCCTGGCGGGAGAACGCCCATATAGTGAATTAAGATAAAAGCCTAAAGAGTGAAGTGATTTTGAAAGGGAGATAGGGGAAAGATTGGGAGAAAGATGGAGGAAGGGAGAAGAAACGAATGAAAAAATTTCTGACGTCCATTTTTGCCGCTGCAATATTTTTCCAAGTTCAGGCCGCTTGGGGTAACGAATACCTCTATCTGCAATCCCAGATGAAAGTCACCTCCCGTGAAGGTATCGGTCCCGAAACCCTGGAAATCATCACGGACGCCTCCACGCCCTCTACGTCTCCGAAGCAGGCAACCTACGCCTATATTTTTCACATCGTCTGGGAAAATCGGCCGTCGGTGGCGGAGCTTGGCCTGGCCACGGGATTTTTCCTGCCCATTGCAAAAGGAAAGCGGCCCCCCGTCATTCACAACGTTTACTTCCATGTGGACGGGGACAAAATTCCGCGCGCCACATTGGGAGGCAGCGGACCGGCGAGAACGGAGCTGCGGGACAACGGCGTTTTCATCTACGTGAACCTGGGCACGGAAGAGGCGCTGACTCGCAGGATCGCGGAAAGCAAAAAAACCACGGTGACGTTTGGAGATATTTCCTATAGCTGGTTCAACGCCGGAAAAGACGTTATCGTGGGAGAAATCGCCGTAACGCCCCAAGAGAAAGAAGCGATGAAGCGCGTCATTCGCTTTTATGAACTTCTAAAAGAAGATTGATTTGTTTAGGATTGATTTGTTTTTTAGCTATTCTAACTTTAGGCTTTTTATCTTAATTCACTATACACCCGCGTCGTTTTTTCCCATGGATTTCTCCATAGACTTCTCCATGAAATCGAAGAGGCGCTTCCAGCGATATTTCACGGTGCTTTTCGTCACGGAGGGAGACAGGCGCTTCCCCAGTTCCGAGAGGGACTCCTCCGGGTGCTGGAGCCGGGCTTCTACCAGGTCTCGGAAGCATAGGGGCAGCGTGGAAAGAAGCTCGCTTTCGTTTTCGAGGAGCGCGCGGGCCAGGGCCGTCTGCTCCTCTGCGGCTTTCAGGGTTTTTTTGATGTTGGCCGTGTCGCAGTTGCGCACCCGGTTGGCCTGGTCGCGCATGGTGCGCAGGATGGCCTTGTCCTCCACCCGGAGGGAAATGCCCGTGAGCCCCATTTTGCTTAAAAAGGTCACGATCCCCTGCTGATCTCTGAGAATGAGTTCGCGCTTCCCGTGGGCCGTCCGCTCCCCCCAGGGTATGCGGGCCTTCTGCAAGAGGCGGTTCATGTAGGCGGCCACGTGGTCTCTCCCCGTTTTCATGGCGATGTAATAACCGGACCTGGGGACGTAAAAGGCGCCGCACCCTCCCCACACCCCACGGGCCCAGGGCCAAGGCGCGGGAGGGTCCATAAAGACGATCTCCTCGTAAAGTTTTCGCGGCAAGACGAGGTCCACACGCCCCTTCATATCCGAGGGCACCCGCATAGAGGCGGCGAGGTTCCACTGCCGGCCCCACCGTGAACTTTTCCAGAGCCTCAACAGGCGGCGCAGCGCCCACAATCGGGAACTGCCCAAGACCGTGGTCCCCCTGCGCTCGTCGTTTCTGGCGGGTAGGGCGGCCAGCAGCCCGACCACCTCCGCCGAGTCGGTTTCCTCGTCTGTCTGTGGCAGGGACGACCACTCATCCCAAAGTTCCCTCGCGATAGCGTGCATGATAACAGCCTTTCCAAATTTTCAACTTGATTTTCCAGATTAATTTCCTAATTTCAATTTCCAACTTCAATTTTCAACTTCAATTTTCAACAAAAATTTCAACAAAAATTTCTGGATGCCTCTTGATTGTCTATATCTCGTTTTCTTATAGTCGTTTAACATAAAAAATGTTAAATATACACGCGCTAAATAGCGCAATTGACTTGTTTTTTAGCTATTCTAACTTTAGGCTTTTCATCTTAATTCACTATAAGAATTTTCTATTCTAAGGTACGGCACAGGCGGAACAGCATTTCGGCAAGTTTGAAAGGGTTGTGACGCAGGAGGTTCGTGTCCGCCACGTGGAGCATGGGCAGCTCCAGGATCGTGCATCCCAGGTCTTTTATTCTCTTCCTCTGGTGCCTGTCCAGATAGAGGGGCTGGGCCCCTTGTTCCCTGTAGATGGTCACAAGCTCCTCGGGAATGGGCTCGCTGTTGACGACGATGTAGTCCGGCACGGCCCCCAGCGCCGCCGACACCCAGGTCAGATGGGTGAGGATGTCCATGCCCTCGGTCTCCTCCGGTTGGGTCATCAGGTTGCAGATATACGCCTTGGGGACGGGGGAACTGCGGAGCTTTTCGGCGAACTCCGGCAGCAGCAAGTTGGGCATGACGCTGGTGAAAAGGCTTCCCGGCCCCAGGACGATGAGGTCGGCCTCCTCCACCGCCTGTAGGGCCTCGGTCAGGGGCTGGGCTCCCCCGGGCTCTATCCATATGCCCTCCAAGTCCCGCCCCCGGCGGGAGATATCCAGCTCGCCCCGCACTTTTTCCCCGCCCTTGGTCATGCCCACCAGGGTGATCGCCTCGGTGGTCACGGGCAGGACCTTGCCCCGGATGGCCAGCAGGTTGTTCATCTGCTCCACCGCCACGCGAAAATCGCCGCACAGCTCCGACACCGCCAGCAGAAGCAAATTCCCCAAACTGTGCCCGGCCAACTCTCCCCTGTCGAAACGAAAGTCCAGCAGCCGCTTCAGGGCGTTGTCGTTCTCCGCCAGGGCCACCATGCAGTTGCGCACGTCCCCGGGGGGCAGCACCCCCCACTCGGTCCGGAGCCGCCCCGAGCTTCCCCCTT
Source organism: Synergistaceae bacterium (assembly GCA_031277095.1). GTDB lineage: Bacteria > Synergistota > Synergistia > Synergistales > Aminobacteriaceae > JAISLU01. The sequence goes on from JAISLU010000006.1 coordinate 15,153, forward strand.
CGTCCGTCACAGCCACCACGGCCGTAATATTGCGGGTGTAACCCTTCATCCCCATCAAAAGGGTGGACAGCCCCGTGCCGCCTCCTACCGCCACAATGTTCGGCCCGGATGAAAGCCTGTGGGCAATGGCTTTTTTGAAGGGGTCTTTGCCCTTTCCCCGGGACCCGGGCAGCAGGCGAAGGTCGAAGATCACCAGCAGGAAAAAGGCCGTGAACATCCCCACGGCGAACCCCACAGCCCAGTCCATCACAACACCTGCACTCTGGCCACGTCTCTGTGGTGAAGGGCGATACCCCCCGGCGTGTCCCGGTACCGGGCAAAAAGCCATTCCGCCAAAGCCACGGAACGATGCCGGCCGCCGGTGCATCCCACGGCCAGGTGGAGCTGCGCCTTGCCCGTCTCCACATAGCGGGGAATGACGAAGTCCAAAAAACGGACGCAGGCGTCCATAAACTCCCGGGTTTCCTCGAAGGACTCCAGGTATTTTTTGACCGCCTCGTCTTTGCCCGAAAGGGACTTCAGCTCCGCGACGTAAAAGGGGTTGGGTATGAATCGGACGTCGAAAACATAATTGCAGTCCTGGGGAACGCCGTACTTGAACCCGAAAGAGGTCAGGAGCAGGGACACCCCCACCCCCGACGCGCCGCCGAACTCGTCCAGCAGGCGTCTGCGGTATTGCTGAGGGTCCATCAGCGAGGTGTCGATCACCACGTTGGCGTCCTCCAGGATAGGCGTCAGCAGGAGGCGCTCTTTCTGAATGCCCTCTCGTATGGAGAGGTTGTCCCCCAAAGGGTGACGGCGGCGAGTTTGTTCGAAGCGGCTGAGCAACACCTCGTCCGTGGCGTTCAGGAAGAGGACCCTCACGCTGGAGGTGTAGTTCTTGAGGAGGGACAGAGCCGCCACGAAATCGTCCAGCAGGCGCTCGCTCCGAATGTCGATGGTGGCCGCGATCCCTTTCTGAACGGCGGCCTTGTGGTCCGCCAAAAGATGGAACAACTGGGGCAGCAGCATCGGAGGAATGTTGTCTATCGCGAAAAACCCCTGGTCCTCCAGGACCTTCAGCGTCGTCGTCTTCCCCGCGCCGGACATTCCCGTCACGATGACGCACTGTCGAACCATCTCCACGTGTTTTTCCACTCCCCCACACCTCGTTTTCTGTTATGCAGACCGATGCGGCAGGAGACAAGAGTATCATATAATAGACCGATGTGTACAGAAAATTCGCGGCCGTCCATAGCCGCACTTTTACTTCAGTGGTTTTCCCGCAGCGCCCGAGCCCTTCCCTGGCGTCAGGACTACGATCCTTACAAAGTCCTGGTGTCGGAGTTTATGTTGCAGCAGACTCAGGTCGAAACGGTTCTGCCCTATTTCGAAAAATGGATGGCCCTCTACCCGGACCTGACGTCGCTGGCCAAGGCCGACGAAGGCTCCGTGCTGAAACTCTGGGAGGGGCTGGGGTATTATTCCCGATGCCGCAACCTGCTCTCCGCCGCCCGGGCTATGGTCCGCGAGGGCTTCTCCGTCCCCCCTGCCGACGCTTTGTCCCGATACCCGGGCATAGGCCCTTACACAGCGGGCGCGATAGCCAGCATCGCCTACAACCTCCCCGTCCCTGCCGTCGATGGCAACACGGAGCGGGTGATGGCGCGTCTTTTCGACCTGGAAGAGACGGCGGGAAGCTCCGCCTTGAAGCGCCTGGCCGCAGAAAAGGTTTTGAGGACAATGCCACAAGAGACGCCCCGCGCTTTCAACCAGGCTCTCATGGAGCTGGGCGCGCTGGTCTGTCTGCCCCCGCCCAAAAACCCTTCCTGCGGGGACTGCCCTTTGGCCGAGGTGTGCGCCGCCAGGATGCGCGGCGTCCAGTCTCTGCGCCCCCTGCCCAAGCCGCGTCCTCTCCTGGAAAAGATTCAAGCCTGGGGCGTCCTGTGTTTCATCGACGGCCTCTGCCTGCTGCGCCGCCGCCCCAGCAAAGGTTTGTGGGCGGGGTTTTGGGAGATCCCCTGGTTTCCCCGGCAGACGGAAAATTCCCGCGCCGACGTGACCGCGTGGGGAAAGGAAACCGGCTTTCAGTGTCTGTCCTGCCGGGAGGTGGGGACGGCGCGTTTTTCCTTCACGAACCATCAGGTGACCGCCTGGTTCGTGACCTGCGAGGCAACCCCTCTCCCCCCTTTGACCGAAAAAATCCGCGCCGGAGAGTGGGGCCTTCACTCTATCCCGACCCTGCACAGCCTCACCCTCCCCGCCCCCAGCCGAAAGTTCCTGAAGCTGATGACGTCCATCGAATAGCAAAAATAGCAGATGGGGTGTCTTAAAGCCTGTTTAATATCCTAAATCCCCAAAAAAATTATAGGTGGAACGTTGGAGATCAGGACAGACTGAACCCCATAGCGCCAATGATAGCGCGTTGCGTCTTGGTAAACGGGTGTTTGACATCGCAATACTTGCCTTTAAATTTTGTTTTGTAAATGGTTTTAATGTGGTTGGAGATTTGCGTTCTTGTCAATTTTTGGCATTCTTCCCAAATCCGCGAGGAGAATCCGAGGAGAAATGTGGATAACTTTTACATGAGGCTTAAGTCCTGGTAACTATAGGTATTGTATCCTGTTTTTCAACGAAGGCTTTCAATATCTCCCTCAACAGGCTTTTTACTTATTTTTAAGTACAAAACATCTGCATCAGACCTCTTGGACTGACGCTCATTGCTTATTGATATACCTTATTCATTATTCATACCGTTTGTAAACATAGTTTTTCCAATAATTTACGTAGTCGCTCTTGGG
>JAISLU010000029.1 GCA_031277095.1 Synergistaceae bacterium
GACAATCGAGCCCGTCTCTTTTCATAGCGAAAGAGGCGGGCTCGATAGTGCATAGTAAAAAGGTACTTTATAGTAATTGCAATACTTTATACGTCCTTAGCGCGGAAGTCGGGAAAAACAGCCGGGAATTACAGATTATGAAAATTTATTCACATAATCATTGCGAAGGAGACTATGAAATCAAGGGTGTAAAATTATAGAACAATGCAGATGAAAAAATCTGAATATTAGCACTGGAGAGCATTTAACGTGAATTTTGCATACTTTTATACTAGAAACTCAGATTAAATCTTTAAACCGGTGTAGGTACATTGTTTATAAAAAATGTGTTTGGAAATCATGCTAGTTTTTAGTATAATTTTTTAAATAAATTATACTACGAATTTAACGCGCGAATCATTGAAAATGCTGGTATATATGAATTTCTAGTATAAAACCTTGCAAAATTCACGTGACTATGTCTCAAAACGCAAGTTCAAACGCAAGCGTGGTCGTCCTCGGAAACCGGCGACGGAATATAACGCATGATGAGTTTTTAGTATAATTACTCGCAAAATTCACGATACCCACCTCCGCGGTTATCTGTTCCAGTTTCCCGACCATCAGCGGCAGCTGCTCGGAGAATTCCTTCTTCCATCTCTGCAGGGTGCTTTCCTCTGCGAACGTTTCTGAAAGGCCAGCGCCTGGTTCTTCCTCTGACCTCTCCGCTTCTTCAAGCACTTCCTCAATTTCCGAAGCGGCATAGTGTTTATAAGGAACCATGCAAGAGGGGGGTCTGACCCCTTAGCGCGGAAGTCGGGAAAAATCACCACCACGGAAAATATCAACCTCTTCCTCAGACTTGAAAGGAAGAGGGTAAAAACGACGGCAAAAGTAACAGCAGGCAGTGTTTTGGACCTGTTCTTTACTTTCCATTTCCCTATCTACAATTCAACGGTCCCCACTAAAAACTAAAATTCAAAATTTCATGCTACCCTTTGTGATATTCAGCCGATGCAGCGTCGCTTCTCCGGAGCAGAACCGGCGCACCATCTCCAGGCCGCTTTTCCGGAGCTTTCGGCGCGGGGAGGACTTTGCGGGAAGGGGAGGCAGAGAGAGTAAAGTGCGAAAGAACCTCGCTCAAGGTCCGGGCGTGTTCGTTCATTGTGTCGGATTGCTCCGCCACGCCTCGGGCGGCTTGGGTCGTATCCTCCGTTGCCCGGCGGATGTTGGAAATGGTCTCCACCATCTCCATTGTGGACCGGGTTGCGCTGTCGATAGCCGTCGCCACTTCCTTGCTGGAGGCCGCCTGCTCTTCTGCCACGGCGGCGATGTTTTGGATGGAGTCGTTGGCTTTGTTCATCTCTCGAAGCGCCCCGTTCAGCTCCGTTTGTGCCTGTTCCGCCTGGGCGAGGGTCTCCGCCAACATCCGGCCCGCTTCAGTGGTGGCCTCGATGCTTTCCTGGGCGTTGTGCTGCAGCTCCACGATAATAGCGTTCACGTTCTGGGCCGCTCGCGCCGACTCCTCCGCCAATTTGCGCACCGCTTCCGCTACCACCGCAAAGCCTCGTCCCACCTCGCCTGCCCGCGCCGCCTCGATAGCCGCGTTCAGGGCCAACAAGTTCGTCTGGTCCGCGATGCCGGTAATGACCGATACGAAACTGCTGACGTTTTCGACAGAGGCCACCAGTTGCCGGGTTTTATTTTCGCTTTCCTTGGCGTTGGCGTCCACGTTGTGCATCCCTGCGATGACGCCGTTCACCGTCTGGATGGCTTTGTTGGAGGTGTCGGCGGTCTGGGAGATAAATGCGGCGCTGTCCGTCGCCGACTGAGCCACGGTATCGGCCCCAGCGCTCATCTCTTCGACGCCGGCGTTGCATTCCTCCAGGGCGGCGCCGTTGTTTTCGCTCAGAGAAGAAACGCGCTCGATGGACGTCTTGACTTCATTCATGGAGGCGTTGGTCTCCTCGGAAATGGCGGACAAGGCTTGGGCGCTGGAGGAAAGGTTGTCCGCAACATTCACGACTTCTTGCAGACTCTCCTCTTGTCTGGCGATCATAGCGGCGAGAACATCCGCCAATTCTCCCAATTCGTCCCTGCCCTCGTAGCAAAATTCCTCTCGCTCGATGGTCAAGTCGCCTTCTCCTGAGCGTCTGGCCAGCGCGACAAGGGTGTGAAGGGGCGTGGATATGCTGCGGGATATGAGAATCGCGACCAGAACGCCCAAAACGATGGAGGTCACCGCGGACAGGAACAAAACCATAATCACGCTGGACGTCTGGCCGACGCTCTCCGAGGAGATCTCCGACACTCGCTTCCGGGCGATGGCGGAGGTATTCGAGCTTTCGTTATTGATGACCTGTTCGAGAGACTGGCAGATACGAATTTGTTCCTCGAAAACCTCCTGGGCCTGCACGAAATCCTCCAGACTGGCCGCATAATCGGGAAGCATTTCCAGCAACTGGCCCATCAAGTTTATTCTTTCGGCGTCTTGGCTGCTGTTTCGCAGGGCCGTAAGTTCCTTTTCCAAAGGCGGAATCGGAAATTTCCGGAGGGTTTCCCTCATTGTACGAAAATCGTTGGTGAACCACGCTCTTTGCACCTCCCGGCGCAGGGTCTGGAGCGTCAGCAAAAAATCTACGCTTTTCTGGTATCGCTCAAGTCGCTTCTCGACGGTGTTCACGTCAAAGGCCTCCACCGAATCCAGGGCGGCTTTGGCATAAGAAGCCACCAGTTCGTCGGCGCTTTTAAAAAGTGTCTGCCCCTGCGCCGCAAGGGCGCGGTCGCGCTCGTCCTTTTTCTTGACAGCGGCTATGGTTTTGTCGACGGCATCCGTGAACTTCTTGAAAGGCCCCACAAACTTGTCTTGCACGTACTTGGGGGATTGGAGGGCCGGATGGGACGCGCCAAAGCCCAGAATGGCGTCGATGTCCTTCTGAACGGCCGCCTCCTTCGCTTTCACGTTTATAAAATTCGCCTCCGTGGTTTTGTACTGCATCTGGCGAAAAGAAAGCAAATACTCGTAAGTGTCCCGTTCCAGGTTCGACGTGTCCTGCATGACGTTGACGATTACCTTCGACAGCTCTTCGCCGCCCTCTTTGACGACGGTGAGGTTCTCCCAAGTCACGACGACGGCCCCGACAAATACCGCCAGGAGCAGCCCGAACCCCAATAACAATTTAAAACTGATTTTTAAATTTTTCCACATACCGTTGCCACCTTCTTAAATTGATATTTTAGTGAAATGAAATATTGCGGTCCCTTACAGCCCAATCCCGTCTGACAGGTTTTTTTATAAGGGCTTCAGGGGGACTATAGTCGTTTAACTTAAAAAATGTTAAATTTGCACGCGCTAAATAGAGCAATTGACCTGTTTTTTAGCTATTCTAACTTTAGGTTTTTTATCTCAATTCACTGAATATAGCCGTAAAAACTGCGAAATAAGGATCTCTGTTTTCTGAGTTTGAATTTTATTGAATGAAAATCTTTTATTTGGACACAAATCTTTTATTTGAACACAAATTTCTTATTTAAACGCAAATCTATTATGAATGCAAATCTTTAAAATAAAAAAACTTCATTTACGGCACGTTCAACATTCCATGCTACCCGTTGAGATATCCAGCCGATGCAGCGTCGCGTTTCCGCCGCAGAACCGGCGCACCAGCTCCAGGGTTTCCGACGCCGCGGCTCTTCCCTCTTCCGCGCCAAGGGGAGGCAGGGCGTCGATGTTGATCGCCACGCGGCGAGTGTTCTTTTCTATTTTGCTGACGTCTCCGTTTTTCCAGCACCAGGCGCGGCAAAAGACCTCGCCATTGCCCGTGTCCAAGAGGACGATTTCACCGGGCTGGGGATGTTCTTTCTGGTCTGGAGAGCCCAAAGGCGTGTAATTTTCGTGGCCCAGGGCCTTCGTGAGGCGGATGTCCCCTTTCACCGCGTCCAGGTCGTCGCCTCCGGCCGGCAGAACGTGCTTCATGCTGACGACGTTGAAGATCGACACGAGGCTGTTCACGTAAGGAAGGTCCTTGCCGCTCCGCACCCGTTTGATCAGGTTGGCAATGGAGGGCGGACATTTATTGGGGTTTGTCCCCAAAGATTGGAAGGCCTCGCGCCACGAGGCAATGGCGGGATGGGCCTTTATATCCGCGAACATTTCGCCCGTCTTTATGCGGTTTTGCTGCTCCAGGAGAAGTTCCTCCAGCTCGGGCACGATTTTTGTGTTGTCCGCGTCCTCCACCACAACCACGTGACGCACGTAACCGGGAAACGAAACGAATATCTCCGGCGCGACTTCAATTTTCATCGATTGAACGCCTTTCCACTGAACACCCTTCCACTGAACATCTTTCCACTGAACACCTTTCTATCGAGCGCCTGTCCGCTTTTCTCCGTTCGGCACCGCGACGATCAGCGATGCGCCGTTCGCCGACACGACGTTCGGCGACGCGCCGCTCCGGTGCCTGCCACGCCGCGGCCGTCTGATGATCCACTCTCCTGTCCGTCGTTCTTCTGTCCGTGGCGCGTCTATCTGTTGCGCGTCTGTCTGTTGCGCGTCTGTCTGTTGCTCGTCTGTCGCTGGCGCGTCGGTCCGAGCTTTGCCTCCGTTCATCGGTACCCGTCATTCCTCGATCACCACTTTCATGTCTTTAAACGCCACTTTTTTGATTTCCTCCAACTCGTCGTTCAACATGCGGATGCACCCCTCGGAGACCATAGAGCCTCGGGAGTCGGGGTCGTGGGTTCCATGTATGCCGATGCCCCGCCAGCCCGTCCGAAGCCGAATGAACCAGGGGCCGTAGGCGCCTCGGATCACCCCTTTGCCGTCCCGAAAATCGTGAGTCCAGCGGCTGGAGTCCTCGATGGACTGCACGGTAAAAGTGCCGTTGGGGGTCTTGTTGTCGCCCGCGCGTTCCTTGTTGCCCGGGTTTTTGCCGACCCCCACTTCATAGGCTTTTTCCATCTCGCCGCCGCGGTACAGATACAGCCGGTAATCCCCTTTGTCGATACGTATCCAATATTCGTCGTCGCCCACCAGCAGATCCGCCGGGATGGGGCCCGGAATGGGCTCCAGAATATCGGCGGAAACGGCCGGCTCGGGGAAAAAGTCGGTTATTTTGAGTTCCGTCACCCGCTGCTCGGGAGCGGGAGATTTCTTTTCAGGCTCCCCCCTCTTGGGAAAATAAAAATAATTCACGCACCCGACGGTCACCAGAGCCAAGACGATCACCCCGGCGGCGATTTTCGTCAGGGGGTGGTAGATCCGCCGCCTCACCCACCGTCCTTGCCCTTTGTCCACCCAAATGATTTCCACGTGCAGCAAACTTGCCAACCAGCGTCGCAATCTTCCCATCAAGCATCACACTTCTTATCCAAGCATCACACTTCTTAAACATCACTTCTCATTCAAACATCACATTTTCTAAATTCAAAGTCCTATAGTGAATTAAGATAAAAAGCCCAAAGTTAGAATAGCTGAAAAAAAGTCAATTGCTCTATTCAGCGCGTGTAAATTTAACATTTTTTAAGTTAAACGACTTATCTGTCATCTTTCGAACTCGACGATCGTAACGCCGTAGCCTCCCTCGCCGATATCGCCCAGGTGATAGTCGGAGACGTATTTCAGCCGGGAGCAAAGGGCGTGGACCTCGCGGCGCAATATGCCCTCGCCCCGCCCGTGAATGACGAGAACGCTGGAATGTCCCGCGCGGTACGCCCTGTCCAAATAGCTGCTCGTCAAAGGCAGGGCCTCGTCCACGCTCATCCCCCGCACCATCAGCGAGCTGGGCACCGTCTCGCGCCTCATGGCGGCGGTGGTGTCTGCCGGGGGGAGGGCTACTTTGGCCTTCTTCTGGGTCTGCACCAAGCGGTCCACGGAGACTTCCACGTGCATGGGGCCGGCGACAAGGCGGGCCTTGCCGTTTTTGACCGACTGAACCACCCCGACGATGTCGCTGCCGGCGACTTGAACCGTCACGCCCTCTTTGGGGGTGAATTCCTCCGGTTTGTTTTGCAGCTCTCGGGCGACGCGCTTGTCGTGGCGGGCGTCCAGACCTTTGCGAATTTTTTGGATATCCTGCCGCTTCGCGTTGAATTCTCTGTGAGCCGCGGATTTTGCCGCGTCCTCCAGTCCCTTTATCAGATCCCGGGAGGTGGCCTCCGCCTTGGATATCAGATCGGCGGCGCGCTTATCTGCGGCCGAGAGGATCTTGTCTTTTTGATACTCGATCTCCGCCACGCGGGTTTCATAAATTTTTTTGAGCTGCGCCGTCTCGGTACGCTCTTTTTCCAGCCGGCGTTCCATGGCGTCCAGCTCCGCTTTGCGCTGGTTCAACTGCCCAATCAAGTCTTCGGCGGAGATATCCCGCGCCTTCAGCGACGCGTGAGCCAGCTCCAGCACGCTCTCGGGCATATTCCACCGCTTCGCGATCAGGAGCGCGTTGCTCTTTCCCGGAATACCCATCAAAAGGCGGTAGGTCGGGGCCAGGTTGTCCGCGTCGAACTCCATGCTCGCCGTCTCCACGAAGGGCGTGGTCAAAGCGTATTGTTTGATGGGATTGTGGTGGGTGGACGCCAGGGTCAGAGTGCGCTTCTCCTTGAGGGTTTCCAGGATGGCCATACCCAGCGCCGCGCCCTCCTGAGGGTCGGTGCCCGCGCCGAGTTCGTCCAGCAGCACCAAAGACTTGGGCGTGGCGTTTTTAAGTATCTCCACGATGTTTTTCAAATGAGAGCTGAAGGTGGACAGGTTTTGTTCGATGCTCTGCTCGTCCCCGATGTCCGCGTAAACCGCGTCGATATTTCCGATGGACGATCCGTCCCGGGCCGGCAGGGGCAGTCCCGACCAGCCCATGATCACGCAGAGGCCCACCGTTTTCAGTATGACGGTTTTCCCTCCGGTGTTGGGTCCGGTGACCACGAGAGACGTAAAGGGGTGATTTTCCGTTTTCGAGACGTCTTTACCCCCGTCGCCGTTTTTGTTTTTGACGCCGCAATGCACGCTTATGGGGACGGCGGCGTCCTTCAGAAGCGGGTGGCGCGCGTCGATCAAACGGAACTGGGTTTGACGGGACAGGGTCGGCAGGGTCCAGCGCCGCTTCCGCATAACCTCCCGGGCGGCGTAGAGCAGATCGATCTCCCCCAAAACCTCCTGGGCCTCCGAGACGGCTCGCTCCCGGGCCAGAATTTTTCTCGTGATCTCCATCAAGATGCGGGTTTCCTCGTCTTGTTCGTCCCGAGCCTTCAGGATCATGTTGTTGTTGAGGGCCGAAAGCATTCTGGGCTCCATGTAGACGGAGTTTCCCGAAGTCGATCGATCCACCAGCAGCCCAGGGAAGCGATTGACGTACTCCTGCCGCACCAGCAGCAGAAAACGCCCGTTTCGGTAGGCCAGGGACCTCTCCTGCAGCATGTTCAGAATGTTGGAGTCCTCCATCAGGCGTCCGGCGGTTTTACGGCCGGCGCGCTTCAGGTTTTCAAGGTCGTTTCGGATTTCCAGCAATTTGGCCGAAGCGCCGTCCGCCAAGCGCCCCGAGTCCTCGATCGCCGCCAGAACCTCCAGCTCCGGGCCAAAATCCCGAATACGCCGTTCCAGGCCCTCGAAAACGGGGTAACTGCCCTTCAATCGAGCCAACGCCTCTCGCACTCGCATGGCCAGAAAGAGCAGGGTCTTGACTTTCAGCAATTCCGCCCCCAAAAGGAGGCCGCTTTTTTTCGCCAGAGGGAAAAGGCCGGTGACGCACACGGCGCCGGTGTTCCAAGGGATCTCTTTGTCTCCGTACCGGTCGGAGCAGTCCGACCAGGCCCTCAAAAGCTCGTGCCGCGCTTCCAACTGTTCCATAGTTTTGCAGGGCGCAAGGGAGGCCAGAGCGCTTTGCCCCAGCTCGCCCCTCAGGTTTTCCGCAAAAGGGAAAAGGGATTTTTCGAACTCCAGCAAGTCCGACACGAATTGCGATACGTACATCTTTTCCTACGCCCTACGGCGCGCCCGTTCGATTGAGAATTTCGTTCTGCACTCCGATAAGGGCGTCTGGCGTCAGTTGGGTGACGTCGACCCATCCGTTGTCCGCCAGGATTTTCACTACCCCAGGCCACACCACGGCCACGTTGCTCATGACCCAGCTTTCTTGCATCCAACTGCTGCCCACCAGAGGCGAAAAAACGGAAATGACCCCATAAACCAGGAGAACGATGCAAAGAGCCCGGGCCCCTCCGGAAAGGGCTCCGGTGAAATGATCCAGCAGCGATAAATTGGCCGCTTTCACGAGAGACCGCACAATTTTGCCCACTATCGCGAAAACTAAAGATATGGATATGAAAATGACGGCGGCGCATATCAGCCCCGTGAGGGTAGGGTCCCAACTGGGGAAATAGCCCCGGGCGACGGCGGCCAAGGGCTCCGCGAAGGTCCATCCGCAGGTGATGCTGGCCACCAAACCCAAGAGAGACACGATCTCTCCCGTCAAACCCCGCAGCGCGCCCCGGACGACGAAAAAGGCAAACATGCACGCCGTCCCGATGTCGAACACTCGAGCAAAAGTCATTCTTCCGCCTCCATTGCCACAGGCTTGCACTTTACCAGGGCCACCCGGCCTGGAAAAAATACTGAAAGCGCAGACTGAGATGGTTCAAAATCTGCGGGCCCCACAGCAGCGTCACGAGACCTCCGGCGGCCAGGAAGGGCACAAGGGGAATGGAATCGCCCCGTCCCCATTTGATCTTGCCCTGAAGCATCAGGCAGATGACGCCCACACCGCCGGCTATGAGGCCGATGTAAAAAGCCAGCAAGTTCATTTTCCAGCCCAAAACGGCGCCCGCGCCGCCCATGAGGCAGGCGTCCCCCCACCCCATTCCGCCGCGGCTCACGACGATGATGACGGCGAATACCCCCCATCCGGCGGCGGCGCCGAGAAGGCCGTCCAGCAGGGCGCTTCCTCCGCCGAAAAGCCGCAATACCATCCCGCAGACTCCCATGATCAGAGCAAACAGATCGAAAACGTCCCGCGCTTCGTAGTCGGTGAGGGCGTTGACCAGGAACCCGAAGGCCCCCACCATGGACAGAGCGTAGGCCCAGGAAACCCCCCAGCGCCAGGCCAGAAGCCCCGCGGCCGACGCGCCGATGAGTTCGACGAGAAAGTAGCGGATGGAGATTTTGGCGTTGCAGCTCCGGCAGCGGCCTCTCTGCGCGAGCCACGAAACGAGGGGAATCAGCTCCCCCACCGTGAGTTCTTTCCCGCAAGATTCGCAGACGGAGCGTTCTTTTCCCCACCAGGAGCGTTCTTCCACACTGCGATGGGCGACCACATTGAAAAAAGAGCCCAGGCACGCGCCTAAAAGCGCGGAGACGACGATGTGCAAAACAGTGAAAGGGTTCATTTATTCATTCTCCGGTCATCTCTTTCTGTTTTTATCCCCGTAGCGATACTGCCCGTAAGAAGCGGCATTGTTAGCTGTGTCCCGGGTGGCGGAGGAGTCCTTCATCTGTTTCAGAGATTTTTCAAATTCCTGGGCCAATTTTTGACGGTTCGCCGCTTCGCTGTCCACCTGTCTGCTGGTGTCCCGGTCCAGATACCCCATGTCCACCAATGCCTGCACGTCGCGGACGTCCGCGCCCATCGCCTCGGCAAGAGTTTCGATGTTGAGGGCAGCTTTGGGATTGTCCCGCAGATATTCCCGCACTTTGGGATAAAGCTCGTCCAAGCGGTCTAAACAGCCAGGACACGTCCTCCCTCCGGCTGAAGTAAAAATTTTCCCACACAGCCTGCATGTAAGCAGAGGCATAGAGATTCCTCCTCACTCATCATTAAAATTAAAAAATCAAAGCTCAAGCCAATATCAACAACTTAAGGAATGAATGTGACTCTTCAACAAAGCCTCTCGATTTCTTCCCGCGGCAGACACGTGTACTGGACAACTTTCTCTACGGGCAGACCGTCGGTCAGCATGTTGCGGGCAACTTCGTGTTTCGTTGTCCGCTCTCCTTCTATGATACCTTCACGTTTACCTTCATCTTTACCTTCCTCGAAAGAGATGATTCGATTGTGTTCCAAATCCATCTGGAATTTCCGTCTCGCTCGAAAACGCGCCCGCTCGTCCTCGTCCTGACTGATGCTTGTCAGAAGACCGTACGCCACTCTTATCTCCTCCTTCGCGGCTATCATTGCATTCAATACTTCTCTGTGCTGGGGCTTGTTCGCGTAGGCCAGAAAGACCGCCCACATCTCGGCGCTTGCCATCTCACTAACGGGTTTTTCCATTACCCGCTTCAGCTTTGACAGTTCCACGAACAAAATGTTCACAGCGTCCAGTAGCTCTTCCCCCTCCGGGTTGCGGAAGCTGAAACAGTTAAAACAGCTTTCTCGGCCTTCAAAAACCGTGTACCCGCAGAAAGTGATCTGATACGTTCGCGCCAATTTCCCATAGGGAACACTTATACTCTTCTGGCTGGAGTGCAGGTCACAT
>JAISLU010000054.1 GCA_031277095.1 Synergistaceae bacterium
GACGCTGAAAATGAAAGCGGGAGGCGTCTAAAGGGGAAAATTCGCCCGCGGAGATCTGGTGATGTATATGCGTGAGCTGAAACGTCGCTGGAAAAGCCGCAGAGGCAATGACTACCCTAGCGAGGTTGTCCTCATTGCCTCCGTTGCGTGCTGGATCGTAGCGCTGATTCTTTGGCTCTGCATCTAGCCCAGCGATGGGAAAAATTCAGTTTAAGGAGCCGGAGCCCCTTCTCTCCGCTCTTCATTATACTACACCGCACTCTCTCTGGAAACGTCAGAAATTTCATCGCCTTGACCCTGTTATGATGATCTTAGAGGTGCCCCGACGCTGAAAAGAAGCGTAAGCAGGCGACCAGCGAGGAACGAGCTGTGTCGATCGCTTAGTTTCTTTATCAGGAGGCGTCTAAAGGGGAAAATTCGCCAGCGGAGATCTGGTGATGTATATGCGTGAGCTGAAACGTCGCTGGAAAAGCCGCAGAGGCAATGACTACCCTACCGAGGTTGTCCTCATTGCCTCTGTTGCGTACTGGATCGTAGCGCTGATTCTTTGGTTCTGCATCTAGCCCAGCGATGGGAAAAGTTTAGTTTTAGGAGCCGGAGCCCCTTCTGATAAAGAACCTCAGCGACGCTTATTATACACCACGCACTGAGAAGACAAAAACGCAAAAAATCCCGGAATAGAAGGTAAATTGCCTCCCCGCAAGATTTTCCGCAAGATTTTTATGGAGGACTGACGATATCCAAGTTTACAACACCAAATTTGCGATTTAACGCTTTTATCAGAAATTGAGCGTCACTGTTCTCGTGACAGACCACTTCGCCTAATTTTTCCTCCTGCCGTCCGTAAACACAGACAGTGAAAAGATCGTACGGACGACCTGGGGATGAAATCGCGTTGTGGTGATCGATATGGTGGGTAATTTTATGGGTTACGGACGCTATGTCTTTTGTTGGAATTATCAACGGTGTGGGTGCCAAACTCATGGGTACTAAACTCAAGCGCGCGAGAATAAGGGCGGAAGGATAGAGATAATAAACATGCGCGGCATACGCGATAATTTCTCCGCTGCGCACTTCCCCGTCCAGGGTTTCGAGCAAAACCGGATCGCCGTCCTTACTCCCGCTTACCGCGAGATTCAGGCCCAGTTCGCGAAAGTTTGTGATCATTTTCTGTTTTTGTCCGAACGAACCGATTATCAGCCACAATCCTCCGATCAACACCGATAAACAGGCCGCAAATGAGAGTCCGCCGCGGGTGAAATACAAGCATATCAGGAAAAGGACAGGCGCGAATATGACTGTTCTCAAGGTGTTTTTCTCCGTCTGGTAGCGCGCAAGCAGCCCTCCAAGGCCGGAACCCTTGAACTCGCGCTCCGGCATGATCGAACGAACGTCTTTGAGAAACTTCCAACAAATGACGCCAACAAGAGCTATGCCGCCGCAGAAAAAGAACAATACCCGCCACATTTTCATCGCCAACTCATCGCCAACTTCGCCTATATATCTTTCCCCTTTTCGTATTATTGCATTCTTTGCGGGAGATTGAGCTATAATAAGCACATGATGCAGCAGAAAACATCACCCAAAAAAAAGAAGAGGGCAGTCAGGTTCGACCTGCTATGGAAAGAACTTTTGGAGTCCTTTTTCTATGCGGCTCTCGAAGTATTTTACCCGGCGCTTTATCAAGTTTCCGATCACAATAGGGAACCTGTTTTCCTGAACAAGGAACTGCGCATACCTGGAGTACGCAAAGGACAGAAGGTTGTTGATCTTTTAGCAGATATTCCGACGGGGGAGAGGGTCGGAATGCTCCTTCACGTCGAGCTGCAAGGAGCAATCCACGGCGAGCCCTTTCACGTGCGGATGTGTATTCCTGCCTGATTGTGCTCCGTCTGGGGCGCCCTTTTGTTGCACTGGCCATACGTACTACACCCAAAGGAAAGTCCGAAAAATTAAGAAACTAGAGGATTTGTTTGAGGAGGTAGAATCTATGCCGTTAAAAACACCGTTAATGGAAAAAGTGTTAAAGAAGAAGTCTTACGAATGGGGCGCGGCTGAAGAAAAAAAGAAAACGGCGCGTTCAATGCTTGCCGATGGAATGGCCCCTGAATTGATTTCCAAATTTACGGAATTGTCAGAAAGAGAGATTGAAGATTTACGTCATCAGAGTTGAATTGGCCAAAGTGTTTTGAACGCTGTTTCAAACGGCGTCGAGATTTTTTTGTGCAACAATGCCATTTGCCTGCCGACGAAGGCAGGTTTTTTGTTATAGTCGTTTAACTTAAAAAAATATGCCTGCACGATATATTTCAGTGATATATTTCAATCATATATTTTAATTTTGAAATTAACTTGGATGGGATGGGAGATTTAAAAAATGCAAACCGACACGATAGATTACCGCCTGCCCAATTCCCGCATGAAGGACGCCCTGGGAGGCCCAGGTATACGCGAGATTCTCACCCGGGCCGAGGCCCTGGAGCGTCAGGGCAGAAAGATCATCCACTTGGAGATCGGGCGGCCCGACTACGACTCCCCGGCCTGCGGAAAAGAGGCGGCTATGGAGGCCCTGCGGCGGGGAAACGTCCACTACACGGAGACGGCGGGCACCCCGGAGCTGAGGCAGGCCATAGCGGATGCGGCGCGGAACTCCGGCATCGACGCGGACGCGGACCGGCAGATCGTGGTCACCGCCGGGGCCATCGAGGCGCTGGCCACGGTGTTTTTGACGATTCTGGAGCCGGGGGACGAGGTGATTGTCCCGACGCCCTTCTTTCCCGCTTACTCCGTGCAGATCGCTATGGCGGGCGGCGTGTTGCGCCAAGTGCCCTGCCGGTTCGAAAACGGATTTCGCCCCGACCCCGCGGATATCGAGGCGGCGATCACCCCCAAAACCCGCATGATTTTGATCAACACCCCCAACAACCCGTCGGGGGCGGTGCTGGGACGGGAAGAGCTGGAGGGCATCGCGGCCCTGGCGCACAAGCACGGCCTTTTGATCGTGAGCGACGAATGCTACGAAAAGTTTTCCTACGAAAGGCCCCACGTCTCCATCGCGTCGCTGCCCGGGATGAGCGAGCGCGCCCTTGTCGTCAACGCGGCGTCGAAGACGTTCTCCATGACGGGGTGGCGGGTGGGGTGGCTGATTTTACCCGGCGCGATAAAGCCCTACGCGGCTAAATGCCACCAGCACCTGACCACCTGCGTGACCTCCTTCGCCCAGGCGGGGGTGGCCCGGGCGCTGCGGGACGGGGAGGACGACGTGAGGCGGATGATCGCGGGCTACAGAGAACGGCGGGACTTCCTCGTGAGCAGGCTGCGGAACATCCGGGGTTTTGAGGTGGCCATGCCCCAGGGGGCGTTCTACGTGTTTCCGAGGGTATCGCAATTGACCCGGCGCCTGGGCTTGAGCGTCACGGCCCTGGCGGGACGGCTTTTGGAGGAAGCGGGGGTCGCCCTGGTTCCCGGAGACGCCTTTCACGCCCAGGGCGAGTTCTTGCGCCTGGCCTACTGCCGACCCCTGGAGGAACTCGCCGAAGCCGCCGACCGCATCGAAAACGCGCTGTAGCCCGGCGTCAACTCAGATCTGCCGTTTCCCGAGCGGCTCCGCGAGTCCCAGTTCCGCGAGTCCCGGCTCCGCGAGTCTCGGCTCCGCGAGTCCCAGTTCCGCGAGCCCCGGATAGTCCGTCTTGCCGGAGCCTAAAAGAGGGAGCTTGGGGATGGACAGGATTTTCCTGGGGATGGAGACCTCCACGTAACCTCGCTCTTTCATGTACGCCGCCAGCGTTTCGCGTTCGGCGTCCTGTTTTTCCGTGACCAGCACCAGCTGCTCGCCCTTGCGCTCGTCCTGAAGGGCGACCACGGCGTGGCGAATGCCCGGCCACAGGGCCTCGATTTCCTCCTCCAGCGCCGTCAGGGATATCATCTCTCCCCCCACTTTGGCGAAGCGTTTGGCCCGTCCCTTGATGGACAGGAAACCGTATTCGTCGGCGCGTATAATGTCGCCGGTGTCGTACCAGCCGTCCTGGGGAGGCTGCACCACGCCGGGCTCGTCGCTCTTGAGGTAGCCCCGCATCACGTTGGTGCCCTTCACGAAGAGACGCCCGCCCTCGTCGATACCGGGAACGGGATCCAGTCGGTAAGCCATTCCGGGCATCATGCGGCCCACGGTGCCCGCCCGAAACTGCAGGGCCGTGTTGGCCGAGATAATGGAGGTTTCGGTGGTGCCGTAGCCCTCGATCACGCGAATGCCGAATTTCTCTCCCCAGAGCTGACGGGTGCGGTCGCGGAGCTTCTCCGCGCCGGCGAAGGCGTAGCGGACCCGGTAGAAATCGTAGGGATGGGCGCTGCGGGCGTAGCCGTAAAGAAAAGTGTCCGTGCCGAACACCACCGTGGCGTCGATGTCGTAGGCGATCAGGGGAATCAGGCGATAGTGGAGGGGAGTGGGGTAATAGAAGGTTCGGATTCCCGTCAAAAGCGGCATGAGGGTGCCGACGACACAGCCGAAAACGTGGAACATGGGCATCGCGTTCATCACCACGTCGCTGGGGTTGAAGTCTATGGAGGAGATCAACTGGTTCCGGTTGGCGATGACGTTGGCGTGGCTGAGAACGACCCCCTTGGGCGTTCCCTCGGAGCCGGAGGTGAAAAGCACCAGCGCGGGGGCGTCGGGATCGCCCTTCGCCTCCTCGGGACCCATGAAACGCCCGCCGAGCCACGCGCCGATTTTCGTGAAAACGTTGACGGCGGAAGAAGCGGAAAAATCCTCCAGCCAAAGAAACGCGAGCCCCGCCGCCTCCAGCGCCTCGACCAGCGGGCCGAACTTTCCGGCCTCCACGAAACGCCTCGAAGTCACGATGGTTTTGATACAGGCCGCCCTGCAGCAGGCGCGGATGTTTTTTGCCCCCGCGGTGTAGTTCAGCATGGCGGGAACCCGCCCCCAGCGGGAGAGCCCCAGAGTGAGAGCCACCGTCGCGATGCTGCCCGGCAGGAGAATCCCCACCCGCTCGCCCTTTTGCGCCTTGGGCACGAAGAGCTTTCCCAAAACCAGGGACGCCGCGATGATCTGCCCGTAGTCGGCGGTTTTGCGGGACGCGTCCACGGCCACCACCTGTTTGCGGCCGTAGGTCTGCCGTGCCTCCAGAAGCGCCTGAAAAAGGGTCTTTCTGTGGTCCATAGCCCGATAGGCCGCCTCCCGCATCAGGTCGCTGAGGAAGATCCGCACCCGCTCCCGCCGCTTGCGCCCCCGGATGCCCTCGGGGACCTCAATGACCCGCGGCGGCATGAAGGTCAGGGTGATCTTGGGGAACCAGCGCAAGGGGAACTTCCCGGCCAGGTAGGAGGCCTTGGAAAACTGCGCGCCCTCGATGCGGAGGGGAAGAAGGACCGCCCCCGTCTTGTCCGCCAGCATGGCCGCGCCGTCGTAGATCTTCATCAGACCGCCCGTGGTGCTGATGCGACCCTCGGGAAACACCACGCAGCACCCGCCGGTTTTCAGCTCCGCGATCAAGCTCTTCATGGCGAAGGGGTTCGTGGGGTCCACGGGCCAGGTGCGTATCAGTGCCAAAAAGGGCCGGGCCCAGCGCCACAGCCGCGCGACGAAGAGGTTGACGACAAAGAGCGGGGGCTCCGGGGAATTTTCTCCCGCCTCCCCTTCGCCCAGGTCGTTGAGAAAGAGCGCCGCCAAAACGGGATCCAGCAGAGAGACGTGGTTGGGCAAAATCAGGACGCGCTTGCCCGCCGCCCGGTAATGCTCGATCCCCCGGACCTCCACCCGGAAGAGGAACTTGAGGATTTTCTTGCCGACTTTGAAAAGCCCAATCTTGAATTTCTCGCTTTTACTCGCCCCTGATGCGCATTTTTGCATTTCCATTTTTTGCATTTTACAGCGCCCCCCTTCGTCTCAGTTGATCCCGGACGGCCGTGCGGATGAACATGGCCGCCACGATGGTCAAGAGGGCCATGACGAGAAAAATCTGAGGGATGGAAAATCCCGCGGCCAGCAGAAGACTGGTTCCCAGGGCGGAAAGGACCATGAAAATCGAGTCCGTGATGTTGGAGCAGGCGATGACCCCCGCCATGCGGGCCTCGTCGGTGCGTTTCTGGATGATGGCGTAGAGCGGCACGATGTAGAGGCCGCCGGCAAAGGAGAGGGCGAAGAGGCACGCCAGCACCGCAACGTTTTGCCAGGAGGCCAGGAACAGGAACACGCCTATTCCGGGAGTCCCCGGAGCCAGAGGGGGACGGCGGCTCGCCAGGTACAGGAGGATGCTGGCCGTAGACATGCCCACGGCGGCCCAGGGAACGTGGCGCCCGGAGATTTCGCCTTTCAAAAGGCCGTTGCAGGCCATGGACCCCAGGCCGATACCCACGGAGAAAACGGCTAAAAACAGGGTCGCGACCTGCTCGTTTCCGCCGATGACCAGCTTGGCGTAGGTGGGGAACTGGGAAAGAAAAGTCGCCCCCACCAGCCAGAACCAGGAAATACCCAGGATGGAAAGAAAGATGTCTTTGTAGGGGACCACGTCGGCCACGATTGCGAGGGTGTCTTTGGCGATGTTGAGGGAGAGCTTCAGGCCGGGGGCGACGGGGTGGGTCACGGGAATATGGCGGCTGGCCCACCAGCCTGCCGCGGCGATGCCGACGACCAAAACGCTCACCAGGTAGATGCCCCCCTGGCGCAGAATGGAGAGTCCGCCGAAGATGGTGCCCGTCAGAATCGAAAGAAACGTCCCCATCTGCATCAGGCCGTTGCCGGCGATCAGCTCGTCCTCGCTCAGGTGCTGGGGAAGGATGCAGTACTTGAGGGGCCCGAAAAAAGTGGACTGCGCCCCCATCAGGAACAGGACGATCATCAGCAGGTATACGTTCTCCAGGTAAAAGCCCAGGGCGGCCCCGGCCATCACGACGATCTCCGCAATTTTCACGATCTGAACCAGGAAGGACCGCTCGTACTTGTCGGCGAACTGGCCCGCCGTGGCGGAAAAGAGAAAGAAGGGCAGGATGAAGACCCCGCCGGCCACGTTGACCAGGATGCGGGCGTCGAACCCGGTCTTCTCGGCCAGGTGGTACGTGATCAGCATCACCAGGGCGCTTTTGAAGAAATTGTCGTTGAAAGCGCCTAAAAACTGCGTCAGAAAAAGGGGCAGAAAACGGCGGGATCGAAAGAGCGCAAATTGGTTATGATTCTCCATGTGGCCACCTCGTATTTTGTCGATTAGGATCGAGTTTCGGCGAAAGCCGTCGTTCGTTTCGTGATCGCCGTACAAAAAGCGCGCAACGCCATGACCGGCGTTTTCGTAATTATTATAACTGTTCAAATCAAATCAAAGTTTCTCTCGCCATTCTCTCGCTTTTCTCTCGCCAGAAAACGGGAGGGCGGAGAGGCGCAGGCTGTTTGCCCCCGCAAAGCGCCTGGCGTTTGCGCGGAACTGTGGAGCCATAACCCTGTAAACTCCGGGTTTCGCGGAATGGATGAGGGTATTATGATAAAATAAACCGAATCTTTGTACAGGAGGACTGTGCGTAAAGAATATGGGAGACAATTGGGGAGAAAATTCGATGCCGAACCCGTGGATGCCGTCCCTCCAACAGCGGATCATTTTGGACCATCTCATGAACGGCGTGTACTTCGTAAACAAAAATCGGGCTGTCGTTTATGGAAACACGGCGGCGGAACAGATCTCGGGGTTCAAGCTGGAGGAGATCGTGGGCAAAGCGTGCAGGGACAGGATCGCGATCAATGCCTCGGGCACAGATGGTCCGTATTGCGAACACTGTCCTTTGGTTGAGAAGGAGGACACCGCGAACTCTCCCATAATGACGGCGAGCCTGCAGCACAAAAACGGCTACCGGGTGTCGATACAAAAATGCTGCGTTCCCCTTCTGGACGCGAACAACCAAACCGTCGGCGCGGTGGAAATTTTCGAGTGTACCGACGCTCAAGAGGCCCTGAGTCTTCAACTGGAAGAACTGAAAGAGATAGCATACTGCGATTCGCTGACGGGTGTTCCCAACCGCCGGTTCATGGAAGAAGCCTTGCAGGAATGGCTGTTGCTCTACAAGAAAAAAAAATTGCCCTTTGCCGTGGTCATGGGGGACATTGATTATTTCAAAAACGTCAACGACAAATATGGTCATGACGCGGGGGACTTGGTGCTGAAAGAGGTCGCCTCCACGCTCCAGCGGAACTTGAGGTCCATGGATATCGTGGGCCGGTGGGGAGGCGAGGAATTTCTGATTTTGATGCAGAACATCCGCCCGAAACAACTGGGCAAGAAACTGGAGTCTTTGCGAAAGGCCATCGAGGAGGGCTCGGTGGAGGACGACGGGATCGAAATCAACGTGAGCATGTCCTTTGGCTGCACCGTCCCCCGGGAAGGAGACACGCCCCTCTCCATCGTCAGCCGCGCCGACGATCTCCTTTACAAAAGCAAAAGAGAAGGCCGCAACCGCGTCAGCGTCGACGACACCTACGACTTATGCCCCGTAGACCCGTAAAAGGACTTTTGCTTCTTACCTCCAAAGGGGTTTGGGGTAGACGCCCAGCCGGTGCATGTTTTCCAACGCTTCTACGACGCCGGGCCTGTCCTCCTTGTAGGTGAGGCCGTACCACATGTCCGTACTCTCCAGCACCTCCACCTGACTGCAACCCGCCCGCAGTTGGCGGCCGATCTCGGTGGGAAGCAGGTATTCGCATTTCAAAGGGTTGACCGAGAGGTTTTCGTCCAAAAAGGCGGGAAAATTCTCCTGGGCGGCCTCGAAAAAGCCCTCGGAGAGGCCCCAGAAGTTCATGGAAACCAAGGTCCCGGGGGGAATGTCGTGCCAGGTTTCCCCCTTGTCGTCGGAGTACCGGGCCCCCCTGGGCGTTTTTTCCACGAAAGTGCGTTCGACGATGCTTTTGAGAAATCCGTTTTCGTCGGCCTCGCAGATGCCTCGCGTAACCTTGCCGTAGTCGGATACGGTGTTTTCGATCCTGTATCCGACCATGGCAAACTGCATTTTATGCCCCTTACCTGCGGTTCCGGCTGAAAGGGTCAGCCAGCGGTAGATGGATCTGTAGGCGGAGGCGCCGTAGAAATCGTCGGCGTTGATGACGGCAAATGGCCCTTCCAGGACGGACCGGGCCGAGAGCAGCGCCTGGGCCGTGCCCCAAGGCTTCACCCTCCCCACGGGAACGGCGTAGCCCGCAGGCAGGCTGTCCAGCTCCTGATAGGCGTAGGCTGTTTCCACCTGTCCGGCGATCCTGTTCCCTATGACCTCCATGAAGTCGTTCTCCATCTCCCGGGTGATGATGAACACCACCTTCCTGAAGCCGGCCTTCACGGCGTCGTATATGGAGTAGTCGATGATCAGCTCGCCATGCTTTCCCACGGGGTCTATCTGCTTGAGGCCGCCGTACCGGTTGCCGATCCCCGCAGCCATAATCACCAATGCCGGCTTTTCCACGTTGAGCATCTCCCTTTTCGATTCAGCCGATATACGGCCTCCCGGCTGATTCCTGAAACTGTTTCACCCGTTGCGTTTTACCAGTTGATCGAAAGAACCTCGAAATGAGCTTGGGGGTGGTTACAGGCCGGGCACTTTTGGGGAGCCTCGGCGGTCTCCACCACGTAACCGCAGTTGCGGCAGCGCCACTTGATCTTCGTGTCTTTCTTGAAGACCTTGCCCTCGGCGATGTTCTTCGCCAGGCCCAAATAACGCTCTTCGTGAAATTTCTCCGCCACGGCGATAGCTTTCATGACGGCCGCGATCTCGGGGAAGCCCTCTTCTTCGGCAATCTTCGCGAACTCCGGGTACATGCTGGAGTATTCGTGGTGTTCGCCGGCCGCCGCGTCCTTCAGGTTCGCCAGAGTATCGCGCTCCGGGCCTGCCGGGAAACTCGCGGTGATTTCGACCTCGCCGGGGCCCTCCATAAAACGGAACAGACGTTTGGCGTGTTCTTTTTCCTGATCTGCGGTCTCCGTGAAAATGTACTCGATCTGCTTGAATCCCTCGTTCTTCGCGACCGCCGCGTAATACGTGTAGCGGTTGCGCGCCTGAGATTCTCCGGCAAAGGCTTTCATCAAGTTGACCGCCGTTTTTGTTCCTTTAACGCTTTTCATAAATTATCCCCCCAAAATTCAATATACAAAATTCAATACACTTGCCCCCATGCCAACATAGGCCACACAAAACTTTTGCGGGTACTTCGCAAAGGAGTCCCCCCATTTGCGCCGCTATCTCCGCAAATTCACTCCTTATGGGATATTAAAGGATAACCCGCACTAATCAATACGCATTACTACTTGATAGAACACGGGATAGAACAGAGGATAGAGCAGGAGAAAGAGCATGGAGAGCAGTAACCGTTCAGATCATTCAGATCATTCAGGCCACTCAGACCGTTTAAACTTCCTGTGCCCGATCCTCATGTTGTTGTTTATTTCAGCGGATTGAACTCCGCTTCCAAAACGGATTTGAAGGCGTCCAAGGTCATGCTGCCCAAGTCTCCCTTGCTGCGCTCGCGCACCGCCACGACCCGCGATTCGACCTCCTTGTCGCCGATCACGATCATATAGGGGACCTTTTGCAGCTGCGCATCCCGTATTCGCTTGCCCAGCTTTTCGCCCCGGTTGTCCAGTTCCGTCTTCAGCCCCCAGCCCTTGAAGGTACCGACCAGCTCCTGAACGTAGGGCTCGTGGGCTTCGGCGATGGGGATCAGCTTCACCTGCACGGGCGCGATCCAGAAGGGGAACGCTCCCGCGTAGTTTTCGATCAAAATGCCCAAAAAACGCTCGATGCTGCCGAGAACCGTCCGATGAAGCATGACGGGCCGGTGTTCCTTGCCGTCGGGGCCGATGTAGGTCAGGTCGAAACGCTCCGGCATCTGGAAGTCGAGCTGGATGGTGCCGCACTGCCACGTCCTGCCGATGCAGTCCTCCAGGTGGAAATCGATCTTGGGGCCGTAAAAGGCGCCGTCTCCCTCGTTGATGCGGTAGGGCGTCCCCGAAGATTCCAGGGCTTCCTTCAGCGCCGCTTCCGCCGCGTCCCACTGCTCGGCCTCGCCCATGGAGTTTTCCGGGCGAGTGGAAAGCTCCACCCTGTAGTTGAACCCGAAGACCTCTTTATAGATGTAGTTGCACAGGTCCATGACCCCCACCACCTCCTGCCGGACCTGGCCGGGCATACAGTACAGGTGGGCGTCGTCCTGGGTGAAGCAGCGCACGCGCATCAGGCCGTGGAGCGCGCCGCTGCGCTCGTGGCGGTGTACGATGCCCCGCTCTGCCATGCGGAGGGGCAGGTCGCGGTAGCTGCGGATCTGGGTCTTGTAGACCAGCATTCCGCCGGGGCAGTTCATGGGCTTGATGGCGAAGGGTTTCTCGTCGATTTCCGTGAAGTACATGTTCTCTTTGTAATGGTCCCAGTGGCCGGATTGGAGCCAAAGGGAGCGGTCCAGGATGAGGGGCGTGCGTATTTCGTCATAGCCGCGCTTCGTGTGTTCCCGCAGCCAGAACTCCATCAGGGTGTTGATGACGGCCATGCCCTTGGGATGGAAAAAGGGAAAACCCTGTCCCTCGTCGTGTAGGCTGAAAAGGTCCAGCTCCTTGCCTATTTTACGATGGTCCCGCAGCTTCGCCTCCTCCAGGCGTCTCAAATGTTCTTTCAGCTCCTCCGGCGTCGCGAAAGCCGTCCCATAGACCCGGGTCAGCATGACATTTTTCTCGTCTCCGCGCCAGTAGGCCCCGGCCAGGGAGAGGAGTTTGAAATTTCGGAGCCAGGAGGTATCCGGCACGTGAGGCCCGCGGCAAAGGTCCACGTAGTCCCCTTGTTTGTAAAGAGACACGGCAGGTATCTCCAGGTCCGAGATCAGTTCGACCTTGTAAGGGTCGCCCCGTTTCTCGAAAAAGGCCAGCGCCTCGTCTTTCGCCATATCGACTCTCTCCACTTTCAGGGCAGCGCCGGCCAACTTGTGCATTTCCGCCTCGATCCCCGGCAGTTCCTGTTCCGTCAAAGAGGCCGGGAGGTCGATATCATAGTAAAAGCCGTCCTTGATGCAGGGGCCTATGGCGAACTTGGCGCCGGGATACAGCTTTTCGATGGCCTGGGCCATCAAGTGGGCAGTGGAATGACGCAGAATCTCCAGCCCTTCCTCGGAACTCGCCAACACGGGCTCGATCTTCCCCACCTCCGACCCCAGGGGGAAAGCCCCCGGCCCTTCATCCTCGGCGATTTCCCGTTCGAGGTCCAACAGTTCGCCGTTCACTTTTGCCGCCAAAGCCTTTTTCCCAAGCCCCAGCTCGGACAACACCGCAGCCGCTTTCACCGGCCCTTTCTGAAATTCGCACGCTTTCCCGTTACTTCCTTCAAACTTCAACACTGCCATCGACCTCCTGAATTCAAGCTCAGGGGGGCGGAGCTCGTTCACCCCTGCGGGGTTCACTGGTAACGAAACTAAGCGATTCGCACAGCTTCTCTGTCGCTGGCTCTCTGCTTATGGCCCCCCGAGACCCCCCTACCTCTAAAATTTGCCTGCGCCATAAAAAACGCCCACGGCATCTCCGAATATGGAGACGACGTGGGCGCAAGTCATCGCGGTTCCACTCCATTTCCGCGCCTAGTCGGGCGCGGCTCTCATGCCGCTGTAAGGGGCGGCTGCGTCTTATTCGGCTCGAAAGCCCGACCTCGACGCCTGCTCAGAGGGGGTCTTCGCTTTTCTTTCCGCGGCAGGAACTCTCAGCCTCTGGAACCTGCCTCTCTGTGCGCTCTTTAAAAGCTACTCGTCCTCTTCATCGCTGTGTTTCGTTTTTTTTTTGCAAACCAAACCTCTTCAATTTGTAAACCCAACCTCTTCAATGTATCGATTACACAGGACAGGATAGCATCGAAAAGCCTTTTGTCAAGAAAATATCTATTGGGGAAATGGCAATGGGAAATAGGGAAAATCGGCGGTTCTGTTGGGTATAATGAATAAAAACCGCAGGTATAACTGACCGGGAGGATTGTATCATCGATGAAACTATCATTTGGCGGCGGAGCGTCGGAGGTGGGCGCAAGTTTTCTGATGCTCCAGTTGGATGGGAAAAATATCGCCTTGGATTGCGGCGTGCGCATGAGCGGCGACCCCATGCCGGATTTTCAAATAATCAATGAATACGGATCGGTCGATTGCGTGGTTTTGACCCACGCCCATGTGGATCATTCGGGCGCGCTGCCGGTATTGTCCCGGGAGTATCCGGAGGCGAGAATATATATGACCCACGCCACAAAAGATTTGGTGCGGATTCTCCTCTATGACAGCCTGAAAATCATGGAGCAGAAGGAATTGGAAATACCCATGTATGCGGAGATACACGTGAAAAAGATGCTGGACAATGCGCTGTGTTTTTCTCCCACCCATACTTTTGTTCCGTTTTCCGACAGCGATATCGAAATCACGTTTTACAGCGCGGGGCACATCGCGGGCGCCGCGGGAATTTTTCTCTCGGGAAAAGAAGGCAGTTTTTTTTACAGCGGCGATTTTTCCATCACACCCCAGCGCACGGTGGAAGGCGCTTCTTTCCCGAAGCTCAGACCGGACGTCGCCGTATTTGAATCTACTTATGGCGACAGGCTGCACGCCAACCGGGATATCGAAGAGGCGCGGCTGGTAGCGAAGATCGAGTCCACCACGGCGGAAGGCGGTAAGCTGCTGATACCGGCGTTTTCTCTGGGCAGGTCCCAGGAAATCATTTTGACGATCAACAGGGCGATCAATAAAAAACAGTTGCCCGCCGGCCTGAAAGTGTACGTAGACGGCATGGTCAACGATATCTGCCGTGTTTTCTGGAAGCACCCGAATTATCTGCGGACACAGTATGGCAAGAAGCTCCTGAAAGGCAACGATATTTTTTATAACGACAACGTCATACCGGTGAACAGGGACAAAGCGCTGCGCGAGAAAATCGTGGAAAGCAAGGAGGGGCTCGTGATCATATCGAGTTCCGGTATGCTCACAGGCGGCCCCAGCCAGTGGTACGCCGAAAAACTTGCGGGCGTCGAAAAGAACGCGATAGCTCTGACAGGATATCAGGACGAAGAATCGCCTGGCAGACAGCTTTTGGAGCTTCTCGCCCCAGGAAATGCCGCCGAGGCTTTGCCCCCTGAAGAACGCGCCTTGAAAATCGGCGAAAAATCCATACCTGTCAAATGCGATATCGGGATGTATGGGCTTTCCGCTCATGCCGACAAAATGGAGATACTTGGGTTGGCCCAGTCATTGGCCGCAAAACGCGTTTTTTTCAATCACGGCAACGAAGACGTCGTCAATTCCCTGGGCGCTGAATTTCAAAAGGAGTTTAACGGCAGGGTATACATACCCAAAAACGGCGAAACTTTTGAACTGTTTATCCGGAATAAGAGAAAACAAGCCGCGGCGCGTGGCAGTTGGATATGTATGCCCCCTCCTGCCGGCGAAACCGAGGAGACAAATACCCTGAAACGACTGTGGCGCTTTGTTTTGGATCAATACGGTAAAGCTAAGGGGTTTACCCTGGAGGATTTATATTATATCGCCTACGGCAAACCCCAAACGTCCTCCCCCGCAGCTTTGGAGAACGGGAACAAGAACGAAAACGAAAACGAAAACGAGGAAGAATTCATCCGTTTCAAGGCGTCCATCAACAAAGAACCTTATTTTGAAACGGAAAAGAAAAGGCCGTTCATATTCCATGCCGTGGACGAGGATGACTTTCCCGCGCAGGACGGCGTCATGGAGGTAAACGCCATGCTGAGGCTTGCCGATACCTATTTTCCTCCGTCCACCGGGCTTTACAAAAAAGGCGCGCGGTTCGAGGAAAAGAAGGTCCTCTTATATTTCAATTTCCCCGTTGTTGCCGTAAAGGCGCTGGCAGAGGAAATAGAGGCTTTCGAGCAGGAAACGGGATGGAAGGCGGAGGTGAATGCAGAGTGTAATCCGGGTGCTGCGGAACAGTTGATCAACAGCCTGATGGGAACCCAGACGGGGATAAAGATATCTTATTACAGGACAGAAGGGGTTTTTCAGGTAACTGTGGATGAGCTTCCGGACAACGCCTCCGCGATCAGCGAGAGCTTTCGCCATGCCACCGGACTTTCCCTGCTCGTAGTCAAAAAGGTCAAAAAGGGCGCGCAGCCCAAACCTGCCCAGGCAGATACCGCTGCGGGGCAGATGGAACAAAACCAGACGTTTAATTTGATAGACCGGTATTTCTCCGATAAGCCCCACAAACTCTACAAAAAGGGGCTGAAGCTCAAAGACGGCATACCCGGTATCGAATTGAGCTTTATCACCCTGAACGCGGGCAGGCTGTACGCGGACGACATCGACCGGCTCATGGAAAAGACACGCTGGAATATATGGATCAACAAAGAATCCAATCAGCACGAATTGTTGAAGGTCGCGAGAGAATTGTTCGACAAGGAGAACATTGCCGTAAAAAAACTGTCTTATCTGCCTGAAAAAGCCTGTGTGCAGGCGGCTTTCGACGGCGCTCCTCTTGCGGGCAGGGACGACGTATGGGAGAAAATCTGCGAGGCCTTCGCCAAACTCACCGGCACACAGTTGATTTCAAAAGAACCGTAAATCCTAAAATTTTACATTGACGATTACAAAACTTTACCTATCTACGCGGCTTTTAGGGAGCATCGACTATCAAAAAACAAACACACAACTATCAAAAGGTGTACTTTTTGATAGTTCCGCTCCTGCGCCCATACAACAGCAAAATAGCGGGATATCGGCTCCGTATTACACCACAATTTTCACTAAATTTCAAGTTGAAATTAAAATCTGGACCTTTATCAAAAAGTACACCTTTTGATAGTTGTTTTAATGTCGGGGTACCGGGCGGACGCGAGTTTCAGGGTGAAAAAGGGGTGGCCGACAAAAATTCAGCCCATTAAAGGGTGTGATTTCGAAAGCATGGCATTACCAGATTTTCTCAACTACACGTACTGTATTTAAGAGGAGGAATGAATTAAATATGAAAGTTTCAAAGCGTTTCATTTTGGCTGTCGCCGCTTTGGCAATGGTGTTGGCGGCGGGGAATTTTGCGGGCGTGAGCGCGGCGGCCGATGACCCGTTGGCGGGGAATTATTCGGTTATGCTCAAAGACAGGGTGGTCCTGACGGCTGTCGGCGCTAACAGAACAGACGCCAGTTTCTACACCGCTACGAGCAAAGATGCGAACCCTGTCAGCCTCATCCCGCCGCAGCAAACAGGAAGCGTAACCTTGCCCGGCGCCGTCGCGGCAATGACTTCCGTGGGAGGCTACGTCAGCGACACGGGCGAGGTGGATTTTTACGGCACCACCCTGCCTGGGACGGGAAGGGGCGTCGTTGCCAGCGCGTACCTGATCGAGACCTCCACCGCCGGAGCCTACGACATTTACCTCACCCTCGCGGACAAGGACGGCAATTTACTGAAAGACGCGGGCGCGAACCCCAAGGCGTTCAAACTGGGGGCAGACGAACGGGTGCCCGCCACGTTGCCCGGCGGCTCTTATTTTTCCCTTGTGGGCAACGACTGGAACAACGACGGCTGTACGGATTACATCCTGAGCTACCCGACCTTCACGGGCTCCGCGGGGAACTCCGGCAGCAACGGTACCCTTGAGATTTCCTCCGTGTACATCGACGGAAAGACGTGTTACAGCGCCGCCAAGACCAATCCCGCCTCGACGCCCTCCGTCGGGTCAACGCGCCAGCTCGTTTCTTATACTGCCTATGGCAACGCCTCCTTCAGCGTGAGCACCGCCGTGGGCGATCTGGACGGCGACGGCGAGAAAGAGTTCATCGCTTTCTATGCGAATAGCGGAACCGAGGGTAACTGCCTGGATATTTACAATATCGCTCCTCAAACCGGCAGCGACGCGGATTTCAAGATATCCCAGCAGCGTACCGTCAACTCTTCGCAGGTAGGATTTGACGACGTTTTGACTGTCACCGCCGGAGACTTCGACGGCGACGGCAAGGACAAAGCCGCCCTGATTTACTCGGATGGAGGCAATATGTATCTGTCCATGTCCACGCCCGACGGGAGCGGCCTGCTCTCTTCCGTCCAGATCTACCCCAGACAGCAGCACTCCAGCAACGACCAGGCCAGGTTCGCGGCCCTCGCCACTGACTTGGACGGCGACGGGAGAGACGAGCTGGTTTGGGACCTATTGGAAATTGTGGGCCTCTTGGACGGCGCCTCTGCCCGCAATCTGCACATCCACACCTGGCCCAACGGCTTCGCCAGTTCCTCCGCCACCGATCCCGGTACCCAAGTCGATTTTCGCGTCGGCTACCCCTCCTCGATTGGAGACGGCGACACCACCTATCCTCAAGTAAATCATTCCATGGTCGCTCTGCCGTATTCCAACGGATTCAGCGACACCCACCACGCGCTGGCTTTTCTCACCGCCTACACAGCCCAGTCGTCTCCCACACCCACGCCTTTTCCTCCCATATTGCTGGGGGTGGTGAAGGGGCAAGCAACGATTGAAGAAGTCAAAATGTTGGAGATATTACCGGTGAGCGCATTTCAAACCAACGGGTCGTGGCGAAGGGACGGCGTGGTGGGGACTCATCCGTCAAGCGGCCTCGGAACCACGTATGCGAATCAAGCAGCCGCCCTGGCCGCGGCGGATCTGTACGACGAGAGCATGGTGCTGGGCGAGCCCGTCGAGTTCACCCTCACGGGTCAGGTCAAGCCCCGCGCCATCATACAGGCCCCGCCCAAACACTGGGAC
>JAISLU010000057.1 GCA_031277095.1 Synergistaceae bacterium
AGGGCAATGTCAACCGGGATTCAGCCACGGTTTCGGGTGAATTCTCGGGACAGGTGATATCGGTTGCAGATATGAGCAGGAACCGACCTAGCTATAAACTGCTGGGAATTTGAGTTATATAGTTTGCCTGCCTTCCTTATACTATCCAGTC
Organism: Synergistaceae bacterium; assembly: GCA_031277095.1. Taxonomy (GTDB): domain Bacteria; phylum Synergistota; class Synergistia; order Synergistales; family Aminobacteriaceae; genus JAISLU01. The sequence continues at coordinate 152 of JAISLU010000057.1, forward strand.
GACACCAAATTTTTGACAAGTTTCAGATGCCATATTGATGATCTTGACATCAAGTTGACTCACAATCGTCGTCCATAATATCAGTCCCCATGTGGCCAGCAAATGGGGGGCAAAAAATTTCGATAATACAATAAAAGCAAATGACAGATGACACAGAACCCTAAGCACCGCAAAAGGTCTCCAAAGATTTGCACTTAGACGAGAAGGTGTGCATGATTTTTTCGAAAGATTCTTCAAGTAGTTTTCCACAGTTTTTAGTGTAGCAAAATATATCAATCCAAGAATAATCCCCATCCAAAAGTAACGTGTCATTAAAAATAACCATGAGAAAGAAACGAAAGTTACATAGTTAAACGTCAAAGATCTCACATACAATATACACAATTCTAATAAAAAGCAAAACCAAGTCAAAAACAGAATCGTTGCTTTGCTGAATCCCCAATATAAAAACAAATTACCGATCAGCCACAAAGAAAAAACAAACGTGAGCCAATTTGTATATTTGTTATTTTTATCATAGTAATGATGGGCTTCTTTATGCATTAAAATTGTTACAACTACTAACAAAATTAAAGACAAGAAAATATTGAAAATACCTTTTGGACGTCTTAACGTTAAAGGGTAGAGCAATATATATAAAGACATCATAAACGATGCCCAAACATGCCAAATCAACGATTTAGATACAATTTTGGGAGTTTCTTCGTTCACAGTCTGCTTTTCAAGGTCATCAAGATCGTCTAAAAGCTCACCATATTTTTCTCTAATCATTTGTAATTTCTCTTCTGTTTCTGGCATGATCACAACCTCTTCTTGGAAAATTTAATCTCCGTGATCTCCTGAGACGTCGCCATCGTTATTCTCTTTGAGAGGAGCCGTTCTTTTCTCGTTCGTAACGATACATTCACCGATAATGCGATACCAGTGTACTGTAGCATAAAATCGCAAAAACGCGCAAGCCCGATCCAGGCTTTGCGAGGTTCAGCAAACACTCCAATGGATGCCGGATGTGCCCGGGGATGCCGAGCATTGGGCCGCGTTCGCGACTTCCGCAAAATGATCGTTCACCTTGTGGAACACGTCCACCAGAACGGGGTCGAAATGTGTGCCGCTGCTGGACGTGATGATCTCCTCGGCCTCTGAAGGGGGGAAGGGGTTTTTGTAGGGACGCTGGGAGGTCAGGGCGTCGTACACGTCCACGACGGCCATGAGCCGCCCCTCCAGGGGGATGCTCCCTTCGCTCAGACCCCAGGGATAGCCGGAACCGTCCCACTTTTCGTGGTGCGTACTTGCGAAAACTTTCGCGTGACGTAAAAAATCGTGTCCCGCCGTGATGGCCTCCACGCACTCGATGGCGTTCACGCCGAAGGTGACGTGTTCCTTCATCTTCTCGAACTCCTCGTGGGTCAGTTTGCCGGGCTTGTTCAAAATCGCGTCGCTGATGGCGATTTTCCCCACGTCGTGGAGCTGCGCCGAGGGAAGCAGGTAATCCAGGTCCCATCCGGAGGTTTCCTGGGTGTAGAGGTTTTCCTCTATGAGCTTCTCGATCATGAACTGGAGGTACTTTCGCGTGCGGGACGCGTGTCCGGCCGCAACGCAATCCCTGCACTCCACCAGCCCGGACATGACGCCCAGCACCGCGTTTTGCAGCGCGGACACCTGTTTGCTCTTCTCCAGAACCAGCGCCTGCAGCTTCTCGTTGCGTGTTCTCAGTTCTTTTTTTTGCGAGGCCAGCAGCAGATGGGTCTCGATGCACTTGCGCAGGGCCGAGGGGGAAAAAGGTTTCGACACGCAGTCGATCGCCCCCATGTTGAACCACTCCAATTCCACGTCTTCGGTGTCCTCCGCGGTGAGGAAAATAACCGGGATGTCGGAGAAAGCCGCCGCGTTTTTCAGGTACTTGATCGCCTGGCAGCCGTCGATTTCCGGCATTTCCAGGTCGAGAAGGATCAGGTCGGGAGTTCCGTGTTCGAGACACTCGAAAAGTTTTTCCGCAGAAGGCACCGCGCGGACTTCATAAAAAGAATTCAATATTTTCTCGCCCAGGGCGAGGTTCGTCGTATTGTCGTCTACCAATATGATTTTCGGGCGTTCATTTTCTGTATCGTTTTTTGCCCTGCTCCCTGATCTGCTTTCTGGCCTGTTTTTCATTGCGCTCACCTCCATGAGTTCGATATGTCGGGCCGATTTTTCTGTACGCTGAAATTATGAAGGGCGAAAGGATCGCGTGATATCTCCAATTTAACGCAATGAAAATCACAAATTACATTCGGATCGATAAGGGGAAATCTCAAAATGCACAAATATTCTCAACAGTAAGATCGCGCAATACGTCCTCTGTAGGTAAATAAAAATTCGCAAAATACACCCTAATGTGTATTGCTTTTCGTAAGGAGCGGGGTATACTTCACAAGGACATTTAGCTTGAGATTTTTATGAAGAAGCGTATATGAAAGCATGAAAAGTCGCATATTTCACAGCGGATTGATGTTTTCGCCGGAAAATCAAATTTACCTCGAACGGCCGCGTCTCAACGAACTGCTGGAGCGCGCTCTAGAGAAGCCTATCGTTACAATCTCCGCCGGTTCGGGCTACGGCAAGACGCGGGCGGTCTATTCCTTTCTCCAGAAACATGACATTGTGACGACGTGGATACAGCTTTCCGAGCGCGATAACGTCGGAACGCGCTTTTGGGAAAATTTTCTGTACGCCGTGGCTTTGTACGACGGCACCCTGGCGAAACGGCTTCGGGAGATCGGGTTTCCGGAAACGGAGGACCAGTTCGCAAAATACCTCTCCATCCCGGAAGAGGAAATTGCGCCGAAAGAAAGACGGGTGACGGTCTTCGACGATTTTCACCTGATAGAGGACGAATCGGTACTCCGGTTCATCAAACGCTCCGTCCAACTGCCCATGCCGAAGGCGACGACGATTTTGATTTCGCGGACGGAGCCGGACATCGACACGATCAGCCTCCTGTCGAAGGGGCTTGTGGCCAACCTCAACGAAGACGACCTTCGCTTCACCGAGGAGGAAACGTCGCGGTATTTCCAGCTGCTGGGCATCCCTCTGCCCTCCCAGAGCATCTCCAACATCTACAGCGATACGGCGGGTTGGGTCTTTGCCCTGCACTTGATCGGGCTGTCTCTGAAAAAGGCGCCATCCCGGGAGCGGGAGGCCCGCGCCGCAATGAAGCTGAATATCTTCAAGATGATCGAGAGCGAGGTATATCTCGCGATCTCGGAGAGGCTGCAGCGCTTTCTGATCCGGCTGTCGCTGATCGACCGGCTTTCGACGGACTTGATCTCGATTTTGGCCGGGGACGAAACCCTCGTCGACGAGATGAAGAAGCTCAGTTCCTTTGTCCGCTACGACATTTATCTGCATGCCTATGTGATCCACCACCTGTTCCTCGACTACCTGAGGCAGAAGCAGGATATCTTGACGGAGGAAGAAAAGCGCGACACTTACCTGAAGGCGGCGCGGTGGTGCGATGAAAACGACTACAAGATGGACGCCATTTCTTATTACGACAAAGCCGGGGAATACGAGGCGATCATCAAGATCGTACGCTACTTTCCCCAGCAACTTCCCTTCGACCAGGCGAAATTCGTTTTCGACATCTACAGCAAAGCGCCGCCCGAGGTGTTGGACCGGATCGCCCCCTATCATTTTCAGCGCTCGCGGCTGCTCATGAGCATGGGGCGGTTTTCCGAGGCCGTCGCGGATATCCGCCGCAATATCGAAAAATACTCGGCCCTGCCCAGCTCAGATTTCAACAACCGCGTTCTGAGCGGCGAGTACCTGGCGCTGGGTTTCACGAGTTACGAAACCCTCCTCCAGACCGACCGATGCGACTTCGACACCCTGTGGGAAAAGGCGGATCATTACTATCGCCTCAGCCCATACGACAAGCTCTCGGATTTTTCCACCGTGACGAGCATCAGCCTGGACGCCTGCGTCTCCAAAGTGGGTACCCCAAGAAGCGGCGCTATGGAGGAGTATGTGGAAGCCCTGACCCGCGGGATACCGTACGTAATGAACGTTTTAAACGGCTGCATGTTCGGAGTGGACGATTTGGCGCGGGGCGAGCTGCTGTTTTACAAGGCCGACTTGAAGGCCGCCGAAAAATTCCTTCGCCTGGCGCTCTCCAAAGGGGAGGCGCGAGGCCAGTACGAGGTGCGAAACCGCGCGCTGTTCTACCTCCTGCGCCTGGAAGTCGCGCAAGGGAACTTCGCAGGCGTCCAGGAAATCCTCAAAAAACTGGAAGCCCAGCTCAAGATGAACGAGTACGAAGCCCGTTTCATCACCTACGACCTGGTAATGGGCTGGTACTACGTCTTTCTTGGCCAGCCCCAGCGGGTGGCGGACTGGCTGAAGGGCAAATTCGCCCAGGATTCCTTCGCCATTTTCAAGGCGAACTTCGGAAACCTCATCAAGGCGAAGTTCGATTACTTCAACAAACGTTATCATGAGCTTTTGTCCTACCTGGAGGGGCAGCCGGAACACCCGAGGCGCATGTTGTTCGCTCAAGTGGCCAACAAGGTGCTGGAAAGCGTCTGCCATTACCAACTCAAAAACAAGGACGCGGCCCTCGCGGCCCTGAAAGAAGCCTACGATCTGGCGGAGTCCAACGCTTTGACGATGCTGTTCATCGAGCTGGGGAAGGACATGCGCACTCTGACCGCCACGGCCATCCGGGAGGAGAAGTGTGGCATCCCTCTATCATGGCTGGAGATGATCAACCGGAAGTCGGCCACCTACGCGAAGCGGCTGACTCTCGTCACGTCGGAATACAAAAAAGCGAACAATCTGGGGGACGACGCCCCGCTGTCCCCCAGAGAGATGGACGTCCTTTTCGACCTCTCTCACGGCCTGTCGCGCCCAGAAATAGCCGCCAACCACGGCCTGTCCATCAACACGGTGAAGATGGTGCTGAACGCCATCTATACCAAGCTGAACGCGGACAACGTGGCGGACGTCATCCGTATCGCGATAGACCGTCAATTGATAAAATAAGATGTAAGATAAGATATTGACCGGGAGGTTCGGAGGACTGCGCTCCGAGTTCGAATATGAATAATCTGAATGTGAACATAAATGCAAACATAAAAATAAAAAAAACTGTGCGCCGCGGAGTGTTGGTGTTGGTTTTGCTGTGTTTCCCGATCTGCGGGGGATGGAGCGGGGAACGGCCCGAAGAAGTTCAGACTGAACAAGCGCGGCTTGAACAAGCGCAACTTGAGCAAGCGCAGCCTGAACAAGCGCGGCTTGACCGCGTTCGAGTAATTTTCCTGGGCGACATCATGGCTCACAAAGAGCAGCTCCAGGGGGCGGGGGAATCCTGGGATTTCGCCCCGCAGTTTCGCCGGGTGAAGCCCCTGTTTGGCGGTGCCCTTGTGGTGGGGAACCTGGAAACCGTCTTTGCCGGAGAGAAAAAAGGTTTTTCCGGCTACCCCTCTTTCAACACGCCGGACGAGCTGGCGGACGCCTTGGCGGACCTGGGAGTGAACGTCGTCACCCTGGCCAACAACCATATTCTGGACAGGGGTTCTTTTGGGGCCCTTCGGACGATGGAGGTGCTGGACCGGGCCGGGATATTTCACGTCGGGCTCGTTGCCGGCGGCGATTCCGACGAGGTGCTGACGCTGGAGTATGGCGGGGTGCGATGGTCCTTCGTCAATTACAGCTACGGCAGTAACCGCGAGCCGGAGGACGTTCGGCCGAACATCCTTTCCGACGCCGCTGTGACGGAGGGGCTCAGGCGAGCGCGGCTTTCGAGCCCCGATATCCTCGTGGCCTGTTTCCATTGGGGGAACGAGTACCAATTCACGCCCACCCGGCGCCAACGGGAAATCGCCGCGCTCAGCTTGAGCATGGGGGCGAACCTGGTGATCGGCACTCACCCCCATGTCCTTCAGCCGATAGAGATCGTCAAAGAAAATTCCAATCAAAATTCGGGAAATTTGGATCGAGGTTACGGTCTCGTGGCGTACTCTCTGGGGAATTTCGTCTCTTATCAGCGGACGCTGCCCCGGGAGCGAAGCGTCATTCTGGCCGTGGATGTGGAGAAAGTGGAGACGGGCGCGCGGATTTCGCGGGTTTCCGTGGCGCCGACGCGGGTTTCCGCGACCAAGCCCCAGGGACGGCACTCGATTCAGGTGGTCTACGCCGGCAAAAGCGAGCGGTTCAACCACGCCGGTCTGACGGAGGGAGAGCTGAAAACGGCGCAGTTGGTCGGTCAAGCGGTTCTGGATTTTCTGGGCGCCGCTGAAAGCCCCGACAAAGAGGGCTTTTATACCCTGTGGGACGCGGCCTCCCCGGACGTTTTACCTGAAAGCAGACGCAAAACCCCCCAATAACCAATGGGGTCAGGGGAGAAGTCCCCTGCAATCGCATAAACCCAATGAAAAATAACGCCATTTTTTTATTTTTACTGTCTTTTTTTTCCTTTCTTGACCTGTGGGAAGTGCGGGCCTCTCAACTGGAGTGGCTGCTGCCGCCTGCCTACGACCGGGCGACGCGGTTTTCCGAGGGATTTGCCGCTGTGGAGGTCAAGGGACTGTGGGGGTTCATCGACCCGAGAGGCCAGTGGCTGACGCCGCCGCGGCTGCTGGGGGCCAAGCCCTTTCGAGAGGGAATGGCCTCCGTGGCGGAGGAGTCGGGGTGGGGGTTCATGGACCGCCAGGGGCGTTTCCTCATAAGCCCCGACTACGAGGCGGCGGGCGCCTTCAGCGAGGGCCTGGCCGCCGTACGCTCCCAGGACAAGTGGGGGTATGTCGATTTCCGGGGAAAGCTGGAAATTCCCCTGAGCTTCGATATGGCGGGGGAATTTTATCAGGGCCGCGCCTCCGTTGCGCTGGGGGGAGGGCATGGTTTCATCGACAAACGCGGGGGCTGGGTCGTTCCTCCCTGGTACGAAGAGGCGTGGCCTTTTGTGGAGGACCGGGCGGCAGTGCGGGCAAACGGGAAGGTGGGGTTTGTGAACCTGGGGGGAGAGTGGGTCGTTCCCCCGCGGTTCGACGCCGCGTTCCAGGGCCGCGTTTTTTCTCATGGCCTGGCGGGGGTGGTGTACCGGGGCCGGTGGGGGTTCGTGGACAGCGAAGGGCACTGGAAGGTAGATCCCCTGTACGACGGAGCGGGGAACTTCAGCGAGGGTCTGGCCGCCGTGCGCAAGGGGCAGAAGTGGGGGTATATCGCGACCTCCGGGAAGCTGGAAATCGACGCCGCCTTCGAGGACGCCATGGATTTTTCCGAGGGCACGGCGAGCGCCAAGTTTTTGGGCCGCTGGGGCTATATCGACCGCAGAGGGGCCTGGATTGCGGATCCCGTTTACATGGAGGCGTGGCCTTTTTCCCATGGACTGGCCCATGCCCGTGACGTCAACGGCCGCTGGGGGTATTTGGGGCGAAAGATCGTTCCGCTTTTCGGGGTCGCCTTCGAGATGGCCCGGTCTTTTTCCGAAGGACTGGCCGTGGTCGGGCACAAGGGCAGAAAATACTACATCGACGAGGAGGGGCGTCTGGCTTTCGGCGCCCACTTCCAGGAGGCGGAGGATTTTTCGGAACAACTGGCGGCCGTGGCGTCGGGCGACATGTGGGGTTACGTGGACCGCAAGGGCAGCGTGCGCATCCCCTTTCGTTTCGAGGCCGCAGGGCCCTTTCGGCAGGGACTGGCCGCCGTCAGGCTGAAAAATCGATGGGGCTATATCGACAAAGAGGCGAGATGGGTGGTAAAAAATCGGTATCACAGCGCCTGGCCCTTCAGCGATGGACTGGCCGCCGTCCGCGTGGACAAGCGGGTGGGGTACATCGACCCCAAGGGCCGGGTTGTTGTGAAACCGCGTTTCGACGTTCCCCGGGGCGAGGCCGGAAGTTTTTCCGAGGGGTTCGCGGCGGTTTTGATCGGCGGGAAAACGGGATTCATCGATCGTCGGGGGAAAGTCGCCGTTAAGGCCGTTTTCTTGCCCTGGAAAACTTTCGCTCCCCGCTTTCAGTCGGGTATGGCCAGAGTGGAAACCGCCGGCGGTCCCCGTTACGTGGACAGCAAGGGCAAGGTTTTCGACGCCGTTCCTTTCGACACGGCGAAAAACGAGTCCGTCGCCGGGGGGCTTGTGGTTTTCGAGTCCCCTTCGGGGGGATGGGGCTACGCCAACGCCCAGGGAGAGACGGTCATCCCCCCGATTTTCGACGCCGCCCTCCCTTTCCGGGAAAACAAGGCCGCAGTCAAAAGAAGTGGGCGATGGTGGTACATCGCCCAGCCCCGATAACGCTCTTTGCTCTCCGTCAATAAATATTTATTTACATTTACTATTTACGTTTCCAACGTCTGCGTTTCCGGTGTTTCCGACATTTGGGTTTCCGCCGTTTCCGGTAATTGAGTTTCCGGCGTTTGGGTTTCTTCCTGTTCTTGTTCCTGTTCTTGTTCCTGTTCTTTTTCTTGCGCTATTTTATTTTTATTGCTGTGCCGCGCCTTGTAGTTTCGGTCGTCTTTGGAGGTGGCGACGTAAACTCCGCTCAGGCAGTCCGCGGTGTCGAACACGGACCGAAAGATGGAAACGCGCTCCAGAACACCCTCCACCTTTTCCTCGGAAGACGCGTATCTTTCCACCGACGTGGTGCGCATGACAAAAAGCTCTTTCATCACCTGGCGCGCCGTGTTCATGTCGGCGAAGAGTCCCCTCATGGGCTTCATCAGAAAACGGGCCTTGTCGGTGTTGTAGATATCGACCATAGCTTGGTTGGCCCGCATGATGAGAATCTGGTCCAATATATCGTCCAGCTTGGCGTCCACGTTGTCGGCCTCGGGGCGCTCTATGGGATGCTGGGGAGCGAGGAAGGCAAAGCCCGTAAAGGGCTGGTTGAAGGCGAAATCCATCTCCAACCGGCTGCCCCCGATGATCGCCTCGTAACGCTGGTGTCCCGTCAGGTCGCGCTGGGCGCAGTAAACCGCGGCGATGGCGCCTTCGTCGTCGAACTTGACCCCGCAGTGCATTTCCACTTGGGCGACTCTGTTGTAGGTATTGACCACCGTTTCGGCCTTCATTTCCCCCACGGCGGCAAGCATGTCCAAGAATCGCAGGGCGTCGTCCTCCTTGTTGAAAAAAGAGCCGAAAGTCGCGCCGATCAAAGACCCGCCCCCACCCCTGTAAAACGCCCCGGCTGCGTCGTTGGCGAACTTCACCTTGAGGGCATCCTCCGCGAACTTCAGGTAGGACATTCTTTCGTCTTGTTCGCGAAGAGGCTCGATAGGCGCCACCGGGCGAAATTCCATGTAAGGCTCGTAGGCCAGGGAGAGATAGGCTTTCCAGGACGCCGACTCTTCCCCCGGGATCAAAATTTCTTGAGGGGGAAGCTCCTTGAAGGTGAAAATGACGTATTCCTGCTCCGCCAGGGTAAAACACTCGGCGGAGGCCGAAATGTTTTTGACCATTCTCTCGGGGTTGACGTAGGGAAATGAAAAACTCATTCCGTGCCCCCTGCCGTGTACCGCCTTCACAAAAAGACGCAAAAGACCCTGCTTGATGCGCTTTTTAAAAAGAGGCACGTCGATCAGTTGCACGTCGACGAGATCGATTTCGGAAAGACCCGAGCGTTCGAAAAAAACGCTGTTGGCGCCCACGATCTTACCTCGCGTGGGGCTGATGATCAGCACGCCGTCGGGCAGAGCGTTGAAAGCATTGATAATGAGTGACAGGTCGCGGACGGCATCCATAATCTCTTCCTCCTCAACACAAGACCTCGTTCCAAGATGTAAACCCTTAACCCAAGACTTTAATTCAAGATTTTAACCCAAAAGTTCGCCTGGCAAGGTATATTCGTGATCTTTTCATTACTTTATTCCAGGCCGCAAAATGTTAAAAGGCAATTTTGCTGATAATATTTCGACGACAAAAGGCTGCCTTTGCGCGAGGTCAGCCCTTGTAATACGGAAGTTGCTCGTCGAAGTGTTTTTTCCCGTTTCTGTACCACGCCGCGATGTGTTTGACAGCTTCCCGGGCCTTGTTGGCGGCGGCAACGTCCGAGTTGAATCCTTGATGCGGCTGGACATAGATGTTGGCGCTGCGGTTCAAGGCGCGGTCCACCAGTTCTTTCGCCGCGACGTGGTCCGGTTTTTTCGGAGCCTGCCCTTTGACGATTTTAGCAAACTCGTTTTCCTCGGTGAAGATATCCAGGCCAATCCCGCCGATGATTTTTTTGTCGTACAATTCCACGAGCCCGGACTCCGGGGCGATCTCCCCCCGGGTCACGTTGATGAAGATCACCCCGGGCTTCGCCTGGGCCAGGTATTCTTTCGAGAAATAGCCCACGTTGAAGAAGCGGCTCTGGGGTATTTTCGTCAAGTTCATGGTGTTGACGACCACGTCGCTGTTTTTCATCGCCTCTTCTTTTGAAACGAAGCGAACGACGTGACCGTAAAGAGAGTCCAGCTCCTCCTGGCGGACGTCCACTCCCTGCACCGTCAGGCCGTTGGCCAGCAGAAGGTCGTGGGTTTTTTTGCCGATTTTCCCCACCCCGAAGACGGTCGCCACTCTGTCGGGGCCCAACTCCATAAACGAAAGGCTTTTATTCCTTTCGAAGGTGCGGGTGTTTTCCGTGTAGTGGTTCAAAACACCCGCCGCGGCGTACAAAAATTTTATCGCGGTTTGGGCGACGGCATCGACACAGTATTCCCGCAGAGAAGCGAAGTTCGCCGCGTCCACCAGGTGTTCGAAGTGGTCGTATCCGGCGCTTCGGGTGACGATACTCTTCTTCGCGCCGCTCAGGTAATCCTGAGGAAGCCGGGAGTGGGTCTTTGTGGTTATGAGGTCCGGCAGAGCCACGTCGGGGTTCTTCTCCATAAAGTCCTGTACCGCGTCGGGGGTTATGAGGTACTCCAGGTTCTGAGGCAGGTTGTTTCGCTTCTGCTCCCGAACCGTTTCTTCCTCCAGGTGCTTCGCTTCCTCGCCCAACGCCTCGAAATGAATGATGTCATACTTGGGCACGATAAAGCCTCCTATTCTATTTTTCGCTATTCTTGCTATTCTATGCCATTCTATTCATATAATTATAAAATATCGGGCGTCAGGCCGTCGGCGTGCCCGATTTTATTTGCATTTTTTGCCAAATCGCCATGACGGCAAAGATGATCAGTCCCGCAATGTCCGTTTCAAAGCCCGGGAAGATCAGAAGACAGGCGGCTGCAAAAAGCAGGATGCGCAAAAATGTGTTGATGGGCTTGAAGATGTAGCCCTGAACGGCCGCCGCCGCCGCGACGACTCCGATGGTGGCCGAGATGGTCGCCGTTATGATCTCTCCGTAGGACTCGCTCACAAAAAGCAGAGCCGGAGCGTAGATGAAGGTATAGGGGATGACGAAGCCGGCAAGGGCGATACGGAACCCGGCCCATCCCACTTCCGAGGGATTCTGGCCCGAGAGCCCGGCCGCTCCGTAGGAGGCCAAGGCGACGGGAGGCGTCAAGTTCGACAGGCACGCGAAATAGTAGACGAACATGTGGGCCGCCAGAGGATTGACGCCCAGTTTCAGAAGAGCGGGGGCCCCTATGGTGGCCGTAATGATGTAGCAGGCCGTCGTGGGCAGTCCCATACCCAGAATGATGGACAGGATCATTGTGAGGAACGCCGTGAGCACGATGCTCCCCGCCGCCAAGGAGACGATGGCGTTGCCCAGGGTGAACCCCAGGCTTGTCAGGTTCGTCACGGAGTTGATGATTCCCACCACCGCGCAGGCCACGCCCACGCTGACGCTCTGCCGCGCTCCCTGTTCCAGCGCCCGCAGGTACGACTTCAGCATAACCGTGAGCTTCCTTTGGATGGTTCCCGCGATCACCGTGACCACGAGGGTACTCACGATGCCGTAGAACGCCGCGTAAAGAGGCGTGCGCCCTATGAGCAAAAGGTAGATGATGGTGACGATAGGAATGATCATGTGCCCCTGAGCCTTCAAGACGGTGAATATGGGAGTGATTTTTTCGCTGGGCACTTTCTGCATCCCAAGGCGTTTCGCCTCGATGTGGACGTAAACGTACTGGGACAAATAATACAGGACGGCCGGGATCGCCGCCGCCAGCATGATTCGGGCGTAGTGCATCCCCAGGTACTCGGCCATGATGAAGGAGGCCGCGCCCATCACCGGGGGCATGATCATTCCTCCCGTTCCGGCCGCGGCGACCAGGGCGGCGGAAAACACGGGCTTGAAGCCCGCGCTGCGCATCAGGGGTATGGTGAAGGTTCCTGTGGCCGCCACGTTGCCCACGGCGCTGCCGTTGATCATCCCCATGAGGCCGCAAGTCACGATGGCCACCTTGCCCTCGCCTCCGATGGTGCGCCCCGCTATGCACATGGCGAAGTCCTTGATGAAGGATCCCATGCCCGTTTCGGCCAGAAACGAGCCGAAAAGGATGAACAGGAAAATATAGGTGGAGGACACGTTGAGGGCCACGCCGAAGATCCCCTCGGACGTGAGGTACGTTTGATAGATGATTCTTCGGAGAGAGAACCCCGAGTGTCCCAGCAGGCCCGGAAGATGGTCGCCCCAGAGGCCGTAGGCCAGGAAAACGATGGAGAGGATCATGAGTTCTTTTCCCACGGAGCGCCTCGTCGCCTCCAAGACACAGACGACGAGAACGCCTCCCATGACAATATCCCGGGGGATCGCCGTTCCTCTTATGCTGAACTCGTCGAAGTACAGGAGGATGTAAATACTGGAAACGGCTGAGACGGCGAGCCAGATCAAGTCGCAGATCGAGGGTCCCGAGCCTTTCTTCTTTCCGAAAGCCGGATAGAGCAGAAACGTCAAAATCATGAGAAACGTCAGGTGTACGCTTTGGTGGTGCATCGACGGCAAAACCCACTGGCCCGACGAAGTCACCAGATGATACAAAGACATGAGGGTCGCGACGACCGCCACGACCTTCGCCCAGAAGCCGGCGAATTTGCGGAAGCTCGATTCTTTGTCGATCTGCTCCAGCACCTCTTCCGCCTTGGCCTGGGATATTTCTTCTTCTATATTTTCTTTTATATTTTCTTTCAAATCTTCTTTTTTAACGGATGCGTCCTTTGGCATAATGGCTGGCCTCCACTGAAATTAGAGTGAAATAAGGGTAGTGAAATAAAAGTAGTGAAATGAGATGCGATGAAATTGAAAAGACGAGATTGAAAAATAGGCAATCCAGAAATGAAGCGCCTGGATTGCCTGGCGGTTCCAATGGGAATTAAGGCTTCAGGTTGTCGGGAACGGCGACGCCCTTCTCCTCCAAATATTTGATGGCGCCGGGATGCAGCGGAATCAGCATTCCCTTCACGGCGTTTTCCACCACGGTGTACTCGGTGGCTTTATGGCCGAGGACCATATCCTCGTGGTTCTCGAAGGTGGCCTTGGTGAGGGTGTAGATCAGGTCGTCCGGCAGTCTCGCGTCGGTGAAAAGGATGTTGGCGAGGGCGACGGTGTGGACGTCCGCGGTCTGTTTGGGGTAGGTGCCGGCGGCGATGGTGTAGGGGTAGTACCAGGGATATTTTTCGCAAATGGTCTTGATCTGCTCCTCTTCCATGGAAAGCAGCTCTCCCGCCTCCGAGGAGAGGATGTCCATGACGGCCGCCGTGGGCACTCCGCCGGCGATGTGGGTCGCGTCGATCAGTCCGTTTTTCATCTGGTCGCCCGCTTCGTTGTAACCCAGGTATTCGGCCGTGACCGTGACCTCGCCTTTGTCTTTGAGGTAGTTGAGCCCATAGGCGGCCAGCATTTCGCGGCTGTTGATCTCCGTCGCGCTGGCGACTTGCCCGGGGACGATGTGCTTGCCCTTGAGGTCGGCCACGCTCTTGATTCCGGCATTTTTCTTGACGACCCAGTGCATGACGTTGGGGTAAAGGGTAAACATTCCCCGTTCGTTGGTGTAGGGAGCCTTTCCTTCGTAGGATCCGGTGCCGGTGTAGGCGTAGTAGCAGATGCCGGTTTGACCGATGGCTATCTGAACCTCATCGTTGATCAGAAGCTCGACGTTCTGCGGCGTTCCCGCCGTGGACTGCGCCGAAGCGCGAATCCCCTCGATTTTCGAGTAGATCTGCGCCATCGTGTTGCCTATGGGATAATACGCGCCCCCCGTGGTGGCTGTAGCGATGTTGATCCTGTACTGTGCGGCCTCCGCCGGCGTTCCGGCCAGCAAAAGCATTCCGACGACAAAAATCAATGAAACCGATATCAAGATCGCTGCGCATTTCTTCACAGTAAATTTCTTCACAGTAAATTACCTCCTTTTACACTCTCGTGAGCCTTTTCGGGCATCGCCTCCAACGCTGCAGTTTGCGGTTACAGCCGCGTTCCCCGTTCGATACGCCCCCCGCATTCCTCCCTTTTTGCTTTTTTGCCTTTTTGCCGGGTCCCGTCAGGCGATGGCTTTTTTGCCGAGGGCGCTCTTCACGGCCTCCGTCAGCAGCGGCACGATCTTCAGCGCGTCCCCCACCACTCCGTAGTCCGCCACCTCGAA
>JAISLU010000024.1 GCA_031277095.1 Synergistaceae bacterium
GTAACAGGAGCCTGAAATTCATCACTTGCACGATAAAAAGACTGAAATATGCGTAATGGCAAGCTCTTATAGTTTTCGTTTTGTTGTTCAATCAAAAACACCGCACGAGACGCATCACCGCTTATCAACGGCACCGACAGGCATACGTCTGAAATCCTTGAACCTTTGTCTGAATCTCCGCCAATAGCCTCATGCACGGGATCGGCAGATTCCGGCTTTTTCGAGTAATCTCGTTCTGCCGCTAAAGCGGGCATGAAAAAAGAAATTGCGTCGTCCGCATTTTCGTTAATAACATCCTTCCATGCCCGATCGAGCCAATGGCCGCTCATTTCAAATATTGGCAAAGGAAACGTGCCCTCTGTATCCCATATTCCATGACAACCGCCACCCTTTCCTGTTCGATTATAGGCGTAAATCCCATGAGCGTAAATGGGGTATGCACTTGCATATAATTCGGGCCTCACAGGTCCTCCTCTTCCTCGAATTCTGCCGTGGACAGGGAGTCTCCGCGGAGTTCGCCTTTGCGGCAGATTCCTTTCACGTCGCAGTAGCGGCACGACTCCGCGATGTAGCAGGGCTCGTAACGGCGGGATTTCAGTATGGCCGCGGCACAGTTCAGGGCCTCCAGAACCTCGTTGGCCCGAGTTTCGATGGAGGCGCTCTTTTTGCCCGGAAGGTAACACTCGGTCACGGGATACTCGAAAGTTCCCGTCAGGCCCCCGTCTTTATGGCCCAAAAACCCAACACCGACGACCCGATGCTCCGGGTGGGCCGCGGCGTACATCAGGGCGTAGGCCGAGAGCTGCAGGCCGTACTTGAAAACCTCGTACTGCGTGGAGAGATAACGGCGGGAGAGAAGATCGGGAAGTTTTTTTTCGTAGGAAGCGCTTCTGCCCCATTTGTAGTCTATGATCACCGCGCAGCTGTCGTCGAAGACCTCCACTCGGTCGCAGCGCCCGGTAAACGCGGCTCCCCCCACTTCGTAGGGCTTCAGTTCCGTTTCCGCGCAAATGGAGGAGTGGCGGAGCCCCTGGGCCTCCAGGCGGTCCAGTACCCCCTGCTGAACCTGGGCCAGGCGGGCGACGTAAAATTTCATGCTCTCCCTGTGCCTCACCAACCGACGATCCCTCAGCAGCCGATCGAAAAGAGAATAGTAATCCTCCGCGGACTCCGGCAAAGACGACGACGATGACGATGATGGCGACGATATCATTTTCCATTCCTCGTCGACCAGCAGGGGAAGGGGCCGGCGGGTCTCCTGCCAGCGGCGCCACACCGACTCCCAGAGGGCGTGGGTCAACCGCCCCGCTTCCGCGTCGCTGAAGAGGCTGGTGTCCCGTTCTTTGAGCCGAGCATGGCGCTTGAGCCAATAGCGCAGAGGGCAGTCCAGCAGTTCGTACAGGCTGCTGACGGGCAGACGCGGGTCCGTTTTGGCCCCGTCGTGGGCGACGGGCATGCCGCGTTCGCTCTTTTCCGACACGTCCACCTCGATGTCCGAAAAGTGGCCGCCGCCGCCCCCCGGCATCAGGTCCCCTATTCCCACCCGGGGAGCTTCTACGTGCTGCCACAGCTTCATGTCCGCGATGAAGGGTTCCATAAACGACGTGCCGTTGGAGGGACGACCCTCCTCGTCGGTCTCGGAGCGGGAGGTTATGGTCAAGACGTCTCCGGTTTGGAGCAAGCGCCGGAAAAGGGCCTCCTTTTGCATGTGTTTGTCGTGGATGGAGGGCAGATACGCCGAGGCCGCCGCCATAGCCTCCCGCTCGGGAGCGTCCAGCAAGGGCGAGGAGCGGATGATTCCGGGCCAGTTTTTCTGGGTGACGTCGGTCATGATCCACACGGGGTAGGACGCCAGAATGGGGGGCGGGCCCACGTGAAGAACGACCGCGCCGCCGACGGGAGGACTGGCCTGAACTCGAGTGTCCTCGCTCCAGCTGCTCAAATAATCCATGGCCTCTTTGCCCTTCAGGGTGATTTTGCCCGCGGCGCCAAGGTCGGGCAGCAGTTCGCGCAAAGAGAGGTATTTGGCCTCCACCTCCGACGCCGACGCCGCCAGCTCCCTCAAGCTGTCGTCCAGGTCGGGGCTGTTCGTGGGAAAATCGGTCAAAGCGTCCGCCCAAAGGCCCGGCACGCTCAAAAAAATGTGAAGGGCCCTGAAAAGGTTGGCGGGAGGCGCTCCCCTCTCCATAGTCCGGCAGAATCTCGTCAAAGCCTTGAACGCCCTGAAAGCCTTGACGGCGTTTCTTTTCTTTCGGGGGTCCTTTGTGTTGTTCTCCATCTGTTCCAGGTAGTCCTTCCATCCCTGGACGCCCCGGGGGCCGGCGCGGACAGCGGCGTCGACGGCAAAATCGGCCCCCGCAAGACAGGGTTGGGCAAGCAAAAGCGCCGTGTCGTAGGGGTCCAGCCCCTGAATCCAGGTGGTCCACAAGTTCCTCAGGGTAGTACCCAGAAGGGTCTGGTCGATGCTGCGCCCACGGGCCAAGGAGTAGGGAATGCGGTAACGGCGCAGCGCGGCCTCCATCGCCGCCAAACGTGGGGCGGGAACGGACATCCCTATGGCGCCGAACCCCGGAAAAGCCCCTCCGTTTTCAGAGAGAAAGCCCGTTCCCCCGTGCCAGAGGGCCAGAGCCCGCGCCACCATCTCCGGCTCCAGGGAATGTTCCGACGCGGAAAGGGAAACGACTTTCCCGGCGGCCGGGGGAGGATCGTCCACCCACGTTCTGCCGCCGGCGAGCTGCCGTGTGGCGTCTTGAAAATTTTCAAGCTCCGCCGCGGGCTTGAAGATGATCACTTCCTCCCGGCAAAATTCTTCAATCTTATTGAGACAGGTGAGCTGCCCGTGGGTGAAGGACATGAAGCCCACGAACGCGAAAATTTTATCCTGCGCCCAATGGGCACTTCCCCCCTCTTCAAGGAGTTCCCGCGCGGCCAGGGGGATCTGGGCGCTGTTCAGCAGCCTATTCTCCCGCAGGTACACGAGATAACGCTCGTACAGCCGCGGCAAAACCTCGGAGGTGGGTTTATCGTCGGCCTGGGTGACGGAAAGCTGCTCCACGGAAACGGCCTCGTTGATCAGCTCTCGAATGTCGTCGGACAAAACGTCGAGAAACCCGGAGCGGGCGAGACCGGGCCACAATTCCAGCAGACTGGGGCCCTGCTTTTTAAAGGCTTCTTCTCTCAAAAATTCGGAGACGACGTGAGATAAAATCAGCCGATGGTCCGGAGGGTCGATCTGACGCAGCGGGGGCAGGTCCAGAAAAGCGCAGAGGTCGTTGTAGAGGTCTTCCCAGTTCCAGAGATGGGGGTCATCCCCCTCCAGCCCAAAGTCCCGCAGTCCCGCCCGCAGTCTCCACCAGTCGCGGTCCCGGCGCGACGGCACCACAAAGCGCGCCGCTTTGCCCAACAACTCCCTCAACAAAACGTCGAGGTCGGATACTTTACGGTACGGAACTATACGCACACACACAACACCTCCTGAACGCTACTTGTGTCTCATCATATCATGCGGCGGAAATCAAAGAGAGAAATTAAAAAGAGAAATTAAAGAGGAAAATCAAAAGAGAATGGGTAACAAAGTGTTATTCCCAGAATGACCTTTTCGACGTTTTAAACTACAATACCTTTGTTGGAAATGCAAAGCTGACCCAGTAAGTTTGATTTGCAAGTTTGATCTGTAAGTTTGAGTCTGCAAAGTCGAATCTGAAAGTCGAACTTGAAGGTAGAATCTGGAGGGCGAAAGGCTTAATCGGTTTGAGTAAGGAGAGGGATACTGTGAAAATAAAGACGAAGTTGCTGGTGTTGTCAGGGGTAGTGGCTTTGGTGCTGGTGTTGATGACGGCGGCTATTTACGTAAAAACATCGAGCGTGGTGACTCAATTGGCCGATACCGAGGCGGCTAAGAGCGTCAATTATTTGGTGCAGATGATAGATTTTTATTTCGACGGACTCGAAAATACTGTGGGAAACCTGCGTCCAGCCCTTCAAGAAATGTTTGACGGGACCGTGGACAAGCAGCAACTCCAAAAACACTTGGCGAAATCCTTCGAGTTCAACAAATCCAGGAAGGTTATGGAAGTTTACATGGCGCTCGAAAGCGACGGATCTCTCCTGCTGGGCAGCGGGTCGCCGACCCCCGAGGGCTTCGACGCCCGGACCAGAGAATGGTACAGGCTCGCCGCCGCGAAACGCGAACATGACCCCGGCGTCATCACCGAACCCTATGTGGACACGGCCACCGGCACTTTAGTCATAACCTCCGCAATGCCGGTGTTCGGGGCAACGGGGGAGCTGTTGGGCGTCGTCGGCGTGGATGTCGCCCTGGACGGTCTGACGTCGAAAATCAAGACGGCCTCCGTGTTCGAGGCGGGCTATGGGATTTTGGCGGCACCCAGCGGCCTTGTGGTGGAGCATCCCGACAAAACATTCGTGTCCACCGAAAACTTTTCCAAAGCCAGTGCGAAAATACACCGCAGTCTCGCCTCTATAGGGGCGAAGATGGTTGCGGGCGAAACCGGTTTCGGCGACTATACGTTGCAGGGTACCACCCGGAGAATCTATTACGCACCCACCAGGAGCGGCTATGTACCGGCCCTGGTTTTTCCCCAGGATCAACTGAAACTCATCGTTCACAGCGTCACGACGATTCAGATCGTGGCCGGCGCGATCGCCCTCATTTTCCTGTTCGCCTACATGTTCTTCATGATCCCGAGCATCACGAAACCCCTCAAAGGCGTCGTGGCGATCCTCAAGCGCTTGGCCTCCCTGGACCTCACGCCGGACCCGAAGGCGTTCGCCCTGGTGGACGGGCTCAACGAAGCGACGGAGCTGGGGGCGATGGTGGCTTCCCTGCGGAACATGCACGATGTCTTCGTCGACATGGTGGAGTCCGTGCGGGAAGAGACCGCGCGATTGACCTCGTCTTCCGCGACGCTGGACAACTTGAGCCAAGGGGCCGCCGCCGAGGTCGATCAATGCAGGTCCGCGGCGATGAACGTGGAAAGGCTGGCCCAGGACGCTCTGAGTTCGGTGGAATCCACCACCGGCGCCGTTCATGAAGTCAACCAGGCCGCGGCTATGACGGCGAACTCGGCCACTCAGGGAGCCGAGGCGTCGAACACGACCTCCCGGCTGAGCGCCGAAGTTTACGAAATGGTGAACAGGTTTGTGAGCGAACTCCAAGGGGTTGGCGATTCCTCCCTGGAGAACAGCAAAAGCATGACCGACGTGGGCTCTTCCGTGGCAGCTATCGGAACGTTCGTCACGTCGATCAGGAATATAGCGAGTCAGACAAACCTGCTGGCCCTGAACGCCGCCATCGAAGCGGCCCGGGCCGGAGACGCCGGGCGCGGGTTTGCTGTGGTGGCCGACGAGGTTCGAAAACTTGCCGAGGACTCCAACGTCGCGTCTCATCATGTGGTGGAGATGATGAAAAATCTGGAGTCGGGCACGGAAAGCGCCATCGCGTCCACCCGAGAATCCACAAAAATGGTGTCGGACATCATTGCGCGCGCCAACGAGACCCAGCAGAGCCTCAAAAACGCGCTGGGCGAGATCGACAAAGTCAACGAAGCGGTGCAGACCATCGCAGCCGCGGCGGAAGAGCAGGCCGCGTCCAGCAACGAAATAGCAGAGTCCTCCAGCCACGCCCGAAACAGCATCGCCAACGTGGCCCAGGAAATCTCCTCCATCAGCCACGCGACCGCCGAAACCCAAGGGGCGATCCGCAAAGTCGCTCAAGAGGCCACAACCCTGTCGTCTATTTCCTCCGACCTGGAAAACCTCATCTCGCGCTTCGTCCTGTCGCCCCCCTCCACATCCCCCGTAAAGAGCCTCCCTTCCAGACGCTGAGCGAAAAAAACAGCCCTGCCCGCCGCGCGAGAAATCCCTTCGCGCGGCGTTTACTAACGAAAAGAGGTTTATTATGACTATTGCGCTCAATACAGGTTATGATAAGCAGGGAGGTTACCTTCATTACAAAGATTATGCCGGAAGCGTGGAATTTTCCGAGGAAGATCGGGTATTTCATGGAAAAGTAATCGGCATAAAGAGCTTCATATCTTTTGAAGGAGATAGTGCGAGTGCCCTCATCGAGGATTTTCAGAACGCTGTTGACGAGTATTTGGCCTTTTGCTTGAAAAATGGGACAGCGCCGGAAAAACCGTTCAAAGGTTCTTTCAACGTACGAGTGGGAGCTGACCTGCATCGCAGAGCCGTACTCGCGGCATCTGATCGTGGAATTTCCCTAAACGCGCTTGTAGAGGACGCAATTCGTCAGGCTGTGAACTGAAACGTCGCATCCGACGGGTATTCAGCAAAACGGCCGCCCGATGTCATGGCGGCCGTTTTATTCATAACATTCGCTGGATTACGTGGCCCGTCAGTTCGCCCGGCAGGATATCACCACTCCGCTCTGCTTACCGACTTTGAGTCAGCGGGGCAATCAGTCTATCGAGTCACCTTTTTGCCGGTCGCCCGGAGAATATTTCTCCTGTCTCTTCTATGATTTCGAGGGTGACGTTCCGCTGGAGATAACGTTCCGCGAAATCTTCCAAAGTGAGGGGCGTTTCTTTTTCATCGAAGAATGTACAGCCATTCCACAGCGGACCCGAAGCATCGGCGCCGCGGACCTTCAGAACGATGACCTTAGGCGTTACTGTTTCGTCAAGAGACTCGAAAGTTCCTGTGACCTCCAACAAAATCAAGGCTTTCCTGGCGTAAGTTTCTTGGGGTGACAGCAAAAATACCGTAGTTATAAGGACTAAGAGCGCAGATATACAAAACCTCTTTTCCAAAACAAATTTTCTCATGGGTTGTAAATATCCCTCCAGTATTGAATGTAAGGCTGTTCCGGCGAAAGGGTCGACTCCACAGGAGGATCTGACAGGCCCCTTATGCTGAACATCGATCCGTCAGGCGAGATATGAAGTTCTACGTCCTGATTGCCCATGGTTGCCTGCAATGCGTCCAAGGCCGTACCGCTCAGGGCCTGAATCCCAAAGAACAGCCGCCCGCCCGCGGAGGCTATGCCTGTCACCTTGATATCCGTCAGAACCAGCGCCTGCCCGTCGCCTTTCCATTTGCCTTTCCCGCTCAGAGGATCGATGGCGTAGAACTTGGAGTGCCCCAGGTCTGGGCAGACCTCGTATTCGTCCGTTCCTCTCACTCGCGGAATGAAGGTGGTGACGTACAGCACACCGTTGTAAAGATAGGGCGGCGTGGTCACGTACTCCGGCCTCGTCCCCACCGTCGTCCCGCTGTCGATCATCGATTGCGAGGGCCGCAGCGCCAAATACCACCCGTTGATGTTCTGAGGGACGAGTTTGTTGTCGTCAGGGGCCAGTGTGACACCGTAATCGGGGAGGGATGGATGATTGTCCTTCGCGTACTTGAGGGGGGTAAGGTCCGCCAGAGTTACCTCAGTGAAATTCTCGGTCTTCGTTTGATTGAAAGCGAAGATGTAGTTTTGAACGTTGAGGATACCCCTCGGCAATCCGGTACCGGGATCCGGGTCCGGCGCGTCCAGGGGGCCAGAGCCGCAGAAAAGCCACAAGTCGTTATCGGAAGCTCGCCCCACTCCGATGGCATTGGGAATAACCACTGGCTTGCTCTCGATGAGGTCCCTCAACTGAAAAATGCTCTTCAAAGTCCAGCCACTGACGTCATCCGAGGTGTTGCAATAGAGAACATTGCCCTCACTGTCCCCTGTAAAAAACGCCTGGTTTTTGATAGAATTGCGTCTCTCATTGGCAGCGATAGTGGTGGTGGGGGCGACGCCCATTCCCAAGCGAGCGGTCATCGGTCCCTCGAAGCCGGCACTCTCAGTAAAAGTCTTCACAATGTTGCCGTCCTCCGGCAGCAGTACATAAAAAATCTTCCCTTGGTCATCCGCTCCCAGATTGTAGCCCAGGCCACCTGGCAAAAAAACCACGTTTCTCTCGTCCCCGCTGCTCACTGGGGCTTTCAAAAACGTGGCGGCCACAACGGTCAAGCCCAGCTTGTCGTATGGGGTTATGTTCGCGCTGGCTGCGCTCTTTCCCCACAGCCCCACTTCCGTGGAGGGGCCACCGGTATAACGGCTGTTTTCCACAGCCCAAAGGAAAGTGGGCTTCCCCCCGTTGTCGTTGGGGTTCGTCACGTCCATAGCATAGAGGCCGTTGCCGCCTAAGCCCATATTTCCGATAAGAATCGTCTTGGGGCCCGAGGAGGTGATTACATCCCCTTTGGAGAGGAGACCGTCCAGAGTGTTCAAAGGCTCCGAGGCCATGACGTTGACGCCATCGCCATCGTACCACGGTTCTCCCGCTATGTTCTGGTCGAACTTCATGGCTTTGAGACGGGTTTGAAAGACGTTGGGCGGGAAGAAAGCCCACTGCTCTCCTCCGTCATGGTAGTCGATGGCGTGAAGAACGCCCCGGTTGGTCTGGATGTAGACACGGGGGGGCCGATTATTGACATTCGAGATATTCTGGAGCTCCGTGATATCGGGCGATCTCACGATTTGCAGGTTGGAGTGTTCCGAGTCTCCCAAAATGTTTGTATTATTGTATCGGATCAGCCAGTTCTTGAATTCGGCGATATGGTTGGTCGCACCTGTCAAAGCTGTCATTTCGGAGTCTTGAAGCGTATTGACTAGCACCGAGCCCGTTCCCGAATCCCCCTTGGGCGATTCAGTCGTGTAAACACGCGAGGCGCGTGTTCCCAAAGTGGGGACCAGCTTTTGCGAGTTGAACTCCCACACCGTCGGCATGCTCATATCCGTCGACACCACAGACTTCGTGAGCCGAGCCTCCCATTGATTGTAATTGTTGACAGTATAGGTTGCGGAAAAGACGACATTCCCCGTTTCATCGTCCCCTTGAGGGACTATGCTGGGCGACCCAGCGGCGAAGGTTCCGGAGGTAATGCGGGTCAAAATGGCGTTCAGGCTCGCCACCAATTGAGCAACGTCGGTTGCGAAATAAGCCGAAGCGTCGGGGTTACGCTCAAAACCCGGCCCGTGTCCATCCTTGTCGGTGGTCAGGTTGTTGGGTTTTGGGTCTCCGTCCTTGGCGGCGTTATGCAGGGAGTCCCTCAAATTATTGACCAGCGGGTCGGGGGAGTTGGGGTCCACCATGCCCACCACCATTGTCCGAATGCCGGAGTCCATATCGTGGTCTTTTGTCACCCATTTGGTGCCGTTCCAGTAACGGCCTCGCATCGTTCGGGAGTTCTTGAAGAGCATAGTCACGGCTTCCGCCGCCGAGAAACCGCTGTCGCTGTCGTTGGCCGCCGTGAACACAATAAGCCAGTTGGACTGGCAGCCGCCCAGGACGGGGAAATAGCCTACCGTGTCGGCCGTGTCATTCGAGGGAGGGGTAGAAACGTTGTCATTGAAAGGTAAAGAAGATGCCGGGGAGAAGAAGTCGATGACACTGCCCACCGCCTGCCCCGCTCTTATGGTCTTGGCCCCGGGAAGCAGGTCCGCCGAGACGGGAAAGCTCCTGAGCGGAATATGGACACCGTAGGTTACGTAGTCGATCTTACCCTGACCGTACCCATTTGCGACGAATTGCGGCGCGTACCGCACAATGGGGTTATTCTTCGTATCTACGCGGTTTGTCATGATATGACGGGAGTAGATGGAGGTGGCCAGGGGGGTCTTGCCGTCCGCGTACAGATCTCGATTCGTAAAGACGGTTCCGTTGCCGTTCTCGATGCCGTCGATATACTCCTGTATCCGCGCCAGATTCTCCGTGGAAACGTAGGTGATCGTTCCGTCGCCGCCCGTCTTCTGTTTGTAAATGTAGTCGAAGGGGACCACAAGGTTCGCTCGGTTGACCTGCGCCCACTGTGGATACGAATGGTTATAGTCGTAATTCACTCTGTCGATGCCCACGAAGGCTCGAGTACCGGAGTCGTTCTGCCCGATGCCGACGAAACCCGGCGCGTAAAGGGTGTCGGCGGTCCACCCTCCGGTTGGGTCGGCGTAATAAAAATCTGCCCTGTAAGCAGTATTGGGGTAATTCTCTTCCCGGTAACTCGTCGCCATTCCTACCCGCATCCCGGCGAAAGTTCCGGCGTTCTCCGCCCCCAGAACGCGCCACAGTGCCAGCTTCATCTGGTACATGCGGCTGTCATTGGGCACCAGGTATTGATTGGCCACATTGGTGGGCACCGGTTTCCCTGCCTCGGGTTTTCCCGATCCCGGCATGTATTTCCTGATCGCTTCCTCCATGCCCGAGGGAATCCCCGTCCCGACATAATTGGCCCATGTGCTGTTTTTGAAAGTCAGAAAGTAGGGTTTGTTGGGGTAGGGGGAATAGTAGCAGTAGGGATCGCCGATTTTGTTGTTGCTCTGGTTTACGTCACGGCCATACCGGGAGTAGGTGGTGAGTTCTTGCTCTGCCCCGTTGACGCTGAAGGGGCGTCCACCGCCGCCGTAGGTGGAGCCCGCTTTGACCAGGTTGATTCGCGTCTGTACAGATCTGCCGTCGTTTACGTCCGGCAGGATACCCGTGGGGGTGAAGGTCATCGAGGACCCGGTGTCCAGCAAAAAAAGGACGTTGGGGGGTACACCCGTCATGATCGTATCTGCCACCGGATAGGCGTCCTTGGGAATGGCGCGGTACAACGACGATGCCCCCTCCGTTTTCCCCATCTGGGAGAAAACGGAAAACAGCAAAAATACTAAGAGAAAAGTTTTTTTCACGCTAAAACCTCCTTACGTTTTTGTTGAAGTTTCGCCCGGATTTCATGGAGACACATCGTATGAAAGGACTTGGAAGAACGCCTCTTCCGTCTCACGGACCAGCTTGTCGGCCTCGAAAATTCTGGTGCGTATCAGATATGCGCCGAAACTGGCCAAGTCGAGTTCTTTGCCTTCCATGTCGTCCCCGGGGAGTTCGGCGCTACCGTCGACCATTATGTCTCCCTCGTTTGCCACACCATTGCCCTTTCCCTTCTGCTTGCTGTTGAGGTTGAGGGCAGGGGGCAGATTTTTCAGCTCCGCTGGGTTGGAGAGGATGCTCGAAGATATCTGCGTCGCGTCATAGGTGAGGTCGAACACTTGCAAAATCACCCTCCGCCCCCCTTCTATCCTGTCGTCGGAAATCAGGGAACTCAGTGCTGAGTTCAACGGAGGGGCATCGAACTTGATCTGCAAATCGCTTACGGAGCTGATCGGGGGCCTGGGCTTTTTTTGCCAGGTAATCACATCGCTGCCCGGGGATTCCGTGTACGACCCTGGATGTATTGCGGCTTGGACCCTCGCCATTTCACTGAGAATGACGCCTTTGGCCTTTTCGGCGTGACTGGCCACCAGCATTTGGTCTCCGTAGACCACACTTCTTTGCGTGGTCCCTTTCAGAGCCATCGACGTAAATTCGTAAATTGTAAGGACCAACATGCCCCCCACCAACATAACAATCAACGCAAGCTGCAGGGCAAATCCCTTCCGGCGTGAAAAAAACATATTCCCGGCACTTTCTTTCCTCTGGCCGATACCCTTCGTCGTCACGAAATTTTCCTCTAAGTCCAAATTAAGTGCCTCCCATAGCCTGTCTTTCATGTCAATTTCTTATCCTCCAGGTCATCGTGCTTGTCAAAACGCGATAGTGTAAATCCGCGGATGCTATAGCAGCCCCCGGGTAATTTGGCCAAGCCAATGGAATACTCGCTTTTTTCCCCACGGGCATAGGGTCGTTTCCCCGGGCCGCGATGTGCATCGTCAAAAGTCGCCGTTCCGCGTCAAAAGTGAAGTACAGCCCGACGATCCCCTGGGCCACATCCACCTTCACGCGGTCCGAGGCGTTGGCGTATCCTGTGTCGAAAAATTCCTGCACCAATGTGCCGTGATCGAGATAAAGGCGACAAGCCTGCACCAGATGCACTTCTTCGTAGTTGGCGAAAACTCTAGTAAACATGTCGGCAGACAGTATTTCTGCGCCTGGCGCCATTGCAGTCGTAAGTGTATTGGGTTCATTCTCTCCGTTCCCTTTTTTGGTTCCGGCGTTGTTCCACCCGCTGACCCAAAAGGGCACCCGCAGCGTAGGAAATGTGATCCAACGACGCGTGGAGGCCAGCGCATTATTAGTGGTGTTGTTCATTGAAAGCCCGATCTGCCGTCCATCATAAGGAGACCGGAATTGCTCCAAATGCGTTATATCGCTTGCATCGTGAAGCAGAGAAAATCTGACTTGTGTCCCGCTCTTGACATCGCTGTCTGAGAGTGCCTCTGAAATTGGAGCTAAGTCGCGGTTTCCGGCTATATCAAATGCTCTTCTAATGTGTACTCCCGTCGGAACGGACCATGCGTAGTATAGCACAGGACCGCCGTAAATTTTTCTCCCGTCGGGTAAAGTCACGTCTGCCGTTTTTACGAAAGCAGTTTGGTCCAAAGACAGGGTGTTCGCAAGGGTGATGGGTCCTCCCCAAGTTTCATTAAAATCTCCCATTATTCCCATGATGGGGGGGCTCGTCAAGTGGTGAAAAGCGCTGGCAAAAGAACCTACACCCATTTTGTTGTTGGGCATCCCCAAACCTGCATTGGTGATTTGTCCACCCAAGCGGAAAAAAGTTTGTTCGATTTCTTGGTGCGCGATGGTGTAGTCCTCCGTCTGAGAAAAGACGGACATGATCAACCACAACGTTTGCACGATAACGGCCCCAACGATGCTGACGATAAGCAACCCTACGAGTATTTCCACCAAAGAAAACGCGCGCGCGGCCCTTTTTCTTGCTGTCTTATTGTACATATTGGCAATCTTCATGAGCGGCCCCGGAATCAACTGTCGACGACGTCGTCCGCCGTGTTTTCGGAAAAGCTGTTGATAGATCTTTTCAGGGTGTATTTCCCTTTCTTGGATACCGCCTGAGAGATCGTCATCGTAACTTCACGCGACCCATTTACGGCACTTGCCGCAGTCGCGGCGATGCTATATCCTCCGAGTCTGCCGTTACTCCCCCCCAGCGTCGTAATCAAGTCCAGGAATGCGTTGTTGAAATCTGAATCTAACTCGGCAGGAGGAATCGACTCCAAGGCTTCGAACAAGCTGGAGGCCACGGTACGCATCCCCAATGTCGCCCTGTTGAAGTTTCCGAGGTTGGAAGCCCAGAAAAGGGTAGAGGTGACCGCTCCCAACGCAAGTCCTAAAATCAACAGCAACAGAATACACTCCACAAGTGAGAATCCGCCTCGCATCTTTGCGTTTTTTTTAAGTACGCTCCGCCTCATTCTCCAGCGCGTTGCTTTCATCTAATTCCCTCCTACTTTCTCAATCTCACGTAACACCGATCAGAGATTCGAGATTCACATAAAATAAATTTTTTTTCCGCTTTTTCTTGTCGGTTGGGAGAGATGCCATATCGCCACAAAAATTTTTCCAAGCCTCGTATCATTGATCTTCACTCCCGTCGGACCCGTCCACGTATAATGTAAGACCTGTACCACATGAGATCAGCACAGGCGATATCTCCCATTTGTGTCATGATGGGATTTATTTGATCTGTCGCCTTCGAACGCCGTGCTGAAAGATCCCTTACCTGTGCGGCTATTGGACACCCCCGCCCCACGTTGATGATCTGGGGCGTCAAAAGTGGAATACCCCTTCGATATCCAGCCGGGTCTTGATGTAGCATTCGCTCAGTTCATAGGAGCTGAAGAAAAACCACAGATCCGTCACTATTGTTCCTCATAAAAGCCCGATGACAAGCATCCCGCTTAGAACCTCAAGAAGCGAAAATGTACGTGCCCGTTTCACACCTAATCATATTTCGCATTGTCCAGTACCGTCGCAGCGGGAAAAAGTGTTTATGTTTCTGGAAACAATCAAGTTGTCGCGCTTGCCCGACGAGGTTTGCACCTCAAGATTGATAGTGTATAACCCCATCCACAGGACCCGTTCTCTTTGCCCTGTATTTATAGGGAGCCGCCCTCCCCATCCGGGCTATCACCTGATCGACGATTTTTCCCCCGGTAACGCTGGAGTCCTCCAAGTTATCGCTACCCGACTTGATCACATCAGGATGCAGAGACTCCAAAGCCTCGAACCAGTTGTTGGCGAAGATATGGACGCCTATGTCCTCCCTGCTGAAAGTTTGAAGTCCTACCGACCAAGCAATGGTCTGCAGGATGGCTCCCATCGTTATCGCCACAACTAGCACTAAAATGATACATTCCGCCATGGAAATGCCTTTATGACGGTTTTTATTCTTCACTTCCCTTGAACGGAAGACTTTAGGCATCATCCCAAGACTCCTCCCTTGAATGCAAAATTTCCACCAACGTATCCTAAAACGTCAGAAAAGTTTTTACAACGATATAAAACAAGATTATCGAAACATTCTTACCTTAATAACGAAGAATAGGCATAAAAAGTCCTCTAGTCAATGGGTCTTAGGTTGCACTATTATAAGGGAGGTCTTGTGCCGCGTAGAAGACATTTGGTCCACGCTCGTGAACGAAGCGGCGTAAATCTTCTAAATCGTGAGTAAATGGAAGCGCCATACCCAATCGCACTGCTCGACGCAGGTAAAATGGAAATTTATTTGCTTGTCGCTGAGGCGCCCGAAAACATCCGGAAGAGGGCATCTTATCACGTCGCTGGAAAAGCCACAGAGGCAATGATTACCCTGCCCAGGTGCTTCTCATTGCCTCTGCTGTGTGTAGTAAGCCTGATACTTTGGCTGAACCCATAGCCCCGGCGACAGCTAAATGTAAATGCTTCAAAAAGAGCCGGGGCCCCTTCAAATCGGCTCTTATTCTATTACCCATTCGCCTGTAAATCCAGCACGAACCCCGCCGCGATTGGATATATCCGGCACATCGTGATAACATGGTAAACCTGTCCGTAAAAGTTGTTTTCAAGTCTGCTTTCAGTATTTATCTTCAATTTGAACAAGGAGGAACGGCAATGAAAATTAACCGTGTGGAAATCTTTGATTGTGAGGTAAACCGCAAGGATCCGACGATGGCGGCCTTCAACCCGGTGCTCATTCGCGTCGGAACGGACGAGGGCCTCAGCGGCATTGGAGAAGTGGGGCTTGCCTACGGAAACGCCTCGAAGGCGGCTGTCGGCATCATTCGGGACCTGGGCAAACTCATTATCGGCAGAGACCCGATGAAGATCGAAGCCCTGTGGGAGTATCTCTTCCGCGGTACGTTCTGGGGCATGGGCGGGGGGCCCGTCATCTACGGAGGCATAAGCGCCATCGACATCGCTTGTTGGGACATTCGCGGCAAGGCCCTCAACGCCCCCATCTACCAGCTTTTGGGCGGAAAGACGAAGGAAGAGCTTCGGACTTACGCAAGCCAGCTCCAGTTCGACTGGGATCCTCAGTACAAGCGCCTGACGGAGCCTCCTCAGTACGCCGAGGCCGCTCGTAAAGCTCTGGCGGAGGGATATGACTCCATCAAGGTCGACCCCATCATGATCGATCGTCACGGTAAACGTCCCAACGAATCCGACGAGTCCTGGAACTTCTACGGCATTCTCAAGGCTGACCAGCTTCGCATGGCGGTGGACAGAGTCCGTGCCATGAGAGAGGCGACCGGCCCCGACGTGGACATCATCATCGAGATCCATTCCTATCTGGGCGCAAACTCCGCGAAACAGTTGGGCAGAGCCCTCGAGGAGTTCAATATCTTCTACTACGAAGAGCCCATCTACCCGCTGAACGTGGAAAATATGGGCGAGGTGGCGGACAAGGTTAAAATTCCCATTGCCTCCGGGGAGCGCATCTACACCCGCTGGGGTTATCGTCCGTTTTTGGAAAAAGGCGCACTGGCCGTCATTCAGCCCGACCTGTGCTTGGTGGGAGGTATCACCGAGGGCAAAAAAATCTGCGATTTCGCCAACGTCTACGACGCGACGGTCCAGGTTCACGTCTGCGGCGGTCCCGTCTCGACGGCTGCGGCCTTGCAAATCGAGGCGACGATCCCGAACTTCATCATTCACGAACACCACACCTACGCGCTGAAGTCGGCCATACGCGAACTCTGCAAATATGACTACCAGCCCGAGAACGGCATGTTCCGCGCCCCCGACCTGCCGGGGCTGGGACAAGAGCTGAACGACGCGGTGGTGAAGGATTACCTGGCCTACACCCTCGAGTAGAGGCCGAAAGCTGTAATGTTGAACATTATAATGTTGTAATACAGAGCGTTGAATGTTGAATATTGAATGTGGAATGTTGAACGTTGAATGTGGAACGGAGAAAGAATAAAGATATCGAGAAATATTTTTATAATATTTTTAAAGGAGGAAATGATATGAAAAAGTTGCGTGTTTACGGTGTGCGGGCAAGGGTGTGTCTGCTGGCTCTGTGCCTCGTTCTCGCCGGTTCCGCCGAGGCCGCGCAGACGGTCATCCGTATCAACTCTGTCTCCAATCCCCAAGCCTCGCCGGATATGCCCTCTCTCCACTGGTATCTGAAGTTCGCCGAGACTATGAAAGCGAAACTCGGGGACAAGGTGGACGTCAAGATCTACTGGGACAATCAACTGGCCAAAACTTACGCCGACGGCATCAATGGCACCCAGAACCAGACGCTGCAGATGTGCAACATCCCCGCGGCGTCCATGGCGGAGTACACCAAGGCGCTGATCCCCCTCAACGGGCTTTACGTCGTCCCCTATCCCCGCAACCAGATCGTCCGGGACGCCTTCGCCGGGGATCTGGGAGAGCATATCCGCGACCAGATCGTTCAGGAGACGGGGCTTCGCATCGTATCCTTCTGGGATTTCGGGTTCCGCTACATCCTCACGGCCAAGAAGCCTGTCACGAAGGTGGAGGACCTCGCGGGAATGAAATTCCGGTGCCAGCCGAACCCCGTGCAGTTGGCGGCTTTCAAGGCCTACGGCACCAACCCCACGCCCATCACCTATTCCGAGCTTTTCACGTCGCTCCAGCAGGGCGTCATCGACGGTACCGAGAACCCGCTGGTCAACGTTTACCAATCTCGTCTTTACGAGGTCACCAAGTACTTCACCAAAACGGGGCATATCCTCGAATTCAACGTCTGTCTCGTCAACGAAGATTGGTACCGGAACCTTCCCGAAGACGTCCGCAAGGCCTTCGACGAATCCGTGATCGAGGCGGATGCCGCTTTTATCGCTCAATTTGAAAAGGCGGAGAGCAATTTCATGACCATCGTGGAGGAGAAGATGGAAGTTTTCGACGTGAGCCCGGAGGAGACCGAGAAATTTTTCAAAATCGGCCAGGCTTCCTCCAAAGAAGAGATCGTCAGACAGGTGGGAGAAGAGTACTACACCTACTTTATGGGGGAGCTGGAGAAGGCCCGTATAGCGCTGGATAAATAAACCCGCCGGGCAACGGCTTGCTTTTCGAGGGAAAGAAAATTGGACAAAAGAATTGGAAAAGACAATTGGAATTGAGGATTGGAAATGAGGGTCAGGAAAGAGGATCGGGAGCGTCCGCCTCTTTCCTTTTTTCAGATTTTCAAACGGGAGGAGGCACAGATCATGTCGGTGCTGAAGTGGCTCGATAAGAACCTGGAAAAAGTTATCGTCGCCGCCGCCACGACGGTTTTACTCTCGGCTTCGTTTTTAGGCGTGGTGACGCGGTACGGTTTCAACATGTCCCTGACCTGGACGGAAGAAGTTTCCCTGTTTGCCCTGATCTGGCTGGCTTATTTCGGAGCGGCCATTTCCGTGACCCGCAGGCGTCATTTGCGTATAGAACTGCTTCCTATGCTGCTGCTGGGCAAACGGGGACAGAAGATCGTCAACATCCTGGTCAATGTCGTTTTTTTCGGATTTGCGCTTTTCATCGTCAAGGGAACGCTCGACATGACGCTCTTGGCCTACAGGACAAATCAGGTGTTTGCGGCCACGGGGATACGCCGCTGGACGTCCGTCGCCGCGGTGCCTTGCGCGTTTTTGGTGCTGGCCCTGCGGGTCTTTCAGGACACCCTGCGCCAGTTCGCCGAGTACAAGGCGATGGACAAGACGGGAGAGCCCTCCGCCGGCACCCCGGCGGAGCAGTGAAGGAGGCGCGGGGAAGATGGAACCTCTGATTTTAATGGGGCTTTTTTTCGCCTTTCTGGCGTCGAGCCTGCATATCGCCGTGGCCATCGGCCTGGCCGTCATCAGCTTCACTTTCTTCTATCCGGTCGGGAATCTTTCGTTCATCGCGCTGAACATGTACACGGGGCTTTACTCTTTTCCCCTTCTTGCCATTCCTTTTTTCTGCCTTGTGGGGTCGATCATGGAGGGAGGCGGGCTTTCAAAGAGGCTCGTCGACGTGGCCAGCAAAGCGGTGGGCAGCAAAACGTCTGGATTGGCGATCGTCACCATTCTCGCGTGTCTTTTCTTCGGCGCGATTTCGGGATCTGCGCCGGCCACGGTTGCCGCCATCGGCAGCATCATGTTCCCCGAGATGAAAAAGCACGGATACCATAAGGAGTTTGCGGCGGGCCTCATTGCGACGGCGGGCGGGCTGGGCATAATCATCCCTCCCAGCATCCCCATGGTCGTGTACGGGGTGGGAACCCAGACCTCCATCGGAGATCTGTTTCTCTGCGGCATCGTGCCAGGAATCATCTGCGGAATCTTTCTCATGATCGTCTCGGTGATGATCGGCAGAAAACGCGGTTACGGCGGAAGTGGAAAACCTCCCCGGGGAGAAACGTGGCGCGCGGTTTGGGACGCCAAATGGGCCTTGGCTCTGCCGGTCATTATTTTGGGCGGCATTTACAACGGGGTTTTTACGCCCACGGAGGCGGGGGTCGTCGGCTGCGTTTACGCCCTCTTCGTCGCCTGCTGCATCTACAGAGAACTGAGATTATCGAAAATCATAGATATCTTTGTCGACAACGCCTCGGTCGTGGGGATCATCTTTTTGACGTTCGGGGTGGCGAATTCCCTGTCCTTCCTGGTATCGTACACACAACTGCCCGCTGCCCTGACGGCGCTGATGGCCTCCATTTCCCAAAACAAATACGTTGTGTTGGCGATCATCAACATCTTCCTTTTGATCGTCGGTATGCTCATGGACACGATGTCCGCAAATTTGATTTTTTCTCCCCTTCTGCTGGCCATTGTTCAGCCCCTGGGGGTAAACCCGGTTCATTTCGGGATTATCGTGACCATCAACCTCGCGTTGGGGTTCGTCACTCCTCCCATGGCGACGAACCTCTATCTCACCTCCGCCTTGACGAAGATACCCGTCCCCGACGTGGTCAGGGAGTCCCTGCCGTTTATCGCGGCCATGATCGCGGCGCTGTTCCTCGTGACCTACATCCCCGATCTTAGCATCGGTATATTGAAGTGGGTTCGTTAAGAATCGGGTAGGAGGCCGCTCATTAGTTGGGCGGCTGTCCTCCCACACTACTTTTGCCGCAAAATACTAAAACAGGGCATTCTATGCTCTGCACATTCTCCTGACGTCTCCGGGGCTCAAAAATGCAATTGCGCACTTGTTCTGCTGATGAAAAGGGCGTCGGCTTCCGCGAAAATATTGCCTTCTCCGTCGACGATCTGCGCTCTCGCCCGAATTTTACGCCCTCGTGTCTCATCGACCCTGCCCTTGGCGGTGTACTCCCTGCCCACCAGAATAGGCCTGCGGTAGCGGATATGAAAATCCGCCGTAACGCTCCAAGTCCCAATGTTTTGGCGAACGGCCCACGCCATCGCGTCGTCGAACACCGAGGCCAATATTCCGCCATGCACGACTCCGTGGTACCCGCACCAGGTTTCGTCAGGATAGAACGGGATATGCACCTCTTTTTTTTCGGCATCCCACATCAGCGCAAGGCGCAGCGAGCGCGGATTCGACCCGTTGTTGTCGCATACGAAGCACCCGGGCGCTCCCGGTAATCTTTCCATTATGTTCAAAAGTCAAAGTTCCTCCTGTTCAAAATTCAAAATTTCCTTTGCCGTCTTTGCCTAACCCATCAGCTTGGAGATAGAGTATAATCGTTACAAGCCTTTTTTGATGGCAACTTTCTTCAGTATTGTCTACAATTGAAAGATTATACCAAAATTGAACGAAGGTCTTGTTTTTGCAGCCTTCTCGTTCGGAAATACGGAGCCGTCCGCATATTCTCTGCTGACAGGGGGGCTGAGCGATGAATAAAGTTTTATTCAGTCAAAATTCACTCAATCAAAACTCACTTACTCAAAACTCACTCAAGCGGGATTCAGGAAAATCTCCAATTCCGGAGAAATTTTTCAACATAGCGGGGCCGGGAAGAGAGGAGAAAAATTACATGGTGGACCCTCTCCGCCGCGTCGACTACAATTCGATTAGCACCCTGATCGATCAGGAGCAGTATTTCGTCCTCCACGCCCCCCGGCAGACGGGGAAAACGACCTCCCTCCTGGCTATGGTGAAAAAGATCAACGAAGAAGGGCGCTATCGCTGCGTTTACATGAACGTCGAGTCCGCGCAAACCGCGCGTAACAATGTGGAAGCCGCCATGAAAACGATTTTGTCCGCGTTCGACAGCGCCTCGGGACAATTTCTGGGCATCAAACAGCCCCCAGGCTCCGTTTCGTCGCTTATTCAAGAGACGAGCGCGCATGGCGCCCTCAGGGGCATGTTGGAAATTTTTTGCAAAAAACTCAACAGACCTCTCGTACTCTTCATAGACGAAATCGACGCGCTAATCGGCGATACCTTAGTATCGGTACTGCGCCAACTGCGGGC
>JAISLU010000048.1 GCA_031277095.1 Synergistaceae bacterium
TTTGGAAGGACGAGGATCTGCTACACTTAGTCTTAGATATCTTAGGAGGAATGGGGCGATATTGATGATCAAAGAGTTATCAATTGAGGTAGCGGGTCGTTTTGGAGGGACTTACATTAAATTGACGCTGGATAACAAGGACCTGACTTACTACCGTTGTCCTTGGGGAGCGACAGAATTAGCGATTCCAATTGAGGTCAGGTCTAAAGATAAAGATGAGAAGCCCATTTTTACATTCTTGGACAAGGGAAAAGACTTCGAAGAAGAAAAGATAAAGTTTGAACGTGAAACAGGCGGTCAGATGCTTAGGGCGAACCCCCCTGAGCAAGTCGCAAAATACTATCCCACGACAAAAATCATAACACCCGATGAATCCGCGTGGAGTGCGTTTGAAAACGCCGTAAGTAAACTTAGCCCTGAACAGTGGGCACCAGAATACAGAAACAAGGGCATTCCAGATGGCATCTGGTGGGAGTTTACCGTCGTGACTGACAAATGGACGTTGAAAAGCAGCGGCATTAATGCTTTTCCCTTGGAAGGGCAAATAGATGACGCCACACTATACATTGCATTTATCAGGGCGACAGAGGCTTTGATTGGACAGAAACTTAACTAAGACAGATCCCTTCTCAAGTGCCTGTAAAAGCCTGTCTAATATTTTTTAAACTCATCGCGAATGGAGTGATTGAAAGGTGAATTTTCGATCAGGCAAGTCATCTACCCAAATAGTGTTGTTCTCCTTCGTTTCGCTCTTGTTGAAAAGATATTAAACTTTAATTCCCGAGCTTTTTTCCTTCCACAATTTTCGACGGGATTTTGATGTTTAACGCCGCGACGATCTTGTTCATCTTGTTGGTGGTCTCCTTGTAACCATTCAACCTCCTGATTTTGCGCGATATTATAGACAATTCAATCTTGAATTGTTGCTATTTGAGGGAAAATAGAGTGCAAAATCACAGGAAATCAAGATAAACACTAGATGATTTTATCAGAATGTAAAAGTTAATTCAAAAAATAAAATGGGCCTTTGGATTCAAATAATTGTATTGATTATTCTTAAAAAAATTATATTATCATTTTATATTACGCAATAACGAGGAGGGTTTGAGCGGCTACCACTCTTTGTGGAAGTAATTTTACTTCCAGAAGTATCCGTTGCCTCCAAATTATAGTCAACATGATTCCATTGTAATCTCCATGTTTGTACGATATTTTTTCACACTTCCCAGAAAAGAAATGTGTGAAAGTACTTTTTACCGGGAATTAAAGTTAAACAGGCTCTAAAAAGAAAACGCGGTGTTTCATGCGCTGTGAAATTCGGCGCGAAGAAGTAAAGCTGTTCAAATCGATTTTTCGGGAGGAGAAAAAATTGTCAAGGATCTGTAGGACCGATGTTTTTGACGATCAATCGTTCTCTTTAACGACACATACGAAACGTAAAGGAATGGGCATCGCGGAGTGCCTCATCTTGATGGTGGTGGTGGTGGTCACCTTCGGAGCGATCTTCTCCGTGATGGCCGCGGCCACCAAGAGCCACGGCTTCAGCAAACAGGACAAAAACAGCCGCGAGCTGTTTTTTAGCTGGATTCAAACCTTCGAGTCCCTCTACCCCAATGTCCACTCCGACCCCGATGACGCGACCGAGGCGGCCGCCAAAATGTTGGGGGGGACGTGGACCGGCAGTGACGCTCGCATAGGAGGGTTCATCCTCACGGCCGTCAACTCGGGAGTGTCCGGAGGAAGCCTGGAACTGCACGTCACGATCCGGGCCGGCGACTCGAAAAAACCCTTGGTGGATTTGAAGAGAACCTATAACTCCTATTCCAACGAGACGGTATCCGACGACGCGGTGTCGTAAGGGGGGAATCGAATGGGCCTGAAAATCAAAAAAGCGTTTACCTTCGTGGAACTCCTAATTTCCATAGTGATCGTGTCGATCTTGGGCGGCGCGGCGCTCATGGCCTTGTGGTTCTCCATCGGCTCTTACTCCCAGATGGACGACTATACCTCAATGGAGTCGGAGATGGAGTACGCTGTACAGCGGCTCTCCCGGGACTTCGCCATGATCGGCTTGGGCATGCCGAACAACAGAAAGGGCGAGGGGTCTTTCTACTCGACGTTTTCGTTCTCTTCATCGACCTCGCCGGTCATGGCCTTTTTCGGCTCGCCGGCAGACGAGAGGTGGGGAGGCCCCGTGACTGTGGCAAACGCCACCACGGGAAGCGTGTACAGCGCAACGACCATAACGAACCCCGGCCGGCTCGCAAGTTCAGACCTGTTCGGCCCTGGCGGAGAAGCCTACGTGGGGCCGGAGCTGTACTACGCCTGGGCCGTCCCCACGGGGGTGAAGGCCGAATTCCGTACGTCTACCGGCGGTATGGATGTCAAACAGAACGAAGTGGTGGTGATACGTCGGCTTTATACCCCAAAGGGGGAGGGGGTCGACGGCAAGGGCAAGGACTACCTGGAAAATTTTCGCTACGACGGCATCGACGGCCACCTCGACCCCTACGCCGGGGTCGACAGCGTGAAAAGATGGGTGCTCTTTCCCACCCTGCGGCTTCCCATGCTGGTGGAAGAAGACGCGAAAGGCTGGATAACAGTAACTGAGGAGGGTGCGGACTGGGACACGCTGGTGACGCGGGTGGCTCCGGAAAGCGTGAAGGACGTAAAGGGCACGGTGATGGGGCTGGACGAGATTCACCTGATCCAGGCGGCGCACCTTTTCCGCAACGGCCGCAACGAGCTGGTGAGGGTCGTCTTCGACACGCCGTCGTCCTTCACCTCCGATGTGCTGGCCCACAACGTGGTGGGCCTCGCTTTCACCTACAACCCGGATTCGCGCCTTCTGACCATGTACATCGCCGCCAGGGGCGCGGAAGCGGACGCGGTGGGGCACAGTCCCGCGCAGCCCAAATCCTGGCCCTCCTGGCTGCCGCCCATAGCTGCCCATGACTTGCGCTACCGAATCCTGACTAAAAATTTGACTTGGAGGATAAGAAATTGACTGAGGATGTGAAAACCCGCGGCAAGGGAGGCGGTTCGAACAAAGCCCGCAAGGGCGTGGCCTTGGTGCTGGCTTTGATGGTGGTGCTGATCGGGGGGGTGATCATCGGCCTAACTTTTGACTTCGTTTTCGGCTTCTCTTGGATCTCCACCGAGCAGAGAAGAACCTACGTGGACCACACCACGGCCTTGAGCTTCATTCAGGCCAAGATTGGCCAGATCATCGAACACAACATATCCAAAGGCGAGACGATGCACGTCAAGGCCCTCAGCAATGCGGTAGACGGCGAAAGAGCGCAGACTTCAATAAGTAAGGACCTGACCTTGGAAAAACTGAGTTTTGGAAAGCCTTGGAGCGAGGATATCAGGGATAAGGAGATGCTGAGCGGAACGGGCCTTGGGCGGGTGGTGACGGATGTTTTCGACATGCACTTTAAGCCGGAGTGGGTGGATTATGAGTCTTTCAAGAGCCCGGATGTAGTGAAGCATTTTCCCTCCGTTTTCAACATGGGCGGAGACGCGGCGGGAGGCATGGGTAAAGATGGAGAAGGGAAAAGCGGGAGCGCAAGCAGCGGCGTATCCGACGGCGATGAGGGACTGAACCCCGATACCTACGGCGCGTACCTGATCCGCGTGCGGCTTTATGACCATCGGGGTAAGCTGCTTCGGACGGCCGAGGAGGTGTTCGTCCAGACACTCAAATAATAAGGAGCGAGCTCGCCGGAGCTTTAAATTGTCCGAATTCTGTATGAGAGGTGATGAAAATTGCGAAAAACGAGTATTGTGTTTCTGGTTCTGCTGGTCTGCCTTTTTTTTCAGCCGGCGGCCCTGGCCGACCCAAGCCTGGAGTTCAAGACGTTCACGGTGGGCCCCAGCGGAGACTACCCCCTGGAAGACGCGATCCTCAAGAACGTAGAGCCCAACGTGCTCTTTTACTTGGACGCGAGTCGTAACATGACCATGTCCATGAAAGGACAGATGCCCATTGATACTAACTACAACCTGTACCCGGCCATGGCGAACGCATACACGCGCATCGACATGCTGAAACAGGACACCTTCGGTATGGGGGGACGCCCCATCAGAGAGGCCAATGGAACGGAAGGAACCGACATTTACCTGCGCTGGGGCCGGGACTTGGACGACACCAACAACATCATCGGCCACCCCGACTGCTACTACAGCCTGGACCCCGACAAGCCCTATCTTCTGACATTCAAGGACCGGACCTACGCCGAGTGGAACGGAAAAGGGTCGCCCCCCTCGGGCTTTCCCCTAGGCAGCTATTTGCCCGACAGGGATGCCCAAGGGAATATCACCAAACTGAAGGGCTCCGTACCCAAAGCCCTGGCGGAGCAGCACTTGGTCCCCAACGATAGCAAAGCGTACAAGCTAAAACTGGTGCTGTCGCGAATCTTGTCCCCCAGCGCGGACGGCAGAAACGAGGAAATTCTCTCCCGGATACGCATGGGGGTCGCCACGACCTTTTACGAAAAGAACGTCCAGCGGGGCTCGTCGTCATCAATAGGGATGAAAAGAGCCCCTTACAAGTACACGGGCGCGTCCGTGTCCTATTTTTACAACTCGTCCACGAAGCAGTATTACCTCTACCACAACGGATCCTATGGCTGGTTCACCGTTCCCGACGACAGCGGGATCGCGCCTCAGGGCAGCGGGTTGTATACCACCGCCTATGCCAAAGAGCCCTCTGTGACATTGACTGGCGGGATTTATTCAAGCGGCGCGAACTTCAAACGATCCATCTTGCACGTGCCCTTCGACTTCATGTACAGCAAGGAAGGCGCGTCTTACCAGCCCACCTCCAGTCTCATCACCTTCCGGGAGTTGATCGACGGTCTGGACCAGGTTGCTTGGAACACTCCCCTAACCACCGCCATCATCAACGACGAGATCACCATTTCCTCCATACCCGGGAGCCCGGAGGAGCTGCTCTACGCCACCTCCGGCTACAATAGGTCCGTCAACTACGCCATGGAGGCCGAGGGAATCCGAAGCCGGCTTGCAGTGAGCAACTACAATTCGTCCACCGGTGTGATCATGAGGCGTATGCGCAACGCCGAGGGGTTGATGACCGGCACGATCGTGGGGACCGCCCGGGACTTTTTCCATCCCACAACGTTGGCCTTCAGCGAAGGAACAACCAACGGAACCAACGACACGCGGGGTTACTTTCCCGTTACGGGCTCCTGCCAGGGCAACTGGATCGTCTACTTCACCACGGGCAACGAGGTCAAACCCGGTTGGAACGCCAACGAAACAGGCTCCATGATGCACAGCCTGCAGCAGATCTTCCTGGAGTCCAGAACGATGAGGGGCCGCAACTGGAACGGGTCTAAATGGGAGCCGATGACGTTTACGATGGACCATCCCATCCGCACCATCGTTGTGGGACTGATCACCACGGAAGGCATGGCGAACGACGGCGACCCCTACACCAAAGACCTATCGACCGATCCCCCGGCGAAGCGCCTCCGCAAGGCCATGAGGCGCATGGCCCACGCGGGCCAGCCCAAGGACGACGGAACGCCGGACGTGACCGTGGAACCCATCTTCGCGGACGACGTGCCCAGTCTGGTGGAAAAATTGCAGTCCGCCTTGGCGTCCATCCGAACCGAGCGCCTGGCGGGGGGCGCGCCCCGCCTCATGGTAGAAGACGACAACAACGACGACCTTGCGCTTTTCTCCTCCTCCTACACCGTGGACAGCCTGAAGCAGTGGGGAAGCTCCTTCGTACGCTACACCCTCCCCAAGGGCGAGACCAACTCGATACTGAAGTGGGACGCCGGTAAGCAAATGGAAACCGATACAAAGCGTAAAGACAAAGTCTACACAACAGATGCCAAGATGGACATCAGCGGAAGCAACTCGGTCCTTATAAGTAGCTTGGTCGATACCGGGGACTTTGCCTCTCTGGCCGGCATCCCGTCGGGCTACGCCCAGAGGTTCAGCAATTGGCTTGCAGAATACGCCAACTCGAGCGGGATACCCAATGAAAACGGGATTCTGGGCAACATGGAGCATTCCGTCTACTTGACCGTGGCCTCGCCGGATCTGGACGGGATCGACGAGAACAGGCCCGGGCGCATTTACCTCCAAACCAACCGAGGGGTCCTGCACTCCTTGGATTACGAGACTGGCAGGGAGCAGTGGGCCTTCATTCCCCCCAATATCTTCCAGAACCGTCTGAAGCATCTGAAGTTCGAGGCTAACGTCTGGATGGGGGGCGACGGGGTGAACACACGATCCTCCCAGCCGCTGATGCTGTTGGACGGAATTTTGTCCGCCCACGACATTGAGCTGGGCAATACCCCCGTGACCTACATGGTGGGGTCTTTGGGGTGGGCCGGCAACGGTTTCTACATGATGAACGTCACGAACCCGAACAACGCGAAGCCTCAATTTGTCTGGGCCATAGACAACGACCGCTACGAAACGCCGAAAAGCGGCTCCGCCCACCGTTGGGGCGACGCGACTGCCGACTACGACCAATATTACAAAGGCTACGAAGACCTGGGCCTGACCGTCGTCGCCCCCGAGCTGAAAGGGGTGAAGAAGCTGACCGACGGCAAGTACGATGAAGAGTTCCGATACGTGGGCATCATCCCCGGCGGGTTGGGGTACAACCTGAACGACTCCCAAGGCAGGGCGTTTTACTTTTTCGAGCCCGGCGACGGGTCCATCATCAAAAAAATCACGACGGATAACGGTTACGCCGGCCCCGGCACCCTGGGGATGGGGATCACGACGGTCTACTACATCTACGAGGACAAAAAGACGGAACTTCACGCGAAGGAGTTCTTCACGGGGGACAGCGAGGGCAACGTCCTGCACTGCGACATGACCAAACCTGTGGAGGACTGGAAGCTCAAAAGCATTTTCCGCCTGCGGGCCGCCGGGGATAAGCCCATAGCCCTTCCCGTGTGCTACTTGGTCCTTGCGGACAGCGCGAGAACCAACCGGTGGCTCTTCGGCGGCACCGCCGACGTCATGGCCCCGGGGCAGACCTTGTTCACAGCGCCGTCGGGGGAGAAGGTCAACCAGCAGAGGGGTATCCGCAACGAAGAGCAGTACATCTTCGGGCTGCACATGAAGAACCCTGCCGCGGAGGTGAAGACGGACCTGTCCTACCCGACGGGGAACACCTCGAATCCCGTGACCCTGGACGACTTGACGTCCTTCAAGTATCTGAAAACCGACCCGCCGGTCACGCCCGCCTGGTCGGGGGAGGTGTCCGAAGATCAACCGGCGGTGGGCCCGAACGGCTGGAAGTTGCGCCTGCGCCCGAAGATCGACGACATCCACCAGCCGACGGACGCGGAGTACGTCACAGCCGCGCCTTTTTACCAGAAGGGTGTCCTATACGTCTCCACCTTCATCCCCTTTACCGAGCTGCCCACGAACCAGGAGCGGTGCCGGGACATCGGGTACGCCAAACTGTACGCCCTGGACCCGGAGACGGGGGAGTCCATGTGGGCGGGCGGCCAAGCCTACGTCTTCAAGAACATCAAGATCGTGGGGATATCCGGAGCGCGGGGCAACCTCTTTCTGGGCGTCAAGGCGCTGAAGCCGGGAGCCTTGGGAGCATTCGCCCAGTACAAGGAGACAAAAGAGTACGCAACCCACGCGAACGACTCCATTGTGGAGATGTCCAGCGCCGCCAAAAGCAAGAGTTCATTTGTGCCCAATATCGAGGCGGAGATTCCGCATTTGCAGTATTGGAGGGAGATTTTCTGATGAGAAAAATATTTTCACTTCTGCTGTTGTTCACGCTGTTCGCGCCGCCCGCATCTGCGGGCGATGCGCCGAGAGATGAATCAACGCAGGATTTTACAGATGGTATGGCGACATACACGCTTACGGTCACCTTCCTCGACTTGGAGACGAGGAAGGACGCCCCCTCCCTTCTGACCGTGAAACTGCCGCAAGGAGAGACCATGACCTTGGAGGCGGAGCCATATTGCCGTTTTATCGACGACAGGCAACAGGACCTTTCCCCCTCTGATTTCGGCAAGCGTCACAAGGGAAAAAAGGTCACGATCGACTTCATGGAGCGCGAGCCGGAAATCTTCGTCATCTTAGAATGCCGTTCGGGAACCGCATAACGTTTACTCAACCCGGTATATAGGGCTTGAACGGTTACAAAAAACTTAGCATGAATAAGCGTTAGTAACGCGGGAGGATTTCCCAACGAAGTGCTCTTGTATCCCGGTAACAACGTTATGCCAGCCGCTTGGCGGGTAAAACTCCTATGGGTTTTGCCCGTCAACTGTTTATATGTCTTGTGTTTTGACTCTCCACAGGTAATTCAGCCTCCTTATTTCCACGACTTTCCCAAAACGGAAGGCACAAAGAAAAGACTTACGAGCAGAAGTTTACAAGTTAGTGAAGATATGTTCTGCAAAAGTGCTGTATTTAAAGGGTTCAGGAGGGCTTACAAGCCCATTGTACGACCCGGCCTTCAGTGAGAACAGCTACGGATTCCGGGAGGGAAGAAGTACACATGGAGCGATACCAAAGAGCTACTTTGAGAAACTTGGTCTGATTTCACTGAAAATGAAGCTAAAAGCGTATCAGAGCTAAACATGAACCGCCGTATACGGAACCGTACGTACGGTGGTGTGGGAGAAGGAGGTGGGCAAGAAAGATGCCTGTTATAATGATATGAGAAGAAATTTGTGATGACGACCGCAGGTCACTCATTTGCCGAGAGGGGACGACATAACGTGTCAAATGTTCAGGAATCAGACACTCAAGAAAACAGCAAGCAAAGTCTCTTGACACCCGAGCCGGAGAGTTCGACCGACGAGACCGCTGCCTATGGTGCGCTCAAGTGCTATTTTTATACGCCTAAACGCGGCGATGTCTGGGGTGCGTTTTGTTGTTTGTTCAATGGGACTACAGGCGAGACCATCGAGAATTTCTTCTGGGTGACCCGCTTGCTGGTCGGTCCCCCTATCGACGTCCACATGGGCTGGCGGGAATTCAACAAAACCATCCCCAGCATGGGGGTTTACGAAAAATCCATGGGCGACAAGCTGATCACGTCGATGCTGGAGATTTTCACGCCCTCCCTCCGCGTCGAACTGAGCCGGCAGGACAATGTTTCGGCCCGTTTGTCCTCCCTCTCCACAGACATCCGCAACAGTTTCGAGCGGACGACCCACTGTTTCCTGGAACTTAAACTCGCCTTCGAGAGTCTGTCCCGTCAGGATATGGT
Source organism: Synergistaceae bacterium (assembly GCA_031277095.1). Taxonomy (GTDB): domain Bacteria; phylum Synergistota; class Synergistia; order Synergistales; family Aminobacteriaceae; genus JAISLU01. The sequence goes on from JAISLU010000048.1 coordinate 9,245, forward strand.
CAACGCCGGGGTGTTGGCGAAAGAGGGCGAGGAAGAGGTCAAAAAGCCCGAGACCAACGTGCCCGGGAGCGGCGAAAAATCTTTTGCCGGAACTTTGATCATGTGCCTGCCCGTCATCGACCCGACGCGGGGTACGCCCGTCTCCGAACTCAAGCCCGGTGACGTGCTGGAGGTGAAGATACAGGGCGGCATTGGCGCGGGCGAACTCATTCAGCAATATCTCAACTCGATGAACCAGGATGCGGCGTTTCCCATACTTGCCATCGAAAAAAAAGACGACGACAAGACGCACGTGCTTTTGGAGATCAACGAGGAAGTCAAAGGGATGATCACCGTCACCAAGGATCTGCGCCTGCGCACACTCCGGCGGGAGCCCGCCCGTAAAATGACCATGACCATCAACCTGGACAACGTTATTTTCTTTGGAACTCTCGCGGTCGCGGTTGTGGTCATATTGTTCGTCATCAAATTTCTGTTTTTTTTATGATCGAAGTCCTGTTTTATGAGCGAAGCCCCGAAAAGCGAGGCCAAAAAAATCAGGGTCCCACGCCGTCGGGAGGCTCGGCACGTTGAAAATGAAAAAACTTTTAATCCTGGCCGTCATCGCCTCCGCCGGATGGGGAATATGGTTTTCTTTTTTCAGAAAAAACCCCGTTATCTACGAGCTGCGCACGGAAAAGGTCGACAGCGGCGACATCACGGCGACGGTGACGGCCAGCGGGAAACTGAACGCCGTGTCCGTGGTCGAGGTGGGCACCCAGGTTTCCGGCACCATACAGGAAATTTATGTGGATTACAATTCCCCTGTCACAGAAGGGCAATTGATCGCCCAGTTGGATCCCTCCGTGCTGCGGTCGCAACAGGTGGAGAGCCGGGCCAACTTGGAAGTCGCCGAGGCGGGGGTGGGGAGCGCCCGGGCCTCTCTGGTGGATTCCCAGCGGAAGTTGAAGCGCAACAAGGAACTTTTCGCCCGTAACCTGATCTCCAAAAGCGAGCTGGAGGACTCCGAGACCAGCGTCCTGCTCAAGGAGGCCCAGCTTCAGGAGGCCAAAGCGCGGGTCACCCAGGCGCAGGCGGCCGTGGAGCGCGCCCAGACCAATCTGGACTTCACCCGTATCACCTCCCCCGTGGACGGGGTCATCGTGTCGCGCAAGGTGGACGTGGGGCAGACGGTGGCGGCCAGTTTTCAAACTCCCACCCTTTTCAGCATCGCAAGAGACCTGACGCGGATGCAAATCGACACCAGCGTGGACGAAGCGGATATCGGCCGAGTGGCGGAGGGGCAAGACGTGGATTTTCGCGTGGATGCCTTCCCCGAGGAGCTGTTCGCCGGAAAAGTCGTGCAGGTTCGGATCGCCCCGGCAACCACGGACAACGTGGTCACGTACACGGTGGTCATTCACGTGGACAACTCCGATCTCCGTCTGAAACCGGGGATGACCGCCAATGTTTCCATCAAAACCGACCATCGCCGGGACGTACTGAGAATTCCCTCGGCCGCCCTGCGCTTCCGCCCTCCCCCAAGGCTGCTGGAGGCCGCCGCCTCGCAGGAGGCCTCCCAGGACATACGCCGGCCCTTCAGTTTGAACTCGGGAAACGTCTGGGTCGTCCGGGACAAACAACTGGCCCGGCGCGTCTTCGTTCAGACGGGGATCACCGACAACAGCCGGGTCGAACTCGTTTCGGGCGACATCCAAAACGGCGACGAACTGGCCGTCGCGGCCTTGCCCTCCGGCGCCGGCCGCCCCAGACGAGGCCCCTTCTAGAGGTATAGTCGTTTAACTTAAAAAATGTTAAATTTACACGCGCTAAATAGAGCAATTGACTTGTTTTTTAGCTATTCTAACTTTAGGCTTTTTATGTCAATTCACTATATAATGGCGTTCGGGATCGAGAGATCGAAATTTTACGCAAAAAAGCATAGAGAAAGATTTTGGAAAAATTATCTGGAGGTCTGTTTTGGCTAAAGAAGCTCCGGTGCGTTATGTTTGCAGCAACTGCGGGTTCTCCACCGTCACGCGAACGGGCAAGTGTACGTCGTGCGGGCAATGGGGCACCTTCGAAGCGGTGAATCCGACGGCTGAACGGTCCGCTAAATATGCCGGCGTCAAGGTCGAAGTCGTCAACTCCGTCTCCGTCAAGCCCCCCAAGCGGCTTTCTTCGGGCATTGGGGAGGTGGATCGCGTATTGGGCGGCGGTCTGGTGCCCGGAGGGGTAGTCTTGATCGGAGGGCAGCCGGGCATCGGAAAATCGACCCTTCTTCTTCAAGTAGGGGGCAAAGTGGCTTCTCAGGGCACCCACGTACTCTATATCTCGGGGGAGGAGTCGGCGGCGCAGGTGGCGCTTCGAGCGGCGCGGCTGGGGGTATCCTCGGAAAAGCTGCTTTTGTACTGCGGCGGGGACCTGGAAGATGCCCTTTCCCACATCTCCTCCCAAAGTATCGGCCTTTTTATTTTGGACAGCGTGCAGGCGGTGAAGGCGCCGGAGGAGGCAGGGTGGCCGGGAACGCCCAACCAGGTTCGCGCCGTCGCCCAGATGGCCGTAGACGCGGCGCGGGCGGCCGACGTCCCTGCCGTGTTGGTGGGGCACATAACGAAGGACGGAAGGCTTGCCGGTCCCATGCTGCTGGAGCACATGGTGGACACGGTGCTGACCTTCTCGGGAGAGGGCTATTCCTCTCACCGAATGCTGCGCGCCATGAAAAATCGCTATGGAAACACGGACGAGCTGGGGATTTTCGAGATGAGAGAGAGCGGGCTCACCCCGGTGGAGGATAAAAGCGGGCTTTACTGGAACCGGTCGGACGCCGCCGTGCCGGGCGTGGCCATGACCATCGCAATGGAGGGGTCCACACCCCTCGTGGCGGAAATTCAAACTTTGGCGAGCCCTACGACTTTCCCTTACCCCAAGCGCACGTCCCGGGGCATCGAGCTGAACCGTTTTCAACTGCTGGCGGCCGTCCTGGAAAAACGGGCCGGTATCCCCTGCGGCGGGTGCGACCTTTACTTGAACATCGCGGGGGGGCTTTCGATACAGGACCCCTCCGCGGACCTGGCGGCCTGCGTTTCCCTGGCCTCCGCCCTGAGGGACAAGCCGCTGCGGGGAGATTGCTGTTACCTGGGCGAGGTGGGCCTGGCGGGTGAGGTGCGGCCGGTGACGCGGATCTTGACGCGGCTGAAGGAGGCGGAGCGGCTGGGCCTGAGGCGCGCGGTGGTCAGCGGCAAGGAGCGGGGCGAAATTTGGGGGCTCGAAGGCTCGGCCGGCATGACGATTCGGCACATAAACAGCTTGAGCGACGCCTTGAGCGAGATGTTTTCCTGAGGAGGAATGATGAGATGAGACGTGCGGGCAGGGCAATGGGAGTGATTTTTTTGGCGTTGTCGCTATTTTGCGGAGCCGTGGATGCCGCGGCCCCGGGCAAAGTGATCATAGCGTCTCTGTCTGGTACGGTAGGCGTGCAGATGGAGCAGTTTGTGGCGAAGGTGGTTCAACAGGCGAAGGACGAAAAGGCCGGGCTGGTCATTTTCAAACTGGATACCCCGGGGGGCTTGGTCGAGGCCACGCGGGGCATCACCCAGACCATTCTGGCCTCCCAGGTGCCCGTGGTCGTATGGGTTCCCCCCGGGGGGCGGGCGGCGTCGGCGGGAGCCTTCATGATGCAGGCCGCCCACATTGCCGCAATGGCCTCCGGCTCCAACCTGGGGGCGGCGCACCCGGTGGTGGCCTCCGGGGGAGACGTTCCGGAGGGCGATATGAAGAAAAAAGTCATCAACGACCTGACGACGCAGATGCGTTCCCTGGCGCAAAAACGCGGGCGTAATCAAGAGATCGCCCAGCTGATGGTGGTGGACAGCCTTTCTCTGACCGCCCACGAGGCGCTGGAGGAGAACGTCATCGATCTCGTGGTGGACGACGTCTACTCACTCATCGCGGCTTCCCGCGGCCGTTCCATCATGGACGACGGGCAGAAAATCACAGTATCCGTTTCGGATGAGGTGGAGTTCGTGGAAATGAATTTCCGGGAGCAGCTCATCCAGTTCTTGTCCAGCCCCGACATCGCCTACCTTTTGCTGGTGGGGGGTCTGCTGGCCATCTTTTACGAGATCGTCACCCCCGGCGGGTTCGTCTTGGGGACCACGGGGGCGGTCATGCTGCTTCTGGGGGGCATAGGGCTAAAAATGCTGCCCTTCAACTGGGCGGGCGTCGCGCTGGTCGGGGCGGGGGTCATCGTGATGGGGATCGACCTTCTGGTGGGCGGCATGGGAATCTTGAGCCTTTTGGGCATCGCCGTGCTGGTCGCGGGGGGAGTTTTCCTGTTTCAAGCGCCGGGAGGTGAACTTTTGAGCGTCTCCATAGGCATGATCTCCGGGATGGCGGTCGCCTTGGGGCTTTGCTTCACGCTCTTCGCCCTGATGGTCACCAAAAGTTTACGCGCCAAAGTCGCCACGGGCCGGGAGGGGCTCTTGGGCCTGGACGTGGACATCACCGAGGACCTGAACCCCCAGGGGACGGTCAAATGTCACGGAGAGGTCTGGAGGGCGCGGACAAAAGACCGGCCCCTGCGCAAGGGCGAGCCCGCCTCGGTGGCGGCCGTCGAGGGCATCACGCTGATCGTGACGGCCCGCGATAAAAAGCCTTTAAATAAGGAGCTTTTAAATAAAGCGCTTTTGAATGAGAATAAGGAGCTTCTGAACAGGGAGCCTCTGTCATGAACCTGGGGATACTCGGGGCGGGAAGTTTCGGGACCGCCATGTCGAACCACGCGGCGAAGCTCGGGTATGGCGTGCGGCTGTGGTGCCGCAACCCGGAGCAGGCGGAGTCCATCAACGGGCAGCGGATGAACCCCCGCTATTTGAAGGGTTGCAAGCTCCATGAAGAGGTGCGGGCCGACTCCCATCTCGAAAGGGTCGTCGCCTTCGGGGAGAAGATCATCTTGGCCGTGCCCACCCAGAGCCTGCGGGACGTTTTCGGGAGATTGAAGTCTTTGGATCGTGGTTTGGAGCATGACTTGAAGCAAAATTTAAAACTGGAAGGAAAGGATTTTTTGAGCCTTGCCAAGGGGATGGAAATATCCTCGGGAAAGCTGCCCCACCAGATCGCCGAGGAGCTGCTTCCCGAGATTTCCTACAGTGCCCTCTCGGGCCCCAGCCACGCCGAGGAGGTCGTTCGCGACCTGCCCACCGCGGTGGTGGTCGCTTCTCGGTCCCACGCAACCGCCCGGGAATGGCAGAAGACCTTGAACAGCCCCCATTTCAGAATCTACACGGGGGACGATCTGATGGGCGTGGAGCTGGGGGGCGCCATCAAGAACATCATCGCCATCGCGGTGGGGATTTCACAATCCCTGAACTTCGGAGACAACGCAAAAGCGGCGCTCGCCACGCGAGGGCTGGCGGAAATGGCAAGGCTGGGGGCGTCCCTGGGCGTCGCCCCCCTGACCTTGACGGGGCTGGCCGGAACCGGCGACCTGATGGTGACCTGTTACAGCCATCACTCCCGCAACCTCCGCTTCGGGCTCGCGATAGGACGAGGGCTCGACAGAGAAGAGGCGGCCTCGGAGATCGGTCAGGTGGTGGAGGGCGCCCATACGGTCAGGGCTTTGGTGGCCTACGCCCGGAAGGCCGGCATCGAGCTGCCCATCGCCGAGGGCGTCCACGCGGTCCTCTACGAAGGAGCGTCCATCCACCAAGCCCTGCAAAAGCTCCTTTTCCGCGAACCGAAGCCGGAACAATCCCTTCGTTACCAATAAGTCGTTTCGAATAAGTCGATCCGAATAAGGGGAATTTATTCAGGTTTATTTAGCCCAGCCAGCGGACCGTGTACTTTTTCAGAAAACCCGCGGGGTTGTAAGACTCCTTGGCCTGACGAATGCCGGGGGAACCCATGTCCTGCTCGCGGTTGACGATCTGGAAGCCGGGGGTGTTGGCCAAAAAGATCTGGTTGATGGCCTGGTACACTCCTTTGTAGCTGTCCAGGCCCTTTTCGAAGTGAATGACCACCGTGCCGTCGCCCAAATCCTCGGCCACGGTGTAGGCGATGGTCTTGTCGTCTACGGAGAGAGAGCCGCCCAAAATGCCCGGCAGATTTTCCCATTGGTCTAAAACACGGGCAATGGCGATGTTCTCGGCCACCAGCCCCGGAGATTCTTCGCAGCCCCGCCATTCGCACCACACTTGCTGCATGTCGCGTATGAGGCCGATGCGTTTCGCGCAGATGGGAGCGTAGGTGTAATCGTAGAGCTTCTTGAACTGGTTCAATAAATTTTTTTTCTTGTGCATTTTATTCCCCGCCAGGGAGACCATCGTCTTGTAATCGTAGAGGTATTCCCACTCGGATCGCTGATCTTCCAGGACAACACGTCCCTGGAGCTGCGTCTGCCACAGGTTCGCCAACGTTTCGGGGGTGCGCTGGAAGGCGGTGCCGGGGGCGACGGTCCTGGCCAGAACCTCTGCCCAGTCGGGCCGGTCCCAGTTCCCCACAGGGGCCCAGTAGACGGGTTGCGGGCCGCCGGTCAGACGCAGCCAGCAGAGGTCGTCTTGGAACGCCCATTCGTACTTCCGTTCTTCCGACCATCCCCAAATATTGATGAAAGAATAATCCGAGGCTTTTTCGGCGCAGCGGGAAAAAAGCGACGAGTACTCCTCTATCCGCTCCATGGAGAGAGGCGCAAACGAAAGCCGAGAGCCGGGGCCGACAATTTCGGGAAGGCCGCTTTCGACCGAAAGCAGGCTCTTCTCCGGATGAATGTTTACGCTGGAGAAACAGCAAACATCAAGGTCGATGGGATGTTGTTCCACAGGAGAGTTCATGACTTCGCATTGAATATCGGCTTGCATTTCAAAACTCCTTCTGCTCAAGTTCTACGCCTTTGTACACTCGTAAACGAATGCGGGAGGCACGTTACGCAAAACAAACGAGATCTTCACCCTCGCAAACCGTTTTTCGAAATAGGGCCGCATGTGTTTGGAATATTGGTACGCGACCAGTTTCCCGCCGGGCTTCAGAGTTTTGTCGATGGCGTCCAAAATGGCCGCCGTCATCCTCGGAGGCAGCACGGCAAAGGGCAGGCTGGACACCACGCAATCCAATTGGCGGATGTTGCGGTTACGCATGATCTGGGGCAGCTCCCGGGCGTCGCCGTATACCGCGATCCCCGGATGTTCGGCCTCGATCATGGCCTTCAGGGTCGGGTCGATCTCGAAAACCAGCAAATGGCCGCCCTGTTTGAGCTTTTTGACGATGGCCCGGGTAAAAACCCCCGTCCCCGCCCCCAGCTCCGCGATGCCCTGCACCTGGCTCCACTCGATTTTATCCATCATCGCCCTCGTCAAGTAAGGAGAGCTGGGCATGACGCTGCCCACTTGACGGGGAGCGCCCACAAAACGGCGCAGAAAAACCACTCCTTCGTTGACCCGAGAACGCAATAGCCTGCTTTGCTTTTGGAACTTTTTGTAATACCCTATCAATTGACAACCCCCATAACGGCAAAATGCTTGCGTATATTTCCGCCAAAAATGTTCATTCCAAAACTGTTCATTCATTGGCCCAAAGACGCTTTTCCCATTATACCCCACTTGAAAGAGAGGAATTGAATCGGGCATCGAACGTCCCCCCATACTCTCGAGGCGAACCTCGAGGCAAGCCTCTCAAGGCAAGCCTCTTGAGGCAAGTCATAAGGTTAATAGAGTCTTATGATATCGATTGGCAATATGAACGATATCTCAGGCTAAATTGTTGTTATTGCTGAATTTAAATGTATTGCTACAATAAGGAGACTGGACGTATCGAGTTCTTTTCGTCGATTTCTCTTCAATTGCGCATTGATCTTTATTGAGCTTTATGGGGAATGGGTCTGGATTTACCGGAGGGGCGAGGTGTCATGGCTAAAAAGGCGATAAAGCTGGATGGGCTTTCCTTGACGCTGGAGGATATCGTCAAGGTGGCGAGGGAAGGATACAAAGTGGAACTGAGCGGGGAGGCAAGCGAGGCCGTGGACGAAGCGGCCGCCCTCGTCGAAAAATGGGCTTCGTCCGATCAAGTGGTCTACGGCGTCACTACAGGGTTTGGAGACCTGGCCTCCGTGAAAATTTCCCCCAAGGACCGCCGCATGCTGCAGGAAAATTTGCTTCGCAGCCATGCCTGCGGCGTGGGCGACCCCTACCCCGCGGACGTGACGCGGGCCATCATGCTTTTGCGCATCAATACCCTCAGCCGAGGGCACTCCGGGATAAGTCTCGCCACCTTGCGCGGCCTGGTCGACCTCCTGAACGCCCGCATTCACCCCCTTATCCCCAACCAGGGTTCCGTGGGAGCCTCGGGAGATCTGTGCCCCCTGTCGCACCTGGCTATCGCCTTGCTTGGGGACGGCGAGGCGGAGTACAAAGGCAAGGTGGTCCCCGTCAAGGCCGCCTTGGCCGACGTGGGCCTCAAACCCATCTCCCTGGGAGCCAAGGAGGGGCTGGCGCTCAACAACGGCACCACCGTCATGAACGCGGTGGGGGCGCTGGCGATCCTTGACGCGGAAAGCCTCGCGAAAACGGCGGACATTATCGCCGCCCTGTCCATAGAGGCCCTCCACGGCGTTCCCTACGCCTACGACCCCCGGACTCACGCCCTTCGCGCCTACAAAGGCCAGGGGGACGTGGCCTCGAACATCCGACGGTTGATCGAGGGCAGCGAGATCGTCGAACGGTATAAAAAAGAACGGGTGCAGGACGCCTACTCCCTGCGCTGCGTTCCCCAGGTCCACGGCGCCGGGCGCGACGCCCTGGGCTACGTCCGGTCCGTACTCGAGACGGAGATCAACTCCGTGACGGACAATCCTCTGATCTTTCCGAAAGACGAAGAAGCCCTGAGCGGCGGCAACTTTCACGGACAGCCCCTAGCTCTGGCCATGGACTTTTTCGGCATAGCCGCGGCGGAGTTCGCCAGCATCTCCGAGCGCCGTCAGGCCCGTCTGGTGGACGCTTCTCTGTCCGGCCTGCCTCCTTTTCTCATAGAGGACTGCGGGCTCAACAGCGGCTTCATGATTCCCCAATACACCTCGGCCGCCCTGGTGTCCGAGAACAAGGTCCTCGCCCATCCCTCGTCCGTGGACTCGATCCCCACGTCGGCGAACCAGGAAGACCACGTCTCCATGGGCGGGTACTCCGCAAGAAAAGGGGCCCTCATCTTGAAGAACACTCGCAAGGTCCTGGCCATCGAAATGCTCCTTGCCGCGCAGGCCCTCAATTTCAGCCTTCTCTCCCTGAAGCCGGGGCGCGGAACCCTGGCGGCCCACGAGTGCATCCGCGGCGTGGTTCCCTACATAAAAAAGGACGAGTATCTGCATTCCCTCATTCAGCGCGTGGTGGAGCTGACCGAACGAGGCAGCGTCATAGACGCCGTGGAGGCCGAAATCGGAGAACTGGCCTGACCGGCCGGTCAACTACGAAAAGAGGATGGACGATGACGACCAAGCTGTTTCGACACGCGCATATCTACACTCCCAAGATGGGCCGGACCCCGGCGGCCGGGACGGAACAGGGGCGTATCCACCAGTGGCCGGACGGCGCTCTCCTGGTGAAAGACGGGCGGATCGCCGCTCTGGGCGACGACGTGGAAAAAAACATTGAAAGCCGGAGGGAGGTCAAGGAATACGACCTGGAGGGAGCCGCCGTGGTTCCCGGATTTGTGGACCCCCACACCCACGCCTGTTTCGCCGCGAAACGCGAGACCGAGTTCTCAATGCGTCTAGCTGGAAAATCCTACTTGGACATTTTGAAAGGCGGGGGCGGCATTCTTTCCTCCGTGCGAGACGTGCGCGCGGCCTCCGAGGAGGATCTGTTCCGGTTCTCGCGGCGGCTGCTCCAAGGGACCCTCCACTACGGAACCACCACCATCGAGGTAAAAAGCGGCTATGGCCTGGACACGGAGACGGAGCTGAAGATGCTGCGGGTTATCGCCCGTCTGGGGCGCGAGACGCCTCAAAGCGTCGTCCCCACCTTCATGGGCGCCCACGCCGTTCCGGAGGAGTACCGGACGGACCCCGACGGTTACCTGGCGCTGCTTTTGAACGAAATGCTTCCCGCCGTGGGGGGACTGGCCAGCTTCTGCGACGTTTTCTGCGAGGAGGGCGTTTTTTCCGTCCCCCAAAGCCGCGCTGTTCTGCAAAAGGCAAGAGAGCTGGGCATGAGGCTGAAAATACACGCGGACGAGGTTCACGACCTGGGAGGGGCTGCGCTGGCGGGAGAAATGAGGGCAACGTCGGCCGAGCATCTTCTGGCCGCCTCCGACCAGGGCATTGACGCTCTGGCGCTGGGCGGCGTTGTGGCCGTTCTGCTGCCCGCCACGGCCTACAGCCTGAAAAAGCCCTTCGCCCGGGCCCGGGCCATGATCGAGAAGGGAGTGCCTGTGGCGCTGGCCACGGACCTGAATCCCGGCTCCTGTTTCTGCGAATCTATGCCCTTTGTGGTGAGCCTTGCCGTGATGGGCATGAACCTTACGCCCCAAGAGGCGCTGACGGGCGCGACCCTGAACGCGGCGTGGGCCGTGGGCATGGAAAAAGAAACGGGCAGCCTAGAGCCCGGCAAGCTGGCCGACTTCATCGTCCTAGACGGTGAGTCCCCGGCCACCTTGGCCTACATCTCCGGCTCCCGGCCCATCCGGTCCGTCTGGAAGGCGGGAGAAAGGGTTGCGTGACGCGAAAGGTATTGCGGTTACGTCCAACTGTCGTCCATTTCCCCTTCGAGTTCTTCTCGCAAACCTGCGATGAGTTTGATCACCTCGTCCGCCGAGATCATGCGGACAACGCGCCCGTCACGGGGATTGATCACCTGGATCTGGACTTCTCCCTCTTCTTCGATAACTTCGTATTTCATTTTCGGGTCGAACCGCGACAGCAGCTCTACCGTTTGCTCCATCAGAGCTACGAGAATTTCGTAATCCTCGTCGTCCACTTGGGACGCGGGATTACTGGCATTGTTCGCTGCCTCGGCAGATAAAGGGAACGCCGGATCAGGTTTGCCCTGCAGGATCTCCTCAGAGAATCCGCTGGGTTGAAAACCAATTCGAGAGTCGGGAGTGAAAAACGCGTCCGGTAGCTTAATCTTCATCAAGCCTCACCTCGGTAATTTACCTAATGCGGCAGGCTGAAATAAATAAAAAATATCCGGCCTGAAGCATCAAGGTTTTAAACACGACATAGCTATTAGGCAATGTCCGTTGATCAAGTACGGTCCTCAAGTTCGTTCTGTCACATCGTTAAATCCGTCCCGCCAACAGGCGAGTGAATTTTCTGTAATTTTCCCGTAAAATTACGCCGTCACATTTTCCGAAAATAATGAAAGCTCACCCGCCCAAATACCCAAACACAGAATCTTTTAACCTAATAACATTGAAAATAGAGATAACGTTGAATGATTATACATCAAATTGAGAGATAAAAAGAGTGCGTGAGCGTTGACCCAAATCCCTGAGGAGACCCTCCTGAGCTTGGACCTTTACGAATATTTGCGGCAAAGGCTCACCAGGAGCAAGATCCCGACGAGTCCGACAATTGCGGAAGACCTGACGTTACAGCCACCGCCGTTCGTTTCGCCGTCCAGATCATCGTTTATATCGCCATTGTCGTCGGCATTGTCGCTTATGCGCTTCGTTTTTATTTTGTCGTAGGTCAGAGGCGGCGATATCTTCTGCTCGAAAATCGTCCCGGGCTCCGACGCGTAGATATAATCTATTCTGGAGATGTCCAGCGATTCCAATTCTTCGCGGCTTGCGGCGGTGCCGGTTATCCGCAGGCGCGCGTTCTTTGCCGCGAGGGCGCGGGGTATGGGGTCGTTGTCCGGGTACTTTCGCAGAGGGGCCCCGTCCTCGCCGAGCAGCGTGATCGCCACGTCCGTCAAGAGCCCTTCCATCAAAACATAGATGTCGTCGGGTATGTGTGTGAAGGTCGAGGCCACTTTTCCCGAAACGGCGACTTTGTAAGAGCCGCCTGTGCGGCGCGTGGCGTTGACCGACCATTCGGCGCCTGTGGTGTCGGAGACCATGGAGTCCGACGCGATGGTCAAGGGTTCTTCGGTCACGCGGATCATATATTCCTCGGTTTTGGTTTTGTCCGCGGAGGTCACTCTGTAAATCACCGTTTTCCCGGAAAAATCCTGGACGCTGCCGCTGGCCGGAACGCAGGTTGCGCCGGGGGGCAGAAGGAAGGTTATGGCTATTTTCGAAATATCCGTGCCGTGGGGCACAAAGATGAGCCACGTTCCGTCGGCCTGGCGTTCGATGACGTACCTGACGCCGCCAATGGTGATTCCCGGGGCGATCATGGTGGTAGACGACCGGGGATCGTCCGGGATTTCAGCTTCTGGATCGGGAACCGGGAGGGGGTCGGAGGGCTTTTCGTCGGGCCCGGGCGTTGGGTTTGGATCAGGGTTTGGGTTGGGAGCAGGCTCTGGATCGGGGCTCGGGCTCGGGCTCGGATTTGGGCTAAGATTCGGAGAATCGTCATCGATATCGGGAATCGGGGCTGGGGTGTCGCCTGGGCTGGGAGCCGGGGCAGGGTCATTTTCGTCTCCCGGATCGGGAGCCGGTTTCGTGGTGAAGCCGTGGGTGGTGTCGATGTCCATTTCATTATCTGCCGCGTCTTTGAAGCCGGAAATGGTTATGACGTAGGGCGTATGGTGATCGAGCCCGGAATAAGGGACAGTGTAGACGTCATTCTCCCACGTCCCCCCTTCGAGGGCGACATCCTTCAGCAATACCGTCCCTCCCTCCGTGCTCATGATTTCATTGAAGGCAATCGCGACAGTGCCGCTGATCTCCTCGTCTGTACCGCTCGGCGTCACGGATGAAACCACGGGTTTAGTTTTGTCTATGCCTGTCACGGT
>JAISLU010000094.1 GCA_031277095.1 Synergistaceae bacterium
AACGCTCGCTCATATTCTTTACTCAGTTGACGACTGTAATCTGCGCTCATACTTATATTATCGTATAACTTTGGTTTATACGTTAGCCCATTATCTCTACATTCCCACTGTACTGTAACGATCAAGGACCGACCGGCTGGGATGGGCTGATTCTCGAATGCACCTCGAATGCATTGACATTATGCTCCTCAACAATGATGATATACATAAACTTACTATATATATTGGAGGAGCAAAATGGAGCATTCGAACACTGAGAAAAAATTGGGTTTCATGACTCGTTCCGTACATGCGGGCAACGAGATCGACAAGGAAACGGGAGCCATCCGCAGGCCGATCACCATGGCCAACAGCTACGCTCTGCCCTACGACCCCTCCGACCTCAACTGGAGCAGCGCATCGGGCAACCTGTACACCCGCAACGGCGGAGCGAACCAGCAGTATTTGCAGGAAAAACTCAGATCCTTGGAGGAAGGCGAGGACTGCGTGGTGCTGGCGTCCGGGGTGGCGGCTCTGTCGGGGGTGTTTCTCTCCCTGCTGAAGAGCGGAGACCACGTGGTGGTTTCGGACAGCACCTACATCGCGGCCTACCGCCTGCTTCACGAACTTCTGCCCGGAAAGTACAATATCCAGACCACCCTGGTGGACAGCAGGGACCTGGAGGCGGTGAAGGCGGCCTTGCACACCAACACGAAACTGATTCACATCGAGACGCCCTCCAACCCCACGTTGAAAATCAGCGACATCCGCGGCATAGCGACGATCGCTCACGACGCGGGCGCGCTTCTGTCCGTGGACAATACCTTCGCCTCGCCTTACAATCAGCGACCCCTGACCCTGGGGGCGGATCTCTGCGTGGAGAGCCTGACGAAATACATCAACGGGCACGGCGACGCTATGGGCGGCGCGATCGTAGGCCCCAAGACCCTGATCGACAAAATTCGAGCCGACGCCATGGTGAACGTGGGCGGGGTCATCAGCCCGTTCAACGCATGGCTGATCATGCGCGGGGCCGTTTCGCTTCCCATCCGTATGCGCCAGCACAACCAAAGCGCCCTGGCGATCGCCAAATTTCTGGAGAACCACGAGGCCGTCCGCTTCGTGGCTTACCCGGGGCTGGAGAGCCACGAGGGACACGCCGTCGCCGCCGGGCAGATGGAACACGGATTCGGCGGGGTGATGGCGTTCGGCCTTCGGGCCGACCATGACGCCCACAACCGGTTCGTCAGTCATTTGAAGGTCGTGACCTCCGCCGTTTCTCTGGGGCACGACGAAAGCCTCATCGTTTTTCTCGGAGAAAACGACGAACGGCAGTATCTCTATCCAGAGGACTTCCACGGCGGCTTTTTCCGCCTGAGCATCGGGCTGGAGGACACGGAGGATATCGCCGAGGATATCCGGCAGGCCTTGGAAAAGGCGAAACTTTAGATTACACTACAGAGGGTATATCCGCTTATTCATTAGAGCTTATTCTGGGTAGATTGTCATTTTAGAAAGGGTGAAGGAATATGGCAGGCGTGGTTAAGAAGAAAAAAGGGCGGCTCGAATTTTTGGAAATGAAGAAAAAAGGGGAGAAGGTAACCTGGATCACGGCCTACGATTATCCCACGGCGCTTTTCGCCGAGGCCGCCGACATGGACATGATTCTGGTGGGTGACTCGCTGGGCATGGTGGTGCTGGGATACTCGGGCACGATCCCCGTGACTATGGACGACTGTATCCGGCACTGTCAGGCCGTTCGCCGGGGCGCGCCCAACACCTTCGTCATGGGCGACATGCCCTTCGGCTCCTACCAGATCTCCGACGAGAAAGCCGTGGAAAACGCCGTCCGTTTCTTCAAAGAGGCGGACATGGACGCGGTGAAGCTGGAGGGCGGCGTGCGGGTGGAAAGCCGCATCAAGGCCATCGCCGAAAGCGGCGTTCTGGTGTGCGGGCACATTGGCCTTACGCCCCAGAGTTCCGGCCCTATGGGCGGCTTCAAGGCCCAGGGCGTAACACCGGACTCCGCGCGCTACGTCATTGAGGACGCCCTGGCGGTGGAGAGGGCGGGGGCCTACGCGCTTCTGCTGGAGGGCATTCCGCCGGAGCTGACGGAGTTCATCACCAAGCGCATTTCGATACCGGCGTACTCCATCGGCGCGGGGCTGCCCTGCGACGGACAGCTCATCATTTGCGGCGACATGCTGGGTCAGTTCCAGGCCTTCACCCCCAAGTTCGTGAAAAAGTACGCCAACGTAGCGGAAATCGTGACGAACGCGTTCAAGGAATACGTGGACGACGTGCGCAACGGCCGCTTCCCCGGCGAAGAACACGTTTACCACATTCGCAAGGGCTGCGAGGCGGAGTACGCCGCTATGCTGAAGGAGTACGAGAAAAAGTAAAACCGCAGAGCGTAAAAATCACGGATGAGAGAATGTCTGCGCTGCCGCCTGGGCTCAGGTTTTTCTCGACGAAGACGCGTTCCGCGAAGCGTATTTTTTTCCATCCCGCAGGTGTTCGCGTTCCTCCGCTCCGGAGAACTTCGCCCGCCAGGGCCCGGGCCGTCCTCAATCCCTCGATGCCGCCTCGGGCGTAGAGGTTGGTGTCGCCGTTGCGGGAGACGATATAAAAAAACGCGTCCGTCAAAGTGTTTTTTAGGGACATGGGGGGCAAGCATCCCAGGAAGGACAGCGTTTTCGACAGGAGGGGATAACCTTCATCGACCTCCCCTCGGGCGCCTGTGAGGCCGTGGGCGAGGTAGGCGCGTTCCCCGGCCGTGCGGGCAGGGCGCGCTGAGGAACGCAGGGGAGCGAGTTCCCGTTCGACGGCTCCCCGGACGAAGGCGGTGGCCGTTCGAGTCAGCTCCCTCGGAGAAGGAAGTTGGCGGGTCGCCGCAAAGCGCCCGGCGGCGGCGCACAGGAAGCCCAGCAGGTAGATCGCGCCCTTGTGAGTGTTTACCCCTCCCGTGGCGCGAAACATGAGCCGCTCTCCCTCCAGTCCGGCCTCTTTCAAAGAGGGCAGAGCCGTTTCCGGAGAGCTGGAGGCAAGGGCTCTTCCGATCGCGGCGCAGTTTTCGAAACATGGCGCCAAGGCAAGCGCGCTGTCCACAAACGTCTTGAAGTTCATGTCTTTGTGGGAGCCATTGTCGTAGGGAGTGACCAAACCGGGCTTGGGGGCCAAAGACGCCTCCAGAAGGAGCGAGCGAACCGCAAGCCCCGCGATTTCCCGGTCTTCCCGATTTTTCATTTGCAAGATGTATATTGGAGAATGCGGTCGGCCGCGTTTAAAACTTCGTCGAGAGAATGGCGCGCCGCCGCCGCGCAGTCTTTGGCAGGCCGGGGACAGCAGAGGCAGAGGCGGGGAGGCAGGCCCAGCGCCTCGCGGCCGAGGGGTTCGCCCCAGGCCATGACATCCAGGTCCAGGAGGCGTCCTCCCGGGTGGCGTTCCTCGAAATCCACCATCGCCCTTTTGAGAGCCGGGGCCTGGGCGGTCAGGAGGAAATGGTCTTCCGGGCCGGCGGCGGTAACGCGGGAGAACACGCGGGTGAACGGGAAATTGTTGTCCGTCAAAGCCCGTTCCAGATGGGGCCGGACTTCGTCGCGGAACTGCAGCCATCGCGGCAGCCCCTTGTCCGGGCCTGGGATGTTGAGGGTCAGGGTGAGCAGCGTTCCCCCTTCCGATAGGGTGAGACGCCGCAGCCAGCGTTCCTCGCGCGCGTCCAACAGGGCGGCGTTCATCGCAAACGCTCCAGCACCTGAGCGGCCTCGGAGGAAGCCAGCCAACGCCGCGTAGAAGAGGGCACGAGGGTCTTCGCCTCTTCCATCCGCCCTTGTCGGAGCAGGGCGCGAACCCGGGAGGCGCTGACGGGCCCGCCGACGAGTTCCAGGCGCTTCAGCTCTTCGACCTCTATCCCATACCGAGGCAATAAAGCCTTCATTGTCTCGTTATAGACGTGGGTGACGGGGGAAAACGGCTCCGTGCCCACGAACCGCTTTTTCACGGAGAGCGCAGGGGCGACGCGGGCCGCGAAGAGGGTGAGGTCCAGCGCCGCGTAGACGGAGGCGAACTCCTCCTCCCCCGTAAAATAGGACGGAAAGGTCGCGACGGAGACGCAGTATTCCCCGCCGCTGAGGACGGTTACGTTCTTCAGGTCGGACACCCCCTCCGTTACAAGCCGGAAGCGGACCTCGAAAGGGAACTCCGACCGGTCCTCCCTCACCACGAGAACGTAGAGCCGCTCCCTTGCGGCCGCCGCCTTTTCGACGAGATAGCGATGCCCCAGCGTAAACGGATTGCAATTCACCACCAGGGCCGCGGGCCCTGGCCTCGGTACTGGGGAACCCCCCACCGAGGCACGGAGGTTTTCCAAAAATTCTTCGATTCCCGGCCGCCCCCACTCCAGCAGGGCGGCGGCGTCCGTAGCGGCCACGGGGCGAAAACCCAGCCCGGCGAATCGCGAAACCTCTCGAGGCCGTGTGAAAAGAAAAAGATGCCAGATTCCGGAGTCGGCGGCGTGCCGGAGCAGGAGGGTCAGAACCTCCGAGGTCAGGCCCTGTCCTTCCAGTTCCTCTCGGACCGCCGCGCCCTGGAGGGTATGTCCGATCAAAGAGCCCGTGGCGACGAGCCTTTCGTCGTCAGGAAAGTCCTGAAAAATCCCCAAAATGACGTCGCTTTCGGAGGAACCGCCCCCCGGGACGGAGAGTCCGCGGGAGGCGAGCAGTTCGGCTCTTTGCGCCAGTTCCCAGGGCGAGACGAGGATTCGCTCAGAATACATGGGTCAGCGTACACGAATCAGCACAGGTGTTGCCGGAAGGGTCATGCGGAGCGTTTCCTCTTTTGTCTCCAGTCGGAGATAAAGGGCCAAGCGATGGAGAGAACGGCCAGCAGCCACAGCACGTTGCAGATGGAGGAGCGGAAGAATACGGCGGGACTGCCGTCGCTCATGAGCAGCGACTGTCGAAACGTCTGCTCCATGGAGGACCCTACCACCACGGCCAGAATCAGCGGGGCCGTAGGTATTTTGTAACATTTCATGAAATATCCCAGCAGGCCCAGGAGCGTCAGCAGGACGAACTCGGCGGCGCTGTAATTGATGGTGTACACGCCCAGAAACGCCATTCCGATGACGAGAGGATAGAGTACCCGGGGAGGAACGGCGAGTACCCGCACCAACAGCCCCGCCAGGGGGATGTTGATAATCGCGCAGACGACGCTGGACAAAAACAGGGAAGCGATTACGCCCCAGGCGATCTCCGGGTTGTTTTGAAAGAGCAGGGGACCGGGCTGGATTCCGTAAATCATCAGGGCCCCCAACATGACGGCCGTGGTTCCCGAGCCGGGGATGCCCAGGGTGAACATGGGAATCATCGCCCCGATGGAGCAGGCGTTATTGGCGGCCTCAGGCGCGGCGAGTCCCTCGATGGCCCCTTTGCCGAACTCTTCGGGATGCTTGGAGATCTGTTTTTCGTTGTTGTAGGACATCATCGCGGCGATAGTTCCGCCCGCGCCGGGCAGCACTCCAATGAAGAATCCGACGGGCGTCTGGCGCAAAATGGGCAGCCATGAGCGTTTCCACTCCTCCCAGGTGATCCAGATCCGTCCGAACTTTTTCTGGACGTGGGTTTCTCCCTTGATACGAAGGGTCTGGTACTCTTTCAGAATCTCGCCCAGTCCGTAGACTCCGATGATGACCACCACAAAGTCGATGCCGCTCTGGAGTTCCACGGAGCCGAAGGTGAAGCGCTGGACGCCGCTCTGGAGGTCGATACCGACGGTGGTGATCATCAGGCCGATGAACATGGAGATCAGGCCCTTCAGAAGCGCGTCTTTGGAGATTGCGGCCGTGGCGGCCAAGGCGAAGACCATCAGCACGAAGTACTCGGGCGGCCCGAACCGGAGCGCGAAACGCGCCACGGGGACTGCGACGGCGACGAAAGCTACGCAGGAAATCAGCCCGCCGATGAAGGACGCTATGGCGGAAATGGCCAGCGCCGCCTCGGCCCGACCCTGCTGGGCCATGGGATACCCGTCGAAACAGGAGGCGACGGCGGCTCCGTCACCGGGGATGTTGAGCAGAATGGAGCTGCGGGACCCGCCGAACATGGCCCCGTAGTAGACGGCGCACATGGTGATGAGGGCCATCTCGGGGGTCATGACGAAGGTGAGGGGCAGCAGAAGGGCGATGCCCGTGGAGGGGCCCAGCCCGGGGAGCATTCCTAAAACCGTTCCCAGGGCGGAACCGACGATCATCATCCCGAAGTTCTGCCATTTGACGGCGACGGAAAACCCGAGTAGAAGGTTGTTGATAACGCTGGATTCCATCTCAAATTCCTCCCCCGAGCCCGAACATTTCCCGAACAGTATCCGGGTTGAAGGGCGGCAGCATGATGTCGAAGACATAGACGAAAGCGCCCCAAAGGGCAAACGTGAAGACGAAGGTGATGACGATGTTGGCGAGCCAGCGTTTGGGCTCGTTGACCAGCATCAGCAGGAGGAACATGAAGCAGAGGGTGGACAGGATATAGCCCAGGGGCTCGAAGAGAAAACCGTATGCCCCGCACAGAACGAGAGTGCCGACGATGAGTTTGGCGTAACCCGGGTCCTTGGGGTTTGCCCCTTGGGTTCCGCCGCCCTCGCGCGCCGCTTTTTTCCTGTCGACGGCCAGCACGGCGACGCCCAGGGCGATCAGGAAAAAAGCGATACCCAGCGGAAACACGCGCGGTGCCCAGGGATTACCTATCGTCGCGCTTCTGATCCGAAGGGTCTCCGCGCCGTAAAAACCGCCCAAAACGGTGCTGAACACACCAACTACGGTATCTCTTCTCATATTGTCACCTCTAATGTGGTCATAATGAGGATTAGATGAGGGTCCAGGGCCCGAGGGCCCTGGCGGGTTTGGGCGGAGCCCAAGGTCTTGCGTTTCAGTTTTTATTGAGCCTGCTGGTTAGTCGTTTAACTTAAAAAATGTTAAATTTACACGCGCTCAATAGAGCAATCGACTTGTTTTTTAGCTATTTTAACTTTAGGCTTTTATCTTAATTCGCTATAAAGGCCGATGGTTTCCAACAAGCTCTTGTATTCTTCGTTCGTCTTTTCGAGAAACGCAGCAAAGTCCGACGAGCCCATGAATACCTTGACCCAGCCGTTGCGGGCGCAGATTTCAGCCCACTCCGGGGTCTCGCTCATTTCTTTGAGAGCGTTTTCCATGAACCCCCGCGCCTCTTCGGGCATATTGGGGATGCCGAAAATGCCCCGCCAGTTGATGAAGACGGCGTCGACGCCCTGTTCTTTGAGGGTGGGGACCTGGGCGAGGGGCCCGTCTTTGATGCGTTCGGGGGAGGTAAGGGCCAAAACGCGGATATCGCCTGCCTCCAGCGGCCCGACAATCTCGGCCATGCCGGTGGTGTAGACGTCGATGTGTCCGCCCAGAAGCGCGGCCAACGCTTCACCGCCCTGGAAGGCGATGTAGGGGATGTCCTTCACCTCGACGCCCGCCGCCTTGGCCGCGTGGAGGAATTGGATGTGGTCCATGCTGCCGGGGGAGGAGGTCCCGCCGAGTTTGACGCTCTTAGGGTCTTTTTTGAGCGCGTCGAACAGGTCTTTGATGTTCTTGTAAGGGGAGTTCGCCGGCACGGCAAATGCGCCGAAGTCGTTGATGAGCATTGCCAGAGGCGTGACGTTCTTGTAGCTCAGCTCGGTCTGCCCCGTCAAGTTGATGAGCAGCAGGGGCGGGGAATAAACCGCGATGGTGTGGGGGTCTTTTTTCCCGTTGATGTACGCCAGCGCCACACCGCCGCCGCCGCCCGGCTTGTTGATGACGGGCATGGCCTTCCCCACGATACCCTTTTCCGTCAATACCTTCGCCACCATGCGCATGGTGGTATCCCACCCGCCTCCTGGCCCCGCCGGAGCGAGACACTCGAAATTCCTGCTGGGAAACGCCGCCAGAGCCTCGGTCGCACCTATCGCTCCCATCAAAACTGCCGCCGACAACACCATAACTGCCCATTTCTTGAACATTTTTTCTCCTCCTTCATAAAATAGCCCTCGATGGGGCTTGTTGGGTTTTAAATTAACGGGCATGAGCGGATGTGGAAATGGCGCTGCTGTGGCGTTTGCAGACCTCCAGGGCGCCTTCGAGGTGTTCGAAGACGAGGTTTCCCACACTTTCCACGTTGCGTTCCTCCAGGGCCTCCAGGATGCTCAAATGCTGACGCACGGCCGTCCGGCGGCGCACGGGATCCGAGAGGGTGATCTTGCGGCAGCGGCGGAGCTGATCCCGGTAGCTGCCGATCAGTTGGCGGGTTTTAGGCAATCGCCCGGCCTCGATGATGGTGTCCGTAAACAGTTCGTTGGCACGAAAATACTCCTCGAAATTTTTCGTTTTGAGGCAGCTTTGGGAGTCCTGAATATGCCGCCGGGCTTGTTCGAGCTCCTGGGGCGTGATGTGGCGGGCCGCGGACTTGAAGACCATGACCTCCAGCGCCTGACGGATCATGTAGATTTCGATGATCTCCGAGATGTCGAAGGCTCTGACGACGACCCCGCGGCGTGGGACCGACTCTACGAGCCCGTCGGACTCCAACATTCGGATGGCCTCCCGGATGGGCGTTCGGCTGACGTTGAGCCGGACGGCCAGCTCCGACTCGTTGAGCCTCTCGCCGCCCGGTATCTCGCCAGAACCGATGGCTTCCTTCAGATGTTCGTACACGATTTCCCGTATCGGTTTGATATTTTCAGGTGCGATAGCCCACGCCATGGACCCGTCTCCTTAATATTGATAACGCCCAATTATTGATAACGATTTGTACACTCTCTTGATTCTGTATACAGAATACGGTATTCTGCATTCAGAGTCAAGCGTTTTTTGTTGTTCTGGTTATCGGTATCGACTTGGGAGGTGGCTTCATGCTGCTCAGGAAAGCACAGGCGGGAACTTTGGAGTCGTCCGACTGCATGGTGGTGGTTTCGCCCTCGGACGGATACGCTCTGGAGTATGGAGGACAGAACGAGGTTCTGTTCAAAAGGAGGACGGAGCGTATCGTCCGGGAGATCGCGGAGCGCTGCGCGTCGGGAAAAGCATGGGTTCAGGTACAGGACCGCGGCGCGCTGGAGGTGACGCTGCGCGCGAGGGTGGAAACGGCGTTCCAGCGCGCTTCGGCTTCAGGATCGACTTTATTAAATGAAGAACGCGAAGGAGAGGAGGAATAGGCGATGGCAGCGTCCATTCAAGCGTCGATACAACAAAAACACCCCTGCCGGTCTATGCTGTACATGCCTGGCAACAACCCGGGGATGATGCAGCACGTGCCGGCCTTTGGAGCGGACAGCGTGCTTCTGGACCTGGAGGACGCGGTTTCCGAGCGTGAAAAGGACGCCGCGCGCCGCCTCGTGTCCCTTTTCCTCGGGGAGGTCGATTTCGGGGACACCCTGGTCACGGTGCGGGTCAACGGCGCGGACACGCCCTGGTTTAAAAAAGACCTGGAGGAAATCATCCCCTCGGGACCAGCCGCGGTGCGGGTGCCTAAGTGCCATTCCCCCGAGGACGTGAAATACGCCGACAACCTTATCACCCGCATAGAACGAGAACACGGAATGGCCCAGGGCGGCGTCCGCATCCACGCCATGCTGGAGACGGCCCACGGCATCGAACGGGCTTTCGAGATTGCCCGGGCCTCCGAACGAGTGGAGGCGCTCACTCTGGGCGGCCAGGACTTGACCGCCGACATAGGGGTGCAGAAAACCCGCGAAGGAGTCGAGCTTTTCTACGCCCGGGGCCGCGTGGTGATGGCGGCGAAGGCCGCGGGACTGATGGCCTTCGACACGGTGTGGACCGACATCGACGACATGGAAGGTTTGAAAAACGAGGCGAGGCTCGCGGTTCAGATGGGCTTTACGGGCAAAGCGGCCATTCACCCGAGCCAGATCGACGTGATCCACGAGGCCTATCGTCCAGACCCTAAGGAGCTGCGCCGGGCGTTTCGCATCGTCGACGCGGCGGACCGGGCCACGAAGGAGGGCAAAGGGGTCATCTCCGTGGACGGGCGCATGGTGGATGGCCCCATCGTCACCCGCGCGTTCTCTCTCATGGGGCTGGGGCGTCTTTACGGTATCGAGAAGGAGGCGGACATACGGTGAGCGGCGGAGAAAATCAGAAACAGAATCTCAAAATGGTCAAAAACGCTTTGGGGCGTCACGTCCCCACCGAAATTCCTGGACTGGGGCAGTTCGAGCCCTATGTTTCTCCCTTCGCCTACCTTCAGCGCCAACTTTTCACCCGAACGAGAGAAAGCCGCCCAATCCGCCCCAAAGAGCCGCGCCACGACAAGGTGACCGACGACATTCGAAAGGCCGTGGAGCGGTCGGGGCTCCAGAACGGGATGACGATTTCCTTTCACCACCACCTGCGCAATGGCGACGCGGTCATTCCCACAATTTTGAAGGCCCTCTCGGAAATGGGATTCCAGGACCTCTCTTTGGCGCCCAGCTCCCTTCCCGACAGCCACGACCAGGTGGCGGACTTCTTCAGAAACGGGCTCGTCTCCCGGCTCTTTTCCTCCGGCGCCCGAGGCGAGGTGGGCAGGGCCATCTCCAGAGGAGAACTGGACGTCCCCGTGCTTCTCAGGAGCCACGGAGGCAGGGCCCGCGCCGTGGAACAGGGAGAACTGCTCATCGACGTGGCGTTTCTCGCCGCGCCTCTGTGCGACAAATACGGGAACATGACGGGCAGCGGAGGCCGCTCGGCCTGCGGTTCTCTGGGATACGCCCAGGTGGACGCCCGCTGCGCACGCCACGTGATCGCGGTGACGGACGAGCTGGCGGACTATCCTCTGCGGCCCAGGATATCGGTGCCTCAATATCTGGTGGACCAGGTTCTTTTGGTGGACAGCATAGGGGACCCCTCAAAGATCGCCACTGGGGCCGCGCGCATCAGCCGCAACCCCGTGGACCTTCGCATCGCCCGCAACGCCTTCGACCTCATCGCGACCTCGGGCCTTTTGACGGACGGCTGCTCCTTCCAGGTGGGGGCCGGAGGGGCCAGCCTGGCGGTTGCGGCCTACGTGAAGGACTACATGGCGGAGAACCACGTCAAAGGCGGGTTCGGACTGGGGGGGATGTCGGGGTACATGATCGAGATGCTGGAGCAGGGATATTTCCAGGCCATGCTGGACGTCCAGAGCTTCGACAAAGCGGTGACGGACTCCATGACCCGCAACGCCAACCACATGGAGATCGACGCCTCCTGCTACGCCAATCCTTTCAACAAAGGCTGCGTCGCTCACAACCTGGATATCGTGGTTTTGGCGGCGCTGGACATAGACGCGGACTTCAACGTGAACGTCCAGACGGGTCACGACGGCGTTCTGAGAGGCGCCATCGGCGGGCACCCGGACACGGCGGCCGGGGCGAAGCTGGCGGTGATCGTCGCGCCCTCGTTCCGCGGAGGGGTTCCCACCGTCAAGGACAGCGTAACGACGGTCTGTACGCCGGGAGAAACGGTGGACGCCTTCGTCACCGAGCGCGGCATCTGCATCAACCCCCGGCGGGAGGATCTTCTGGCGAAGGCGCGGACAGCGCGGCTTCCCATAAAAGACATCCGCGAACTGAAGAGGGAGGTGGAGAAACTGACCGGCGTTCCCGATCTCCCGGAGTTCGACCGGAGCCGGGTGGTCGCCGTGGTGGAAAATCGCGACGGAACCCTTCTCGACAGCGTGTACAAAGTGAAAGGCGCCCCAGAGCTTTAGAGCCAGTGTGTAAGTATGTATAAAACGCGGCCCGCCTCTCGAGTTGTAAAAGAGGCGGGCCCGTTTTTTGAGTGTAAATCAATTTGAGTGCAAATCAAAATGAAAAATCTAAAGCCGGAATAGCTGAAAACACAGGTTGCTTTCCGGCTTATCTTTTTCGGCTATTTTTTCGGCCTGTCTTTTCTGTTCAATCTGGAGGCAAACAGGAGCATTGCGCCCAGCAGAGCGAAGCCGGTCATTCCCGCGCTGCAACCGCCGCCGCTCTTCTTGCGGGTGTAATAGTTGTTGACCTCCACCACGTGTACCACCACCGGCTGTTTTTTGAGTTCTTGCTTGTTGGGGCCGTGATAGTAAATGTTGTAGATGTACGTGGCCGCCTGGGCCGGAGTGGCGTAGACAACAATCTGCTGGTGGTTCTTGTCGTAATAGTAAGCGAATTTGTCGTCGACGTTTCCTCCCCCTCCTCCGACATTGTACGGGTCGTGGAGGTTGTCATCGGTGAGGGGAGACGCCTTTACCGTTTTCCCGTCGGGAAGCTGGACGTTGACCCCTTGAATATCGATATTCACATCCACGGAGACATTGTAGACGATTTGCGTGGGCTGACCCGCCGCCGGCTCGTCCACTTCTTTCGGGCCATCGTCACCCACCGCGACAACCACCGGTTTGCTGATGACGAGAACGGGATTGTGGGGCTCGATTACCGGCTCCTCAGGCTGATCCGGCAAAGGCTGAGGAACGTCCGGCGGCTCGGGATCATCCGGTACGTCGGGCTGGGGCTCCGGCTCGGGATCATCGGGTTCGTCCGGCTGGGGCTCCGGCGGCTCGGGTTCCTCCGGTACGTCTGGTACGTCGGGCTCCTCCGGTTCCAGGGGTTCTTCCGGCGAAAGGGGGACCTCCGCGGCGATGGTAAAGGTCACGTCCGCCATGTTGGTACCTCGGGTGGGGTGGACGGTAAACTGCTTCTTCCCCGCCTCTATCGCCTCTCCCGACACCCGCAGCCAGCATTTGTTGGTCACCACATTTTCTTCCGCCGTTATGGTGAGGCCATTCCAGGTGAAGGTCGCCGGGTTCGACGTGGTGCCGTCGGAAATGTACAAAGCCCTGGGAATCATATCTTTCGGATAGGCCGGGGAGGTGAAAAGATCGATGTTCGTTTCGAAACTTTCCCCCACCGGAGCGGTCAGCATCGAGGTTCCCGTGGTGAGAACGTAATCTACGTCGGGGTCCACCTGGATCTTAACGGGAACCGGATTGGGAGAGACCTGACCGTACTGGGGCGTGATCTTCACGTAAATGCCGTCGGTATCGGGGTCGATGGCTTTTGTGGGCGTTCCGGACAGGGTCATCGTCTTGGTGGCGTCGTCCACCGTTATCGCGAGTCCGTTCCAGGGGCTGCTGACCACATTGCCGTCTTTGTCCACGAGGGTGAAGGTCACGGGAATATCGCTGGCGTCGTTACCTTCGGAGTCTTTGATGGTGACCTTCGAGGAGACGGTGCCGATGTCGTGGCCCGCGGTCCAGAAGGGATCGTGGGCGTTGTAGTCGCCGCCGAAAGAAGAGGGGGAGAAGGACGCGGTGTACACCTCGCCGGGGGCGATGGAGACCTTGAGGTCGGGCTCGGTGGTCAGTGTCCTTCCGTCCGGGGTTTTTGCGGTGATTTTATAGGCCGTCTCCGCCACTTCCTCCGACGGCTTACCGCTGAAACTCACCTTGCCCGTGTCGGGATCCACCGTAATCACCAGCCCGCCTCCCAAGGTTTTCGAAGAAGCGGGATTGCTTCCGTCGGGGTCCGTGATGAGGAAACCCGAGACCGCAAGGTTGGAGGGCGTCGCCGTTATCGTCACCGGGGGGGTGCTGGAGGCGTCCGCGCCCACCTGGAAGGACAGAGGACCGGAGACGCCGGGGATCAGGTGGCCTCCGTCGAGTACCTCCAGGGAGAAAGATGCGACCTCTATCGTCTGACCTCTTCGGATACCGTACACGGCGGCGACTCCGTCGTTGACCACCTGAATTCCCGTGCCGCTGATGGTGAGTTTTTCCGCAGGTTTCACCTCCGTGGCTCCCTGAGCCGCGGTTCTGAAGATGATAGCCGAGCTGTCCACGTTCTTAGCAGCCGTCACCCCGTTTGTAGGGCTCCAAACGTCTCCGCCGTCCAAGGAAATCGTTCTGCTCCCGTCCGACAAGGCGGCGTTCGCGACCCCGAATTGTTTGCCGTCCGGGGCGACGATTTGGGCAACGACGCCATGGTCGCCCTCATAGTCGGCCTCTGTATAGAGAGTCACGGCATCGAGGGTCACCGGCAAAGAAATCGGCGTCGGGATCAGGTCCAAGACGATCGCGGTGCCCGGTATGAGTTCGCCCGTGTTGTTTATCCTGAGGCAAATGACCAGGCGTTCGGAGGCGCCGTAAGGCGCGCTGCTCAAACGCCGGAAGCTGGCTGTGGCAAGGAACGTTCCGTCCGGTGCCACTTCGGGATCGGGCGGCAGCGAAGAATTTGCCCAGGCGTCGGATGTTCCCTGAGCCAATGAGAAACCCACCTTCCCGTACCCCTCGAACCCCTGGCCCTGAACGAGAATTCCCGTGCTTATCATACCGATCGACGATCCTGTCAGGTAATAAAGTTTCGCCGTAGCGTGCTGCGTTCCGATATCCGACTCGGATAACGCTCCGCTGTTGAAGCGCCCGTTCCCCGGTACACCCGCGAAGGTCATGTTTACCTGCGCAGCGTATGCAGTTCCGGCCATCGACAAGATGCCCGACAGAATCGCGGCGATTATCAAAAATTTCCCCCATCTCATTGCATCGGTACCTGCCTTTCTTTTGAAAATCTATTTTGAATTGCATGCCACTTCTCTATGATAGCACAAACTCGCTCAGTTTCTTTACCGAGAGCGTCAAAACACGTCCAAAGGGAACGGAAAGTTCGAGGAGAAGTCCGAGTGATAAAATCTTAGGAAACGGCAATTACAGTTACATCAAGGAGGAATCGAGAATATGAGGCGAGTATTTGGGGCCGCTTCACCTGTTTTGGTTGCGGTTACGGTTGCGGTTGCGGCGCTTCTGGGGTTCGCGATTTTCGCCGTTTTTTCGACCCCATCCCTTGCCGCCGACGAGGCCTTATTCCAGAGGGTTCAAAACGACGACCTCCCGGGGGTGGAGGCGGCCATCGCGGAGGGGCAGGACGTGAACGCGAGAGACGGGATGGGCAGAACACCCCTTTTCTTCGTATCCGAAAACCCACGTATCGTCGAGGTCTTGCTGGCCGCGTCCGCCGATGTCAACGCTGCCGACGGCGAGGGGTATACGCCGCTGCACCTGGCCGCGAGCTGGCCCAAAAAACTCTGGATCGCAGAAATGCTGATCGACGCCGGGGCGAACGTCAACGCCCAAACCCAATACGGAATGACCCCTCTGATAATCGCTTCTTTTGCGGCGAATCTGGCCCCGGACGGCAACGTTCACCGTCTCGTGGAAATGTTGTTGAGAGCCGGAGCGAATGTCAACGCGAAAAGCGAGGACGGCACGTCGGCACTGCACTGGTGGAGCGGTCAGGGCAAACCCGGCATAATCCGCCTGCTGCTGGACGCCGGGGCGGACGTCAACCCCCCGGACAGCACACTTTCGCCGCTCATGTGGGCTGTCACCGCGCCGAACAATGTTCGGTCTATCGAAATGTTGATCGAGGGCGGAGCGGACGTCAACGCCAAGGCCGGTATCGTCGAGGGCATGACGGTTCTGTCGCTGGCGGCTCTGTTGGGGAAAGCTGAGGACGTCTCCGTTTTTTTGAAGGCCGGGGCGAAGTTGGAAAGTATGCCGGGCGGACTCACCCCTCTCCACCTGGCGGCGGGGATCATCGCGATGGAGCGGGAAGGTGTAAGCGGCTCCTTCGAAGAACGCGCAAAGCAGGCTACGAGTAGCATCGTACTGAGCGGGCAGGAGTTTCGGCCGGATTTCCTCGGAGCGGCGAAATTGCTGGTCGAGGCCTGCGCCGATCTCGACGCCAAAAGCGACAAATTGCTGAGTGGCAAATCGCTGAGAAACGTCTTCACGTTCTGGACGGGGCTGAGACTGGAAGACGTGGATTACAGTCAATTCGAGGATAAGACGCCGCTGGAGTTCGCCCGGATCGTCGGCAGCGAGGAGGTGGCGAAGTACCTTTCGGAAATATGACGATCGAGTTGTTTCAGGTGAAGACGAAAACTACATTTCTCAGCCGCAAGGAGATTATAGCAAATCGATATGAGAAGAAAGCCGCTATCCTTAGCGCGGAAGTCGGGACTCGGTTGTCTATATGCCTCTTGTTTGCATGGGCTTTTTCTATTCGATGTTTTGTATACTTCACTTGTCAGGTTCGGTATCCGACGGCGATATTTCACCCTGAAGGGGTTTGAAGCAGATTGAAGTAAAATCTCTACGCAGCCGTTCAAATTCCCTATGCCTGCGGCTCATCGGTGAGAGTTTTCAGGGGAGTTTTGTTCTCCTGAGCTTGTATGACGGGAGTTTGAATTAATGGCGGGAGTTTAAATTGCGGGAGTATAAATTTAGGAAAGGAGTTTATCGGAATTGATTATGGACAGGATTTTGGAGAATGGAATCCCGGACGATACCGAAAGCCGCATGGCGGAGCTTTACGAACAGCTTTTGCATCATGGGCGGCTTTATTACGAAGAAGACGCCCCCGTCATTTTGGATGGAGAATACGACGCCCTCCTGCGCGAACTCAGGGAGCTGGAGCAGGCTCATCCCCAGTGGGCGCGCCCGGACTCTCCGACAAAGCGCGTGGGGGGAGTTGTACAGGAAAAATTCACCAAGGTCGAACACGAGCGCCCCATGTTGTCCCTGGACAACGTCTTCGACACGGGGGAACTCCGTGCCTTTTTCGACCGCCTGGAGACGGCGGTGGGGGGCGACAAGGGGGCCCTAAGGGAAAAAGGGGCCTTGGTGTGCGAGATGAAAATCGACGGCCTGGCGGTGTCCCTGATCTACGAGGACGGCGTGTTCGTCCGGGGGGCGACCCGGGGGGACGGCCGGGTAGGAGAGGACGTTACGGAAAACCTGCGCACGGTCAAGACCCTGCCCCTGCGATTGTCCAAGCCCGTCCCCGGCAGATTGGAGGTGCGGGGCGAAGTTCTTATCACCCGGGAACAGTTTGCCGAGTTGAATCGGGTCCGCGAGGAAAACGGAGAGCCTCTTTTCGCCAACCCGAGGAACGCCGCGGCGGGAAGCCTGCGTCAACTGGACTCCAAAATCACGGCGGCCCGGGGGCTTGCCATATTTTTATATTACATCGTGGACGCCCCGGGCCGGGACATTTTTCGGCAAAGCGACACCCTGCGCTGGCTGGCCGATCATGGGCTGCCGACGCAAGAGGCATGGGCATCCTGCGGCTCCATGGAAGAGGTGGGCGCCTTTATCGAAAAATGGCGCGAGGGCCGTTTCGGTCTGAACTACGTCACGGACGGAGTTGTCGTCAAACTGGACGACATCGCCTTGTGGGACCGGCTGGGGGCTACCTCCCACGCGCCCAGGTGGGCCGTCGCCTTCAAATACCCGCCGGAAGTGGTCTTTACGCGGGTTGCGGGTATAGAGATATCCGTCGGCCGCACGGGGGTACTCACCCCTGTGGCGAATCTCGACCCGGTCCAGGTGGGGGGAACGACGGTTCAGCGCGCGGGCCTTCACAACGAAGACGAGGTGCGGCGCAAGGACATACGTGTGGGGGACAGGGTGAGGCTCCACAAGGCGGGGGAGATCATTCCCGAAATCGTGGACGTGGACAAAGACGCGCGGACCGGCGGGGAGGTCTCTTTCGAAATGCCGGAGAAATGTCCCGCCTGCGGCTCGGCGGTGGTGCGGCTGCCGGGCGAGGTCGCTGTGAGGTGTCCCAACCGGAGTTCCTGCCCGGCGCAGTTGAAAGAGGGCATCCGCTACTTCGCCTCCCGGGGGGGCATGGATATCCGGGGGTTGGGCGACAAATTGGCCGGGCAGATGGTGGAAAAAAAAATTGTCCAGAGCCTGCCCGATATCTACACCCTGACCCAAGAGGACCTCATGAACCTGGAGCGTATGGGTGAAAAATCCGCCCAAAACCTGCTGGAGGCCGTCGAGAGGTCGAAAAGCCGCCCCTTGTCCGCGTTGATCGCCGCCTTGGGCATCCGTTTCGTGGGCGACAAAATCGCGGAGATCCTGGCCGACCACTTCGGCTCTATGGAGGCCCTGAAGAACGTCTCCGAGGAGGAGTTGGCCCTTGTGGACGGCATCGGCCCCGTGATCGCCTCCTCGGTGGAGGCATTTTTCAGGGACCCCGCCAACGAAGACCTTTTGACGCGCTTCCAGCAAAGCGGCCTCGCCGCCCTCAGCCTTCGAGACGGCGCTGCAAAAGAAAGGCCGAGAGAAAAATCGAGGGAAAGCAAGCCGGAGGGAGTTTTTGCCGGAATGACGGTGGTCTTCACAGGGGAGCTTCTCTCCGTCACCCGGGACGAGGCCGAAAAGAGGGTGAAAGACCTGGGCGGCAAAGCCACAAGCAGCGTCAGCTCCAAGACGTCCCTGGTGGTTGCGGGGCCGAAAGCCGGTTCGAAACTGGAAAAAGCGAAAATTCTAGGCGTCAGGATCATCGACGAAACCGAGTTTTTGGCCATGCTGGGGTAACGGGTCGCTTCGACTCGAAGACCTTTCGCGTCACACAACCCTTTCTCCCGCTTTCCAGACGGACCGGATAGGCCGGGAGTCGGTGATGTTGGTCAAGGTGGCCGGGGATTCCCCGTCCAGGACGATGAAGTCGGCCAGCTTGCCGGACTCCAGGCTGCCCGTTTCTTTTTCCATGCCCACGGCCCACGCCGCGTTCAGGGTCGCGCCCGTCAGCGCCTCTTGGGGCGTAAGGTTCATGCCCATCATGGCAAGGCTCACCAGGAAGGGCATGGTTCGCAAGAAGTGTGGGAAAGAAAATACACAGAAAAGAGTATGCAAATGTAAAAAGAAATTTTATTCTATCACTCAGCCTATAAGAATGGAGAGATAGAAATAGGCCCAAATCCGCAGCACTTCCTCATTTTGCCATTCTACAATCAATGTCAACAACTTAAGAGATTGGATAATTTGCTGTAAATACGTATTGACAAAATTAATTTATATATTCCACTGGATACCTTTATGCAGGGTATACCTTATTGGAAAGAAGTGTTTAAAATGCTGACCTTATCTGGCGCATTATCAACGTGAGATTTTCGATTTTTTCTACTATAAATCGCGTTCAGTTGTTTTTTTAGGCGGGCGACCCCGCTTACGCATGATTTTTTGACGCGATGTATAGGTCGGCGCGCAACCTTTCGGTATTTCTAAACCAAAA
>JAISLU010000066.1 GCA_031277095.1 Synergistaceae bacterium
CTCAGACCGCTACGGTGTGGTCGTATCCGCCGCTACCAAAGCCCAGCGCTCGATCTTTCTGGCCTTCGGCATAGATGTCGCTGGCTGACCTAGCTATATTTTGCTGGGAATTTAAGTTATAAGGTACACATTTGAAAAACGCCTGATCGGGTGTTTCAGAGAGGCAGAGAGGCTCCGCTCCCCTGAGTTTATGCATTGAACCTACTATATGTCTGCTTTATCCTGTATACTACAGTAGAGTGCTTACCGAGTGAGAGAGGTGCGCCCCCGGGAGTTTGTCGCAGCGCCCTGAAAGCGTACAATAGAGATAGTGCGTTTTATCGTTTTCTATTCATTGACCGAAAGTAGGCGAAATAGTGGATTATACTGATGACAGCAATATTGAAACAGATTATATTTTTAGTTTAAGCAAGCAAGCAAGCAA
The DNA here is from genome assembly GCA_031277095.1 of Synergistaceae bacterium. GTDB lineage: Bacteria > Synergistota > Synergistia > Synergistales > Aminobacteriaceae > JAISLU01. The sequence continues at coordinate 425 of JAISLU010000066.1, forward strand.
GCAAGCAAGCAAGCAAGCAAGCAAGCAAGCAAGCAAGCAAGCAAGCAAGCAAGCATGTAACTTTTTCCCCAAAGGGCTTCACCCTTTCGGGCGTTGTACGCCGTCATTCAAAACCCTGACTTCAAAAAAACAGAGTGTCTATTTCGCGGCAGGTAATGTGTCCTTTCGCTGTTTTTCCGCGCCCGGGACGCGCCTGCCTCGTCTTTTTCCGTGGACACTGCAATTTTCCATGGATTTTTGCCCCGTGCTTTATCCCGAGGGCGACATTATATTGGAGGTATCCAAATGAAACAAAGTTTTAAGAAATGGCGGCTGCCCCTGGCGTTACTGGCCCTGGTCATTCTGGCCGGCGTAGCCTGGGCGGCAGGTGAGTGGGCTTCATTGCCAGCATGGGTCAATAATAATGTTTTTGGTGGGACGTTACATGGTGGCAGCTATTATATTGCGCCATCATCAAGTGCCGGGAATCCTGTTGTGATTAACGTGGAGACTGGAACAGGGTCATGGCTGGCTGGCGGCGGTTACGCCCCAGATGATGACTCCGACGCCAATGTCAGGGACAACTATGTGCAAATGAGCGACGGGACAGTCTATATAGGAGTCATCGGCGCGGCCACGGTGGGAGGCAGCGCCATTTGGAACACCGTGAACATCTCGGGCGGAACAGTAGGGGATCCAGGAAATCCCGGAGTAACTCCCGGTCAGGTCTACGGCGGCTACGTCACGGGGAATGCCGATGGTGAGTCTGGGAATGCCGAAGACAATGTCGTCACCATCAGTGGAGGAACAATTCACGACTCCGTTGTGGGCGGCTTTGTTCAGGGACCGAGAGGCGGCGCCTGGAATACAGATGCCAAAACGCAAGGTTCCGGCCACGCCATCCGCAACACCGTGACCGTCACCGGCGGAACCTTGAAACATTCCATTATCGGCGGCCGCGCCGACACGGGCAATGCCAATGAAAACACCGTGAACATATCCGGCGGAGCCTTGCAGCAGTACATTATCGGCGGCTCTGCCAATACGGGCAATGCCCGTGAAAACAAAGTTGATATTTCCGGCGCAGCGAATTTGACCGGTGTCTTCAATATTGTCGGCGGCCTTTCGAGTGGCGGGGACGTAACGAGCAATGATGTCGTGATTGATAAAATGGTTATCACCGCATCCACCCCAGGGGCGGAGATTATGGGCGGCGAGGCGGACAGCAATGGCAAGAAGGCAGAGGACAACACCGTTACTATAAACGGCGGCACGCTGAACGGAACCGAATGCCCGATCACAGTTCAGGGAGGCAGGCACCACGGAGGAAGTGCCGCGCGCAACGTCGTGAGTCTTGGTGAAAAAAACAACGTCACACTCACGGGCGACATTGAACTGTGCGGCAGCATGGGTTCAGGCCCCAACAAACACAACTCCGTAAGGATTGGGGATATTTCCACAGGCGGTACTCTCAATGTGTACGGCGGATGGGGCGGAACGAACGCCGACAACACCGACAACGAGGTACTCATTACGGGCACACTCGCCAACAGCGGAACCGTCAACCTGTACGGCGGAGGCGGATCGGGCTCCACCAGCACCTACAATACCGTGGACATTTCAGGCAATATCAGCGGCAGCGGCACTGTCAATGTATACGGGGGAGACGAGGGCACCAACAAAAACAATATCGTAAGAATTTCAGGCAATCCCACGTTCAGCGGCACTGTCAATCTGTATGGTTACAGTGGCGGAACCGGCACGGGCAACACGCTGGAGATTGGACCCAGTCCTTTGACAGTCACCAGCGTGCAGAATTTCAGCGATTACAAGTTCAACGTTTCCGGTAGGCAGGATACAGGACCTGTGCTGACGGTTACCACCGCAGATCTGACTTCGGCGAATTTCCATGTAAGCGGCTATGATTTGGATGTGGGGAAGAGTATCACTCTTATCTCGGCGGGAGTCTTAAACGGGACTCCTCCTCCTCCTCCTCCTTCTTCATCAACTATCTTCGCGACCAATAGCAGCAACGAAACCATAGAGTTGACCCTTACCGCCGATACAAGCTCGACCCCAAAGACTTTAACAGCGGAACGGACGAACGACGGCACGGCCAGCGTTGCTGATATTTCTTTCGGTTCCCAGCCTGTCGGCTACTCTCAACCGGCGGCAAAAAATATCGAGGAATTTGTAGCATTAACCGGCGAATGGGAGTCGACGGTGGAGGTATCTAATGTGGCCCTCAGCGATTCTGCGCATTTCGATTTGGAGGGTACAGGCCTCTGGACAATTCGCCCCAAAGCGGGATTGCCAGCCGACGACTACGAAGACACAATCACAGTAACCTTCGACAACCACGCGACGGCCACCGGCAAAGTGACCTTCACCGTCATCACCCCGTCCAGTGGCGGTGGCGGAGGGAGTGGCGGTGGCGGTGGCGACCCTGACCCCGTCGTACCGACAAAGCCTGTGGTCCCCGTCCCGAACCCGGGCGACATCGCCTCTGTGTCTGTGAGCGGCAACACCGTCACCGTCACCTTTGCGGACGGCACCACCAAGACCTATAACACCTCCACCCAGCAAGTGAACATCCCCTACCCCACCGGCACCTTCACGCCATCCGCCTCCACCGCGGCTGTGGGAGGCACACTCAACGCGACGGCAAACGGCACCCTCATCCCGGCGGGCTCCAGCGTCCGGATTATCGCTAAGGCCGTCGCCGCCTCGGCGGGCGTAAGGGTAGGCCAGGAGTTCACCTTGGCGGCCACGGTCACCGTCGCGAACGGCAAGACCACCGTGGCCATTGCCTTGGGGACCCTGCCGGCAGGAACCTTCGACCTCGCACTGCAGAGTTCCACAGGGGCGAACCCCTACTTTACCGCCCCCATAGCCGTCGGCTTCCCGGTGACGAGCGGCACCTCGGATACTCCCGAAACTTCAGTCACCGTCCCCAACACGGGCAGCATCGTCTCCGTGTCCGTGAGCGGAACCACCGTCACCGTCACCTACACCGACGGCACAACCGAGACCTACAACACCTCCACCCAGCAAGTGAACATCACCTACCCCGCCGCCAAGTTCACGGCATCCGCCGTCAGCGGAACCAGCGTGACCTTCACGGGAACCGGTACCCTCATCCCCACCAGTGTCCGGGTCGTGGCCACGGCACTTTCCTCCTCGGTCGCCACGGGATCCGTCAGGGTCCTGGCCGGTGGGGAATACACCGTGCCCTGCACCGTCTCGGCGGTGAACGGCAAGACCGTCATTTTCGTGGACCTGTCGGCCATTCCCGAGGGTCCCTATAGCCTGGCTCTGGAGAGCCAAGCCAGCGCCAACCCCTACTTCAAGGCCCCGCTCATCGACAGCTTCCTGGTGACCACGGGCGGCGACACCCCGGATACTCCCGATACGCCTGTCTCCGTCCCGAACCCGGGCGACATCGCCTCCGTGTCCGTGAGCGGCAACATCGTTACTGTCACCTTCACGGACGGCACCAGCGAGACCTACGACACCTCCACCCAGCAAGTGAACATCACCTACCCCGCCGCCAAGTTCACGGCATCCGCCACCAGCGGAACCAGCGTGACTCTCACAGGAACCGGCACCCTCATCCCCAACGGGACCCGCGTCCGCATCGTGACCACGGCCCTATCTTCTTCGGTTTCCACAGGAGCCATGAAGACCCTGGCCAGTGGGGAATACACCGTGCCCTGCACCGTCGCGGCGGCGGACGGCAAGACCGTCATTTTCGTGGACCTGTCGGCCATTCCCGAGGGCCCCTACAGCCTGGCTCTGGAGAGCAAAACCAACCCCTACTTCAAAGCCCAGTTGATCGATAATTTCCTGGTGACGAGCGGCACGAATAGCGGCGGCGGGTGCGACGCGGGCTTCCCCGGCCTGGCATTGATTTTTGCAGCCTCCTTACTTGCCGTCCGCAAGACCGGCAGGCGCTGACCGCGAGGGAGTTCGACCGAAAACGTTCGGCGAGGGCTAGTAGAAACTGCAAGGCAGCGACTACTAGCCTTTTTTTGTGCGCCCGTGGCCTGTGATGATATCGCGAACATCATGTAGTGATTCCGTCGGGAGAAACTTCACCGGATGGTGTTTTCAGTATAGTGAATTAAGGTAAAAAGCCTAAAGTTGAGAATAACTAAAAACAAGTCAATTGCTCTATTTAGCGCGTGTAAATTTAACATTTTTCAAGTTAAACGACTATAATCCACTTTTGTATGTTTTTTGAATTACATGCGTATTTTTCACGAGTACTCTATCGGGCAGCGCAGCATCATCATGACGCCCTCCTGGGACTTGAACCCTCTCGAGGTCATGAAGGGAATCCATTCTTGTGTGTACGTCACGATCAAGGGAATTTTTTTGATGGCGGGATGGGTCAGGGCGTAGTCCACCAAGGCGCTCCCCAGCCCTTGGCCCTGGTGCGCCGGATGAACCATGACGTCCCACAGAGACGCCCGGTAAAGAAAATCCGTCATAATGCGGCAAAACCCCACCAATTTGTCGTCGCCCCGGGCGGAAAAACACATGGCGGTGTTGGCCAGCATCACCTCGATCCCCTCCACCGAGCGGCTGCGCCCCCATTGAGCGTAACGGTAGAGGTCCTGCAGCTCCACGGCGGTTACCGCCAATTTGCTGTCATAAAACAAATAATGGCTTTTCACGGCCGATTCTGCGCGCTCGCCGCGCGAACTTTCGTCTTCATTTTTTCACTCCAGAATGAAATAACCCAGCATTAAATACCCCAAAATTCAATACTCGAAATATCACTCCAAAATTATTTTAATCCTTACAGGCCCTTCCGTATAGATATCCTCCAGAGCTACGGCGTTGATAATCGTCGGGATCTCGATATTTTTCAGCTTCTCCACCACCTCGAAAAAATCCTCGCCCTCCAGAGAGCCGACGCTGTTCGTCGCGGGGTCCGGCAGCACGCCGTTCTTGATGGCCTGATTTTTCACCTCCCGCAAAAAAACGTGCAGCACGTCTTCCGCGTTGAATTCCCGCTCTTGGGGATCCATGAGCCTGCGGTACAGAATCTCCCCCTCGTCGTACAAAAGATAGCTTGCGCCGCTTTCGAAGCGGACCTTGACCTCCTCGTCCATGGCGATGTTTTCGGCTGCGAGAACGCGAACGTACTGCCGCTCGGGAGAGTTCGCAACCTGGGCCGCGACGGCGGATTTTTCCGCCGGATCGAAAAACAGCTTCACATCCTCCGAGACCGTATATCGCTTTTCGGAACGCCGGTCGGCCACCCGAACACGAACCTCTCCCTCCAGGACCTCCAGAATTTCCAAAACCCGCTCGGGAGAGGTTTCGGGGAGGATGTTCCTCTGGGTCAAAAGAGAGTTTGCCTGGACCGTAATCGTTCCGAGGCGCATGATCTCCAGATCCCGTCGCATCTCCGCCGCGTCTTCCCTCAAAGAAGAGATGGAGGCCTCCAGGTCGTTTTTTTCATTGAAAAGAAGGTCTCGGTCGTTGCGGAGCGTCTCCAGGTCGAAACGCGCCATGTCGAGGCTCAGGGTCGTCGTCTGCAAAAGGGTCTGCTGTTCCGTCAGGCGCTCGCGGCTCCAGGCCACTTCCTGCTGAAGGGAGCGCAGCGTGAAAAGCGCGCCGCGCACGTTTTCGGAGAAAAAAGACATGATCGCCAACACGGCCACCGATATAAAAATACCGGTAAACGCCGTAATCAGGCGGCTGGTGTATTTGGGGCGGAGGCCGAAAAGGGATATTCTCTGCTTTCCATATTTGGACCCGAGTACATCTCCCAGGTAGGCAAGAACCGCGCTGCCTGCGATGATAGAAACGATAAGAGTCCAGTTTGTGCCCGAAGAAAGCGGCGGCTGCAAAGATTCTTCTCCCCTTCCAAATCCCTTTCCAATTTCTAAATCTCTTCCTGATTTCTAAATCTCTTTCTAATTTTCTAAATCTCTCTTTTCTCTTTCTGATTTCTCTTGCTCGAAGATCCCGCAAAAAATCCGGAAAAATCAGATTCTATGCCATTATAGTTTATTTTCACCTGCCGCGTAACCGGCGGGTTCTGATTATTCGGCCCAAGGCCAGGGCTCCTTCGAACAACAGATAGAGGGGGACACCCATCATGACCTGGGAGACCACGTCGGGCGGGGTGAGAACGGCGGCCAGGAAAAAAATCAGAAGAATGATATGGGGCCGGTAACGCGCGACGCTCTCGGGGGAAACGACGTCCGTCGTCAGAAGTGCCAGAAGCGCCAGGGGCATTTGAAGCAAAAGACCGGCCGCGAGCATCAGGTCGAACAAAAGCGTCAGGTATTCTTCGAAACTCCACAGGCCCTCCACGCCATCTCCTGCCCCGAAGGACAGAAAGAACCCGAAGACCAGGGGCGCCAGAAAACGATAGCATAGAGCCGCGCCGAAAAGAAACAGAAGAGGCGCGCCGAAAAGGACCCCGCCGGCGCAGTGGAACTCTTTGCCCCGCAGCCCCGGCCATAAAAAAAGCCCCGTTTGCGCACAAAAAAACGGAGCCGTACATACCGCGCCCGTCCACACCGAGAGACGCATGTAGGCCATGAACTTCTCCGCGGGCGCAAAAGTATAGAGCTTTACCTTGAAAACAGCCAGAGGCGCGGTGAGAAAGGCGGCGATGCGAGAGGAAAAAACAAACGCCACGAGAGTCGCGACGCAAAAAACGATCAAAACGGAGATGATGCGCTTACGCAGTTCTTCCAGGTGCGGTTCCCATTCGTGAAGCACGGTATCCCTATGCCGTCCTCAAGGGTTTTCACCGTCGCCGCTCCCCCCTCTGCGGGGTTCGGCCTCTTTGGGTTCGGTTCCCTTGCGCCCGGTTCCGTTAAGCTCGGCTCCGTTAAGCGCCGATTTGAACTCCCGAATGGCGCTGCCCGCAGCGCGCCCCACCTCCGGCAGGCGTTTGGCTCCGAAGAGAACCAGCGCCAACACAATCCATAGTGCAATTTCGCCCATTCCAAGGTTCATAGAAAACCCTCCCTCCACCCAGTGAGGCGGACCTCCCGGGAGTTTCAATATTTACCGAACGACAATAATTGCCGAACGACAATCTTTGTCCAACAGCAATGTTTGCCGGACGGCAACCTTCATTTACGCCCTTATTTCACGCCGTTATTGCACGTCTTTATTTCACATCTTTATTTTATCTTTTCATCAATGGCGTTTTGCAAGTATTCCAGATTAAGCACGCCTTCGCCGATCTTTTTGCGGTCCAGAATCCACGTGGGCTGGGCAACCCGTACACCATAGCGGATATTGTCCCAAAGGGACACGATGTTTCGCGGATCGACGATAGAAACGTCCAGACGACTTCCGTAGCGAGCCGTCAACGCACGCAGAACTTCCCCCACCGCGCGAATGTTTTTTTGCTGTTCGGGAAAAGAATCCTTCTCTTCCGGGCTGTAAAAGCCGCACCCTCACCCGGACCGGTAAGCGCCTTGCTCCATGATGATCTTCAAGTGGACTGTCATAAAAACTCCCCCCTTCTTCAGTCTATTATATTGCAGACCAGGCGGACATGCCGCCCTCCCATACCAAAATACCCATATTTTCGTCTCCGTTTTGCCGCGGCGCAAACAGACTTTAAAATTTTTATGTCAGACCGGCAGGGTGTGTTAAAATTTTACTTCGCCGGCCGCGAGTTGGCGTCGAGTTGAATGGATACATACCTATATAGAATGAAAGAAGATGGTTCCTTTGATGGATAAGTTGAGAACGCAGATGCGTTGGATTATGGTCGTCATCGTCGTGACTTTTCTCCTGTCCACTTTTTTGATGTACGATTCCGGGCCGCGGCGCGGGGCTTCTTCTTCCGGTCAACTGGCGGATTACGCCGTGGCCGATGTCAACGGCAGGCGATTGATGCGCTCCGCCCTGGACCAGAGAGTGCGGCAGTATATCGAAGCGCAAGGCACCCGAGATCTGGCGTCCACGGACCTGCCGCCCATTTACCAGTCCGTGCTGGAACAATATGCTATGGAGCAGCAGATGACCCAGGAGGTCAAGGACAGCGGCATCGTCATCTCCGACGCGGACGCCGAACAGGCCATGAAAGACTACGCCGACCAAGTTTTTCCGACAAGAGAGGCGTTTTATCAGTCTCTGGAGCGTTCGGGACTCAAGGTCGAGGATTATAAAAAGAATATCGCCCAGCAGATGGCGAGTCAGCAGTTGATTCGGGAGTCCATCGGCGTCGTCACGGTCAGCGAAGACGAGGCGATAGAGTTCTACGACAGCACGAAAAATCTCTTTTTCAGGCAGCCGGCGGGGTTCAACGTCAGCCTTGCCCACTTCGCGTCCGAGGACGAGGCCGAGAAGGTCCGAAATCTGCTTCTCGAAGGAAGGTCCTGGGAGTCAGCGACGTCGGGGGACGTGGTGGATGCCTCGAAGGTGATCAACGTGACGACGGTTCCCATGTTCGTCCCTGAATCCGTCTTCGACGACTATCTGGCGCCCATGAAATCCCTCGATTTGGGCGCTGTCAGCCCCGTTTTCGAGGTCGCCAGCAGCGATTTCGCCGTAGGGGTCAAGGACGAAGCGGTCGCCGAAAAAATATCTCCCTACGATGAGGTCAGTGGAGACATTCGTATGCTTTTGCAACAACAAAAAGAACGCACGGCCATGACCAACTTCAGCCAAGGTCTCCTCAGCAGAGCCCGGATCGTCATTCACGATCCCGACCTTTTCCCTCCTCAACGGGAGAATGAAGTTCTGCCTGTGAGCGACGTTCCCGAGCCGGCGAGCGCGCCAACCACAGACACCCTTTCGGATGACGCGACATCCGCCGACTCTCAGCCGTCCCCTCCCCTTCCTCTTTCCGACGTTCCCCTTTCCCCGGAGGTCGTCAGCACGGAGGTCGTCAGCCGAGAATAGCACGGAATAACGGCATACTTCGATCGAAATCTGCGCGCTCGCCCAATCTTCCGAGACTTGGGCGAGCGCGTTTTTCTGCAATACCCCTTCCGATACCCGACGGGACATACCCCCCTTTTCATTTTCAACCGGCTTTTTAATCACCGCTGTCACGAATCCCTCGTGCTATAATCTTATTTGCATTAATAGTTTTTATTTTGAATATATATTTCGGCTTGAGTATATGGATTTGAGTATACGGCTTTGAATATACGGCAAGGGGACGCACATGAAAAACGAAGGGCTGCTTTCGATCGGCGAGTTGGCAAAGTTCGCCCGTGTTACAAGGACCGCTTTGCTCCATTATGATCATCTGGGGTTGGTTTCTTCCGTGGAGAGAGGGGATAACAACTATCGTTATTACTCGTACCATCAGATCGCCTCGACCAATTTGATCATGACGCTGCGAGATCTGGGGCTGCCCCTCAAAGACATCGTGGGAGTTCTCAAGTACCGCACACCGGAGAGCATCATAGCCCTTTTTACGGAACAGAGCAAACGCATCGACCGCAACGTGGAGAAGATGATGTCGTCACAAAAGTTGTTGCTGACCCTAAAAAGCATCATCGAAGAGGCCCTCGCCGTGGACGAACATAAAATGGAGGTTCATTGGGCCGAGGAGGAATCCATTCTTCTGGGGCCTCAGATCGACTATTCCATGGGGAAGTCCATAGAGGAGGCCACGTTGGATTTTTACAAATATTGCAACGACCGGGACAGAAGCATGGACCTGAACTATCCCGTGTGGGGAGTTTATTCGGAAGCGCGCATCAAAAGACACGACTGGGTGGGTCCGGACAGATTTTACTTCAAGATGCCGGACGCCCCCGACAGAAAACCGGAGGGCCTGTACCTGACGGGGTACGCCCGAGGAAATTACGGACATACCGATGGCCTGTACAGCAGGCTGATGACGTATATAGAAGACCACAACCTGGAAATTTGCGGTCCCGCCTACGAAACATACCCGCTCAACGAAATATCCATCGCAGACCCCGACAACTACTTGATCCGCATTTCTATAACCGTGAAACAAGCATAGCCGTGAAGCAAGCCTGAGTGAAGGGCAGGGCACGCATGAAATTTATGAAATTTTGCAGGGGGCCGCTCATTGTCTGGGCGGCCTGCCTTCTATAAGAAGCAAGAAACAAGCCTTCTGCAAGCAAGAAACAAATGGCCAGATAGCTTCCGTTAAACGGAGATTTTCGGCAGAGTGTTTGCCCCTTGGGGCATCAGCCACGTGCTGAGGGATCTGCCGTGCTTCGCGTAGACTTTGTCCAAGGCCTCCTTCACGGTTTGGGAGACGTTGATTCCCGTGCCCTTCAGAAGGTCGGGCTCCATCTTCGTCACCAGGTGAAAATCGCAGTATTTGGCGGTTTCCCCTATGCAGTATCCCACGTGCTTCGCTATGGAAAACTCGCGCCGCAGCTCCGTCTCCCGGTCGTCGGAGTTTTTGAAGTTCATCAGCATGGTCTGCACTTCCTCGTCTCCGAACCCCTCGCTGCACGCGGAGAGGATAAGGATAGCCCCGCCGGGCTTGACGGCCTCTTCGGCGTTGAAAATAGTCTTCGAGGTCTGGTAGAAGTTGATGTCTTTCGGAAACCCACAGGCGGAGGCCACCACAAGGTCGGCTTTCTCGGGAATTTCGATGGCGTCCACGCTGTCCACGGCGTCTCTGGCCGGCGCGTGGGCCTTTTGCCAGTCTCCCGCAAAGGCCCAGCCGATCTTCCCCTGGGCGTTCATCACCACGTTCAGCAGGAAGGCGGGGTTCAGCTTGGACACGGCCTCCACCATGTCCAAGTGGATGGGGTTCCCTTCCACGTTGCCGCTGCGGCAGACGGGGTTGCGGCCCTTGCCGGGAGGCGGGTTGAGGGCCAGCACGTGATTCGCCATGATGGTTTCGTAAGCGGCGATGCCGGGCAGGACCGCTTTTCTCCCTCCGCTCCAGCCGGCCATAAAATGGTACACGATCCCTCCCGTCAGGATGAGGTGATCGGCCTCCGCGGCTTTCTTGTTGAAGCGGATGGGGGTACCGTAGCTGGTCGTGCCGAAATCGGCCATTTCGTCTATCCCGCACCGGTGGTCGTAAATTTTATGACGGGCGTAAAGCTCCTCCCCCAACAGGGCCTTGTGTTCCGCCGCCGTCTGTTCCCGGTGGGTGCCCGTGCCCGACAGGAAGAAAATGTCCTGATCCTTTGCCCCGCCTTTTTTGATTTCCTCCACCAAAAGATAGAGGTAGGCGTGGGTCCGCTGCCAGGCCCGCGTCAAATCGCAGGTCACTATGCACACTTTTTCGCCCGGCTTCACCCTGCCGCCGATACCCGGTGAGCCGATGGGGTTTTCGAGGGCTTTGCGCACCGCTTCCTCTTCCGTGGCGGCGCAGGGAACCTCGCGGCTTTTCAGGACGCCCAGAAGATTGTCTTCTGGAATATCCAGGTCTATCTTTTCGCGGTCGAATTTCAGGCTGTACTTGCTCACGGGCACATCACTCCTCGATTATGGGTATTGCAATACGGAAACATTTCACACTTGCACATTCACATTCACATTAAAGAGGCATATTTCAAAGAGGGAAGACCCAATAAGTATAGGCCATCGCCAGAGCGCCGAGGAAGAACAACAGGAGAACAGATGGCATCAAGGTTTTCCGCAAAACCTCCCCTTCGCGTCCCAGGATGCCGACGCAGGCACAAACAGCGATGACGTTGTTGGGACAGATCATGTTGCCGATGGCACCCCCCGTGTTCTGCGCGGCGACGAGGACCATAGCGTTGAGGCCGAGGTTTTTCGCCGCTTCGATGTGCAGAGGGTTGAACATCAAGTTGGATCCCAGGTTGGTGCCCGTGATGAACCCCCCCACCTGACCGATCAGCACCGCCGCGATGGGATAGACCACACCCGCCGCTGCGCTGAGGGTTTTGGCCAGGGTGGAAATCTGACCGGACATCTTCATGCAGTTGACCATCGCCAACAGAAAGCTCATGGCCAGCAGGGCGGGGATGACCTTGAGGAAGGAGTCCCACATGGCGCTGACGATGGAGGACAACTGTCGCAGGTATGCGGCCGCGATGAAAGCGCAGACCAAAATGACGCATCCGACCCACACGGTGTAACCGCCGCCGAAGCCGATCAGGAGAGGAAGAGGGACGGACAACCGCACGACCACCAGCCCCGTGCAGAGGAGAACGTAGGGAGAAAGGGCCACGCATAATTCTTTGAGGGATTGCTTGCTCCCGCCCGCGTCAGAACTCAATCGATATTCTTGGGGAATGGAGGTCAAGTCTTCCTTGCGCATTTTCAAATAAACACAGTAAAGGATCGTGTCTACGAACCCTCCCAGAAGGCTCGTCAGCTCCGTCACCGGCAGGAGCAAATTGCTGATCGCGAAATTGACGATGCCCATCAGTACCCCCAGCACCACCAGTTCCTTCCAGATTCCCTTGAGCGACTTGAGGCCGAAAACGAAAACCAGCATCAAAAAGGGCAGCACCACGTACTCGAAGCAGGCCATGCGCCCGGTCATTATCGAGGCCTCCACGAAGTCCACGTACTGGCCCGCTCCCATGACGGTGGTCACTCCCGCCCCTCCCCAGCTCACGGGGGCGGAGTTGCCGATGAGGCACGCACCCGCCGCCACCACGGGGTTCATCCCAAGGGCAACCAGGAAGGGCGCGGCCAGAGCGGCGGGCGTCCCGGCGCCTGAAGCCCCCTCAATGAAGGTTCCGAAGGGCAGGGCCAGGAGTACGACCACCAGGCGTTTGTCCAGGGTGACACCGGCGAGCCCCCGTTTGATTTGATCCATCGAGCCGGACCTTATCATGATCTGCAGCGTGACGAAGGCGGTGAAAATGAGCCACACGATACGAACCCCGTCCAAAACTCCCGCTATGCTGGTAGAGAAAAGTTTGGAGACGTCGAATGTCGGTGCCGCAAAAAAGATCAGGCTCGTCGCAAAAGCGATAATCCAACAGATCGGCGCTAAAATCTTGGAGGGCAGATCGAAACCCGCCATTCCCACCAAAATGACCGTAATCGGCAACGCTGCCAGCAAAAAATCCAACATCAGATTTTGCCCCCTTCTGACGATGCCCACGACGGCATTGTCTCCTGTGTCTGTCCCTCAGCGGCGAACCTCGCCTGCTGAACCCTACTGCGCTCTTTGCCACCGCTCACGTTCCGATTTGCCCGACACGCAAGACCCCCCGAACGATAGGCGCAATGCCATCTTTCACAGTTTTTTCACACACCCTTTCTTTGGAGAAAATTTCTTTGGGAGAAAAAAAACCGGGGCCTTTTGGGCCCCGGGTTGGAGTTTTTGGACAACGACGCCTTACACGCCGACCACTCCACCAGAGGACCCGCAAGTAAGTACGTCAATAATAGCAAGGAGCAAGCCAAGATTGTATTTAAAAAAACTTCTACCCATCACTACGCCACTTCCCTCGATCAATATCGTTATTAAATCCTATATATCTGAGCTTCACTCTTGATTGCAAGTACCCGCATACCCGCGACTGAATGAAAATACCGCGTAAAAATCTATCGGGAAATTCTATCGAAAATACGTAAAAGCGACATGTAATACTCTATTGAAATTTGAAAATCAAATTTGAAAATTAAGTATGGGTTGGATTGTAGCTTCCATCCTCGACAATGTCAAGCTCGCCGACATTTAGCAGGTGTAGCTAAAAATTATTGGTAGACAGAAGGCGTCAAAACTCAAAGGAATGAGAAAGGCATTGAGCAAAGATTCGCGAAAATTTTATGGAGCTGTGGCGGGCGCAATCATTTCGAAAGAGGTAAGAGAGTTCGCCCTGAAAACCGGCTTCTACGTCATTGCTCAATCCGGCGATACCATGACCATCGACGTACCGGAGGGCTTCAAGCCCAAAGCCTGCTAGCCCATCCTTTACAATCCTTGCCGTTCGGCTTAAGCAGAGATCGCCCAGGCTGTTCCCGTTTACGGGCAAAGTACCTCCCCTGCACCCGAGTGAACGTGAAATCTCTCATGATAGAATATTTATTGAGATTCAATAGTCTTATCGCGGGAGGTGCAAAGTAATGGCAACAATGACGGATGCACGCCAGCCAGAAATGGGCTTGAACTTTGATAAGGTTTGGGCTGTGGTTCAAGAAATCGCCAAACAAATAAAGGAAACGAATGATGAAACGGCGCAAAAGATACGAGAAGTGAGCGAAGAAACCGACCGG
>JAISLU010000085.1 GCA_031277095.1 Synergistaceae bacterium
AAAAGTACAGTGTCCAATGGTCCATGAGATTCAGCGTTCTCGCGACGACGAGAAGGAAGGTGGCGGAAACGGTCGAAAATCCCGTAGCGATGACGGCGGCCTCTCGAATCGAGTACTTGCCCTGACGGTACATGTTGTTGGTGATGATCAGCGCGATGGAGTAGCTTCCCACGAAAGAGGCCACCGCGTCGATGGCGGACCGTCCCGGCGTGCGGAAAAGCGGGCGCATGATGGGCGTCATGAGCACCCCCGTGAACTCCATCAGCCCGAAGTTGGCAAGGAAAGCCAGAAAAACCGATCCGATCGGGATGACGAGCCCCACCGGCATCGCCAGTCTGTCAAAGAGGAAAGGGCCGAAGTCCGGCCGCCAAAGCCACTGGAAGTCCGGGAAAAGTTTGAAGTATAAGACCGTTCCGATAATCGCGCCGCAGACCTTTGCCGTGGAGAAAAAGATACTCATGGCGTCTTTGTTCCAAGTTTTGCGGATGAAGGGCAGCACCGCCCCGCAGTACATGACGATCAGAATGTAAATTTTAGCCGGCTCCAAGAGATTGCCCGTGATGAAATTGATGATGTGGTCCACCGGGATGGTGGAGCGGCCGCCGATGGTAACGGGACAGAAGAACATGAACACTCCGAACAGACTGTAGCCCAGGAACTTGTACAGCCCGATGCTGCTTTGCGCCGTGTTGCTTTCCGACATGGTACGATCTCCTCCTGTTCTTTCTTGTTTTTCGTCGCCCAGACAATATTAAACGCTGTCTGGGTGAACCCTGCCGGGGGTACGGCGACGATTGCACGACGATTATCGCGGCGTTTTTGCCCGTTGTCAATCTACCAGCTTTTCGAGATATTCTTCGTCGGCGACGAACGGCAGCGTGATGTGCCCGTCGCCGCGTTTCTTGTTGAACTCCTCCGCGGTTTCCATCGCGTGCTCGTTTCGGGCCCAGGCGCGCCGCGCCACGCCGCTGATGACGTCCCAGCTCAAGGAGGAGCGGATGACCTCGTCAACGCGCTGGCTTCCATCCAGAACCAGGCCGAACCCGCCGTTGACGGCTTTGCTCGTTCCCACCCCTCCGCCATTGTGGAGCGCCACCAGGCTCATGCCCCTGGCGCAGTTTCCCCCAAAGCATTGGATCGCCATTTCCGCCATCACGTTGCTGCCGTCTTTGATGTTCGAGGTTTCGCGGTAGGGCGAATCCGTGCCGGACACGTCGTGATGGTCGCGTCCCAGCATCACCGGCCCGATCTCTCCGTTGCGCACCATTTCGTTGAACTTCAGGGCGATACGCATACGGCCTTCCTCGTCCTGGTACAGGATACGGGCCTGAGTCCCCACCACCAGCCTGTTCTTTTCCGCGTCGCGTATCCAAGCCCAGTTGTCGTGATCTTGGAAGCGCCTTTCGGGGTCGATGCAGTCCATAGCCGCCCGGTCGGTCTTGCGAAGGTCTTCCGGGTCGCGGCTGAGGCAGACCCAGCGGAACGGGCCGTAGCCATAATCGAAGAGGAGCGGCCCCATGATGTCCTCCACGTAAGAGGGGAAAATGAATCCTTCGTAAGTATCGACGCCGTTTTTCGATATCTCCTTCACTCCCGCGTCGAACACGGCTCTCATGAACGAGTTGCCGTAGTCGAAGAAATAGGTGCCTTTTTCCACGAGGGCTTTGATCAGCTCGAAATGTTTTCGGAGGCTGGCGTTCACGTGTTTTCGGAACTGCTCCGGGTTTTCGCGCAGCATTCGGGTCCGTTCCTCGAAGGTCAACTCCTGGGGACAGTATCCCCCCTCGTACACGGCGTGACACGAGGTCTGGTCGGAAAGAAGTTCCACGTTTTTTTTGTTGTCGAGGGCGTACTGGAGGAGGTCCACGATGTTGCCCTCGTAAGCGACGGAAAGCGGTTTGCCCTCCGCCATAGCTCCTTCGGTCCATGCGAAGGCCTCGGCCAAGTCGGCGGTTCTTTTGGCGACCCACCCCTGTGTGAGGCGCGTCTCGATTCTCGACGGGTCCACCTCGGCGACGATCGAGGCCGCCCCGGCGATGTCGGCCGCCTTGGGCTGCGCGCCGCTCATGCCTCCGAGCCCGGAGGATATGAAAAGATGCCCCGCGAGCCCCTTGCCCCGGGGAAGCTCGAACTTGCGCCTCCCGGCGTTGAGCAGCGTGTTGTAGGTTCCGTGGACGATGCCCTGGGGACCGATGTACATCCATCCGCCCGCCGTCATTTGTCCGTAGTTCGCGACACCCAGGGCGGCTGCGCGGGCGAAATCCCCGGCGTTGTCGAAGAGCCCCACCATGAGACCGTTCGTCAAAATGACCCGCGGCGCGTCGGGGCGAGAACGGAACAGCCCCAAAGGATGCCCCGACTGGAGCACCAAGGTCTGGTCCTCGGTCATGATCTCCAGATATTTTTTGATGAGGAGGTACTGCATCCAATTTTGACAGACCTGTCCCGTCTCGCCATACGTCACCAATTCGTAGGGATAAAGGGCCACGTCGAAGTCCAAGTTGTTGTCGATCATCACCTGAAACGCCTTGCCCTCAATGCACTTTCCCTCGTATTCGCCGATGGGTTTGCCCACGAGGCGTCCTTTGGGGCGAAAGCGGTAGCCGTAAATTCTTCCCCGCTCCTTGTATTCCGCGAGGAACTCCGGGGCCAGTTCTTTGTGGAATTTCTCGGGAATATAGCGCAGCGCGTTTTTCAGGGCGAGGACGGTCTCTTTTTTGTTCAGAACCTGTCCTCTGTTGGGGGCTCGTCTGATTCCCGGTTCAAATTCCGTCTTAGGCGGCAATCCCTGGGGAAAATCCAGCATGATGGAGAGCGTTTTTCCCGTCGCGTCGAACATGGCGATCAATCCTTTCTGGGTTTTATTTTGAGCATTACCATCATACCTCTTTCGCGTCAAGGCAACGCAAAAAAAATTTCATGGGAACAGACGACGGACCAACGCCCGTCCCGGGATCCCACGTTTTTTTGACGTTTTCGCCGAGCATCGACACAATGCTCGGCGCCGCGAACTTGAGCAGCAGTCCGCTCACTCTCCCGTTCGCCAAAGGATGTCCCGCGACGTCGAAGTTTGGTCGAAGTTTTTCACACGACAAAAGCTCCTCCCCTTCGATTATCATTCTACATATTGTATACTCATTTTCTAAAGGAGTGACGCCGGTGTCCGTGACATTGCATTTCTTTGGAGAGCCGTTTGTCGAAAGAAACGGGGAACGTCTCGCGATTCCCTTTAGAAAAGCCGAGGCCATATTGTTTTATTTGGCCTTTGAGGGACGCGCGTCACGGGAAACTCTCAAATTCATGTTTTGGGGAGACAAAGACGAGTCTCAGGCCACGGGCAGCCTCAGAAACGCCATATATCTTTTGCGCAAAGCGTTGCCCGAACATTTCAAAGCCAGCGGCAGAAGCCTGTTTCTAGAGAACGTCGAAAACGATATCGATTCCGTAACTATTCTGGCGGACGCCGCAAAACCGATGCCTTCGTTTTTTTTCAAGGAGCCCCTCAGAGGGTTCGACTCCCTGGATCTTCCCGAATTCGGTGAATGGCTTTCGCGCGTCAGAGGTTCTCTCAAAAAAAAGATTGTCGAACAGATCAAAAACAGGATTACGTCCTGTTATGAGCTGGAACTGAGAGAGGAACTCATCGACTCCCTGTCGGCGTTGCTGGTCTTCGACCCCTTCGACGAAGACTCGTTGTTGGAGCTGATGGAAGCCTATCGTAAGGCGGGACGCGTGGCGGAAGCCGTCGCTTCCTACGACGCCTACCGTGCGAAGCTCGAATCGGAGTTCGG
This sequence comes from Synergistaceae bacterium, assembly GCA_031277095.1. Taxonomy (GTDB): domain Bacteria; phylum Synergistota; class Synergistia; order Synergistales; family Aminobacteriaceae; genus JAISLU01. Next base: position 3,792 of record JAISLU010000085.1, read on the forward strand.
GGTATCGCCGGGGGAAAGGGCGCGGGAGTTTTTGAGAAAAACCGTGGCGGCGGCAAGCGGACAGAGCGACACAAATCGTTCGGGAGAGGTTTTTTGCTGTAGGGACGCTGAAGTCCAGAAAATTCTGGACGCCGCGTTGCGGAGTTCGCGCACGCTGTTGGTCTTCATTCACGGAGAGGCGGGTGTCGGCAAGAGCGCGCTCGTCAATCACGTCGTCGGCTCGGCTCTGTTTGCCAAAGCGGAGTGCTTTATCGCGCGGCCTTTGTCTATAGGGGAAAAGTATCCCTATTCATCCTGGAACGGACTCGTCTCTCAGCTCGGGACAAAGCTGGAAAAACATCGGGTTGCCGTCGATCCCGCGATGGCATCCTTGTTGTCCGGCGTATTCTACGAGTTCATGAAAAAAGAGGGCGCGTCCCATGCCATCGACATTCCAGCGCGTGCCGGAAGGGACCCGGCGATGATCGGGAAAATGCTCGCCGGCTTAGTCGCGCGTTTTTCGAACGTGACAAGCCAATCGAGCTTTCTGAGTCCATCAGAGGCGAGCCCCGTCGCGACGCGCCCTCTCTTTATTTTTGAAGACCTTCATCTTTTCGATCTTCATTCGTTGTCGTTGCTGAAGGTTTTCCTTTCGGAAATTCGGTTTCCTTTAACGGTGTTCATGACGAGCCGTCCTGAAAGCGCGTCGTCCGTCATGGAACTCCTGTACGCAGTTAAGCCCGCCGTCCCTCGCGAATTTGTTCAAATTCCTCTCTCGCCCTTCGGTATCGACGAGATTCTTCACTTTTGCCGCTCGTTCCTGCCTCAAGAGGTCCTTCTGCACAAAGGAGAAGAATATTTTATTCGGGAAAGCGAAGGAATGCCGCTCCTACTGGCCGAAATGCGCAGGATGCTGATGGAGCGCCCAGACGCCGACTGTTCGGCGGGACTCAAAGGATTGATTCTGTGCAGAATGGAGGACATGTCTCCCCTTCAGCGCGAGTTTTTGTCGGTTTTGTCCGTATTCGGCTTCGGGGCATCGATCGATGAGGCGGCTATGGTGATGAAACTGGAATCCCAGGAACTCGCCGAGTCCGCGGAGGGGCTTCTCAGGGGAAAAATGATCTGCGAAAAATGGGATGACGGCCGTGTCTTACTTGATCTTTTCCACGCCAACGTCCGCGAGTGCGTTTACGAATCGATCCCCGGTTTCAAAAGGGTGAGGCTCCACAGCCGGATCGCGGAGATATTGAACCGGCGCTATTCGCCTCAAATCTGGAATCCGACGCTCAGCTCCGTTCTCCGTCATCATTACACGATGGCAGGACTGAAAGAGGACGTGCTCAAACAGCATTTGCGCGAGATGAGTTTTCAGATCACACTGAACCATGTCCTGTTCCCTTTGGTGGAGGACAAAGTGCTGCTCACCTGCTCCATTCCATTCAGCGGCAGAGAGGACACCGAAGAGAAAATCGCCCGGGTTCGTGATCTTTTGAGCGCACTCGAGGACAGCGACGACGCTGCCAAGGCCGTCGAGAACAAGAAACTGGAGGCGTCGTACTGCGAGATTTACGGCGGCTACCTTATCAATTGGGGCGAATATCGGAAGGGGCGTCTTTTTATCGACAGAGCCTTGAAATTCGCGAAAGAACACGATTTCGACGAGATACAGATATACTGTCTTGAGCATATCGGGCACCACTATCTTCAGACCGACGACAACGCAGGCTTGCTCTCCACGGGCCGCCGGATACTTCACCTGGCAAAGAAAATGGGGAAGGAAAATCATATGGGGTTGGCCCTGCGTTTTATCGGCATGTCGAAACTCATCACGGGAGATTTTTCCAACGCCGAGAAAATTTTTCAGAGGTCGATCAAGCTGTTCGAGGAATTGGAACTGATAGGCAGGCGCTACACGCCAAATCTGCTCGCGTCACGTTGTTACATCGGAGAAATGCGTCAATGGATGGGGGACCTCGACACGGCGGCGCGGCACTTCGATTATTGCATCAAACGGTGCGCGGACTCCGGGCTTTTTTGGGGCCGCAGCCATTTTCATGCCCATGCAGCGGACGCCGCTCTCGATATGGGTGATTGGAGTCTGGTGTACAGTAATATCGACACGGGAGCGGCGCTTTTCGAAAGCAGCCGAGGGGGGCACTGTGGTTCCCTTCTTTACAGCCTCAAGGCCATATGCGACGCGAAACGCGGCAACCCTGCCGCCGCGCTGACGTCTCTTCGCAACGCCGATTTTTTGTCCGCGATTGGCAAAAAAACATGGTGCGCCGCTCAGCTCATGGCAAAAGCATGGATTGCCAGCATGGCCGAAAAAGGAGAAATCGAGAGCCTGCCGTTCGAGAATTACTTTACAAAACCCTCCCTTCTTTACGCTCAAGAAGCCGAAAAACTCTACCGCGAAATCGGCGCGAACGGAAGAGCGCAACGCATCGAAAACGTGTTCCGGCTCTAACGTTTTCGCGATATAGCCGAGTGGAAACAGTGAAAGGTTGTTGCTTGCAGTGCATCTATATAAAATAATTGAGGACATGAGAACTCGACCGGCTATGTATCTGGGTACTCCCAGCGTCACAAAACTACAGTCGTTTTTGGGTGGATACCAAACAGCCCTCTATCAGTTTGATATAAAAGAAGGAGCACAAGATACTTGAGAGTTCAAAGTTCTCGAAAGCAAACGCAGTAAAATTTTTAAAAAGTATTCTAAACGCTATGTTACAATCATTTTAAAAGCACGATCAGCCCTTAAGACTTCAAAACTCTGAAAGTTAAATTTCTATACTGGAATACGCAGTTAATTGAAATTTTAGAGATTAAATGCAGTAGCTCAAGTGCTTTTTAGCACAATATTTTATGATCCTTAAATT
>JAISLU010000110.1 GCA_031277095.1 Synergistaceae bacterium
CTGGAGGATGGACAGGTGGTTGTCAGCCGCGCGGCAGGCACCGTGACCTATCCGTCCCGTGTGCTGCTGGTGCTGGCGGCCAACCCCTGCGCGTGCGGACACTTCGGCGATCCCGTGGAAAAATGCATTTGCTCCTCCGTGGAGCTGGAGCGTTATAAACGCAAACTCTCCGGCCCCATTCTGGACCGGATCGACCTGCAAATCGCCGTGCCCCGTCTTTTGCCGGAAGAACTTTTGTCGTTTTCGGGCAACGCCGAAAGCAGCGAGGTCATTCGCGAACGTGTCTGCAGGGCTCGAACCGTGCAACAAAAACGCTGGGCGATTTACGGTTTTTCATGCAACGCGGAGCTTCCCGAAAAAATCGTCCGGCGTCACCTGGAGCTGACGCCCGAAACCCGAGATTTTCTCTCCGGCATGGCCGGTAAATTGCACCTCTCCGGGCGCGGCATCAGCCGGGTGCTGAAGGTCGCCCGCACTATCGCCGACCTGGCCGGAGAAGCCCATATTCAAACCCCTCACCTGGCCGAGTCGCTGATGTACCGCCGCGGCGCGGTGGGGGAATAAGGGGCCGGCTGGAAACGGAAACGAGGGAAAACGGTTACGCCATCTAAACCATAAAGCGTTTCCTGCCGGCACTGCGCCTCCGATACGACGTCTCCGATAAGACGTTCAATGTGATTGCGCGACTGCGCGTTCAAGCGGGATCGATCTCTTGTTTGACGGAAGCCGTGTCTTTTTGGGTATTGTGTTTCCCGTACTCGTTGAGAACGTCTCTGGCAATGTCCATGATGCTGTCGGGTATCCAATCCTGGAACTCATTGTCGCCCTCGTTTTCATATTTTGCGAGACCTCGGAGAAGCCCCTTGCAGGTCTCCATTTCTTCTTTCTTCATCCCCAAGTCTCGATATTTGATAATGTCGGTCAAGAACGGCTCGATAACATCCTCCACCATCGTATGACCCAATTCCGACGGCTCGACATATCCGTCACGGGTCTCGCCCGAATGATCCCAGAGTTCTTCTACCTCGAGGGCATTCAATTGATAAAAAACCTCGGCCGCAATCTCTTCGGCGTCTACTTTTTTCAATTCGGCCTCTGCCAGGCTCACGAGCGTGTCCCGTATCTCTTTGTCCGCGTACAGTTTTTTGAGAATGGAGATCGCCATTTCATGCGTCAGATTGTTCAGCAGTTCTTCTTCTTTTTTCTTTTTTGCCATGTCGTCGACCTCATTTTTGTTTTGCGCACCGGGCCAAACCCTAATTCGCCCAATCCCCGGCGGAACCGGAGGTTGGGCGAATTCAATGCCTGCTCGGTTACATCAGTTGTATGGGCTACATTGTCAAAAGCGTCAGCATAACACCTGCAGCCACCGCCGTGCCGATGACGCCGGCCACGTTGGGGCCCATGGCGTGCATCAACAGGTAGCTGCCCGGGTTCTCGGACTGGGCCACGCGCTGAACCACCCGCGCCGCCATAGGAACAGCCGAGACGCCGGCGGAGCCAATCATGGGGTTGATCTTTCCGCCGCTCAGATATTTCATGAACTGCCCGAAAATCACCCCGCCTGCGGTGCTGAACATAAAGGCCACAAGGCCCAGAACGATGATCTTGATCGTGCCCTCTTGAAGGAAGCGGTCCGCGCCCATGGTACTGCCCACGGCCAAACCCAGAAACACGGTGGTGATGTTCAAAATTTCGTTCTGGGCCGCCTGGCTCAACCGTTCCGTCGCTCCGCATTCCCGCAGCAGGTTGCCGAACATCAGCATCCCCACCAGAGGCACGCAGGCGGGAAGAACCAACCCCGAAACAATCGTACAGATGATCGGGAAAAGAATGCGCTCTTTCTTGGAGACGGGGCGCAATTGGGCCATTTTGATAGCCCGGTCGGCCTTCGTCGTCAAGAGTTTGATGATCGGCGGCTGAATCAACGGGACAAGAGACATATAGCTGTAAGCCGCCACGGCAATAGCCGGCAAGATTTGCTCCTGCCCCAGCTTCATGGTCAGATAGATGCTGGTGGGCCCGTCCGCGCCGCCGATGATGCCGATACTGGCCGCCTCTTTGAGGTTGAAGCCCCACCAATTGGCCCCGATAAACGCCATAAAAACGCCGAACTGCGCGGCAGCCCCCAGCAGGAAGGTGAGGGGGTTGGCGAGGAGAGGGCCGAAGTCCGTCAGAGCCCCTATGCCCAAAAAGATAATGATGGGATAGATTTCGTGCTGGGCGCCAAAGTAGACGTACCTCAAAAATCCACCCTCGTCGACTATGCCGGAAAGAGGCAAATTGACCAGCAGCGCGCCGAAGGCGATGGGAACCAGAAGGAGAGGCTCGAATCCTCGCCCGATGGCCAGATAAAGCAGCACCAGCGCCACACACAGCATCACGAAATACCCGGGCAGGGACACCCCGAAGAGCTTGGAATTGATCACGAAAAGCTCCGCGAAACCCGAGGAAACCCACAAGTCCCCTATCGATTTTAGATACATTTCCATCTTTACGGTATCCTCCTAAGCTTTCAGGAGTTATCCAAGAACGATCAGGACATCTCCAGTGTTCACGGAATCGCCGCTTTTAACGCGAATCTCTTTGACGGTACCCGTCGTCGGTGCAAAAATTTCGTTTTCCATTTTCATGGCCTCCAACATCAATACGAGATCTCCGCTGTTTACGGAGGCGCCCACGGCGACCTTTACGTCCAATATCTTTCCCGGCATAGGCGCCTCGATGGTGGCTGCTCCTGCGGCAACGGGCGCGGCGGCAGGCGCGGGCGCCGGTGGCGTTACGGGCGCCGCTGCAGGCGCGGCGGGCGCAGGCGCCACCCTCGCCACGGGAGTGAAGGCGGGTGCGGCAACGGGCGCAGCGGCACTTCCACCCATCTCTTCAACCTCGACCGTATACGCCGTACCATCTACCGTCACTTTGTATTTCAAACTCATAACAACCCTACCCCTTTCAAAAATTCCAATTTTCGAGTTCCAAATGCCACTTCAGTACAATTTTCTATGCAACTTTTCGTACAACTTTCCGTGCAACATTAAATGCAAATTCAATCCGTCTGCTGTTTCCAGGAAGGGGCCAAGCGTCGGCTGCTGCCTTCGACAACCGCCATCGTGCGCCATATCCGTGTTGTTTCCAAAGAAAACGTCCGCTGCCGAGGAATCGGCGTAATGTTCAAAATTCTGCCTTTCCCTTGGGTCGATGCTAGAATTGCCGCCGCAATCGCCGCCACATGCTGGTTTTTTACGCCCGTCGGTTGAACCTTGGCTTGCGGGACGCTCACAACTTCAGAAGACGGCCCACTCGGCGTCGAGCTGCCGGTCACTATGCGCATGGCATAGATCACGACCGTCAAACCGCCCAATACGATGAAGACGATCGAAAAAGCAATGCAACTGTAGATGACCGCCTGCATAACCACTGAACTTTGTGCCTCCATATACTCCACCCCTATCGCATTTACTTTGCTGTATTCATTTATGGACTCTAATGAGGAATAACCCCATGTTTTTTACTTGGACGTCCCACTCTCTTGCTGTCCATTCCACAAAGGGCGAGCCACAATTCTTTACGAGTCTCCTCCGGCAGAATCACCCTGTCCACAAGGCCGCGTTCAGCGGCAACGTAGGGTGTGGCAAAAGCGCGGCGATATTCGTCTATTTTTTCCATGCGCGTCGCTCCCGGGTCGTCCGCCGCGTCGATTTCCTTTTTGAACACGATATTGGCGGCTCCTTCGGCTCCCATAACGGCGATCTCGGACTGGGGCCACGCGAAAACCAAATCCGCCCCTAGAGCCTTGCCGCTCATAGCCAGATACGCTCCGCCGTACGCCTTGCGCAAAATGATGGTGATCAGCGGCACAGTCGCTTCGCTGTAGGCGTAAAGCAGTTTCGCGCCTTGACGAATGATGCCGTTATGCTCCTGGGTGACTCCCGGCAGATAACCGGGAACGTCCACAAACGTCACGATCGGCAGATTGAAGGCGTCGCAGTGCCGGATGAAACGGCTGGCTTTGTCGGAGGCATCGATGTCGAGACAACCCGCCATGACCTTTGCCTGGTTGGCGATGATCCCGATAGCTCGTCCTCCCACCCGGCCGTAGCCCGTGAGGATGTTTTGGGCCCATCCCGGCTGCACCTCGGTGAAAACGCCGTCGTCCAATATGCGCGTCAAAACGTCGTGAACGTCGTAGCTCTTGTTGGGGTTCGTGGGAACGATCTCCCGCAGCTCCAGGTCGCCCCGCTCGACGCTGTCGCCGGTTTCCTCAAGGGGAACGCTGTCCAGATTGTTGGAGGGCAGGTAAGAAAGGACTTTACGGATTTGATGAAAACATTCTTCTTCGGATTTTGCGCTGAAATGGGCGTTACCGCTCTTGGTGTTGTGGGTTTTGGCTCCTCCCAGCTCCTCGCTGGTGACTTCCTCGCCCGTAACGGCCTTGATGACCGCCGGGCCCGTAATGTGCATGACGCTGGTGCCCTCGACCATAAAAACGAAATCCGTCAACGCCGGGCTGTAAACCGCGCCCCCCGCCGTCGGCCCCATAATCACCGAGATCTGAGGAATGACGCCGCTGGCAAGGGTGTTGCGGAAGAAAATTTCTCCATAGCCATTCAGAGAATCGACGGCCTCTTGAATACGGGCGCCGCCGGAGTCGTTGATGCCGATTACGGGGCATCCCATTTCCATCGCCATGTCCAGTACTTTGCAGATCTTGTCGGCGTGTTTTTCCCCCAGAGAACCTCCGAGAACCGTAAAATCTTGACTGAAGACAAACACTTTGCGCCCATCGATCGTTCCCCAGCCTGTAACGACGCCATCTCCCAATGGCTTTGTCTTTTCAAGGCCGAAATTTGTGCATCTATGGGTCACAAATTCGTCGATTTCCACAAAGGATTCGGGGTCCAAGAGCTGAGATATACGTTCCCTGGCCGTTCCTTTTCCTTTTTGTTTTTGTTTGGCGACCGCTTCTTTCCCTCCCCCCAAGGAAGCGGAGGCCCGTTTTGCGTTCAATTCTTCGCAAAGCTCTTCAATACTGCGGATTCCCATAGCTGACAAATTCCCCCTTCGAAATCGATGATGATACGCCAATCCAATCCAATCCAATCCAATCCAATCCAATCCAATACTCTACTCTTTCATGGTACACCGCAACTTTCATACCACATATATTAAACAGATCTCAAACAGCCTCGGGCAGAAATATATTGGGCAGAGTGCCCTGTCTCGAGGTTGAGAGTAACATATTTTAAGGTGGAAGGGTAGTCTCTTCTTTGGCACTCTTCTGTCTGTTATTTGCTGCTATTTGCTGTTATTTATTTTCATCCTGCGCCGGGGAAGCGCCCATTTCGCGTCGCGAGATCCCGCGCTCCAAGTCGCTTCCGGGGACGAGTGAATCGCAAAAGGCGGCGCAAATTCCCGCGACGGCCATCGGAGTTTTCAGGATGGCCCAAGCCATGCCTCCCAAAGTCGCAAGCAATTCTCCCCGGGAAGGGTCCGTAAACGCCTTCTGCACCGCGTCCTGCCCCACCCAGTTCGGTACTCCCAGCGCCATCAAAAAGGCGAAGCCGACGACGAGAATATTTCGTTGGCTGCTCAGGTCGGCCCGGGTCAGGACCTGAATTCCCAGGGCTCCGATCGTTCCGAACAGCGCGATATACGCCCCTCCGATGACAGGCGCGGGCATAGTCGCCACCAGAGCGCCGAACTTGCCCAGCATGCTCATGCCGATAAGCAAAACCGCGCCTGTACGGACCACGTTACGGGAAGCCACGCCGGTGAGGCTGATCAACCCGATGTTTTCGGTATAAGAGGTCGTCCCGACGGAACCCAAAAAACCTGAAATCAGGCAATTGAAGCCTTCCGCTCCGATACCGCGGCTGATGACCTCAGGCGTAGGGTCTTCCAGGCCGGAGGCGTAGGAGCAAGAATGATAGTCTCCTATCGACTCGATCATGACGGCGAAAAAACCCGCCAAAAGAGCCCCGATTGCGAGAAAGCTGAACTTGGGAGCCCCCCAGGGCATAAGAATATCCGTCCGCCACATGGGCGCGTCCGCCACGTTTTGAAAATCGACGTAGACGGGGTGACCCGCCACTACCCAACCGGCCCGAGACACCAGGACGCAGATCAAATAGGCGGCAAGAATTGCGCATAAAATGGCGAAAATGTTGACGATCTTGTTTTGTACCACCAAGCTGAAGATAAAAATCAGCGCGACCACCAAGAGAGAAATCGGCCAGAACCGAGACGCGTTGTCGACGGCGACAGGCGCCAGAGAAAACCCGATCGCCATAATGGTCGGCCCGATGACCACCGGCGTGATGACCTTACGGATCATGCCCACCAATCCGGTATAACCCAAAATAGAAAGCAATACTCCCCCTACGATCAACCCCCCTCCCACGTACTGCATGATGGTTTCGGGGCCGGACGCGCTGTAGGCCCCGATGACCGTCATGATGGGAGGAATGAAGCTGAAGCTGGAGCCCTGCACGATAGGCAGCCCCGTTCCCAGTTTCGAATGAGTCTGAATCAGCGTCGCGACCCCCATACCGAAGTACACGCATCCGATGAATTTGGCGAGCTGCTCCGGGTTCATTCCCATCGCCGGACCAAAGATCAAGGGAACCAGCGTCGTCGCGCCGAAAAGGGTCAAAACATGTTGCGCCCCCGCAAGAACCATAATCGGAAAAGGCGGAGTGTCGTTCAAACCATAAATGATCTGTTTTTTTGCCATGAAAATCCCTCTCTTTTATGAATCCCGAACCGTATTTGTATCTCAGACCGTTTTCTTTGGATTTCTTCTGAAGACGTAAATTTCCCTGACGCACAAAAAAATTCCTAAGGCCGTGAATCGCGCACACCTTAGGAACCTCTCTTCCATCTCGGGAAAACAACTTGGGAAACCCATTTCGAGAAATTTCTTTATTGAGAAAAATCACAAACGAGTCCCGCCCAGTAATTTACCGTAAGGAAGGCAAGTCATCGTTTCTATTGTCTCGGAGGAACGATAAATGCTCCTTGGAAACCGCTTTGACTCATTTGGGTGGCCAACGTCAACGCATCTTCCCGAGTGGGGCCGGCTTGGACCAAAACTCTGTGTAAATTTTTCCCCGCGACCACCGTTGCCGAATGACCTGCCTTGGTGATCCGCTGAGACACCGCGTTTGCCGCGGCTTGGGTAGAAAACGCCCCCACCTGTACCATCCAAGAAGGTTTTGTCGGTGTCGGTGCTGATTTAATCTCGGGAGCAGGCGGCGGGGTCCGCTTTTCCAGGGCAATTCTCTCCACTCGCCGAAGTTTAGGCTGCACGGGTGCCCCGGTACGAACGGTTATCGGCGCTCTGGGCTTGGATGAAGATGAAGATGAAGAAGTTGATGAATTCGACGTTGATGAATTCGATGAAAAATTTGAAAGGGACGGATCGGCGACGGGTGTCGTCGCGGAAGCGACCACCCTGACTTCTTCCGGAGCCGACGGAACGGCCACGCCCTGGGTGTCGTAGGGCACCGCCAGTATATCCAAAGCCCCAGGCGACCGGCGGTCTTCGGGCACAGTTACAGCGGGAGAACCCGAGGACAACAACGCAACAGGATCACCTCGCGACGACGCATTTTTTTGCTCGGCGACAACAAGCTCTTCTGCTTGAGCCGGATTTCCTCTCGGCTGAACCCGAGAAGGCTCCTCCAGCCTCGGCAGAGGGACTTGATCCTCTTCGGCGCCGGACAAGAAAAAAAATTTCCCCGCCACCACAAGAAGCACTATGGCAATGATCCCCACCAACGGAAGCATGATATCTCCAAAAGAAATAACAGATCCTTTGGTTTTGAAGCGCCTCGTCTCTCTCAATGGCAAACCGTCGAGCTCCTTCCGTCGTAAAATCCCTTCAAAATCCCAATCATTTTCAAAATCTAACTTAAACCCTAACTTTCTTCATGATCCTGATCCCTTCGCTGTCTTTTTGTCGCACTTTTTATTATTGTACTACTTAATCTTCATTTTCTACTTCTGTTTTTTCCTAAAGATGGCAGGAGTGTCGTAGGTCGTCTTGGGCGTCCCCGTGAACATGTCTTCGCCGCTGTCCGCGGACTGCAGGTCCCCCTCATCGAAGGAAAGGGTATTGATACTTCTTACCTTCAAAAAAGGAGCCCTCCGTTCCCCGCTTCGCTCTACAGATTTGGGCCGCGGCGCAGGAAGAGGTTCACTGCCTCGATTGTCGTCGGAGAAGCCCGTGGCAATGACGGTGATGCGTATCATCCCTCCTGCATCCTCGTTGAAGGTGTGACCCCATATCACTTGCGCGTCGTCATGCGCGGTTTCGTTGATAATAGCCGCCGCTTTGGTTATCTCGAAGAGCGCCACATCCGGCGCCGTTTCGATATTGAAAAGAATGCCTTTGGCTCCTTTCAAGGGCAGTGACATGAGCGGAGACTTAATGGCGGCTTTCGCTGCCAATTCGGCTCTGTTGTCGCCCTCTCCAATGCCGATACCCATGATGGCGGACCCCGCGTTCTTCATGATCGTTCTCACGTCCGCGAAGTCGACGTTGATACTGCCCGGTTTCAAAATAAGATCCGTCACGCCCTGCACCGCTTGCCGCAGCACTTCGTTCGCCATTTTATAGGCATCCGTACTCTTCGTTTTCTCGTCTATTTGAGTGAGAAGTTTGTCGTTTTCCACCACCAGCAGAGCGTCGACCTTCTCCTTGAGCTTGACGATGCCTTCCTGCGCCACCAAAGCGCGTCTTTTCATTTCGAAACTGAACGGCGTCGTCACGACGCCCACTACGAGAACACCCATCTCTTTGGCTACTTCCGCGATAATGGGAGCGGCTCCCGTTCCCGTTCCCCCTCCCATGCCCGCTGTGACAAACACCATATCGGCGCCATCGATGTATTCACGTATGCGATCTATAGATTCTTTGGCGGCGTCCATCCCCACTACCGGGTCGGCACCTGCCCCCAAGCCATGAGTGAGCTTTTCGCCCAAGATGATTTTATGCGGGGCCTTGTTTAAACTGAGGGCTCTCGAATCCGTATTGGCCGCCACGAATTCGACCCCTTCTACCCCGCTATCGATGATATGGTTGAGGGCATTGCCGCCGCCGCCGCCTACCCCGATAACCAGAATGTGTTCCCGTTGTTTGAGTGTCTCAGGAAGATGAAAAACCTGATTTTGATCCATCATGTGCCCTCCCGACCGTTAAGACCGCAGCATCTTTATCAAAAAATTAAAATTTTAAAAAAGTTCTTTGAGCGACTCTTTGATTTTTTCCAGAAAATTTTTCATTCCTTGCCCGCTTCGCTGTTTGGATCTCTCATTCTTGTCCCGATTGTCCCGACGACTGCCGTGGGCTCCCGATCCCCCACGCCATAACGAAACAGGCGGGTCAATGAAGCGATACGGGTTGCGCTCCTTGCTCAGCATATAACGTATCGTTCCTATGGCGTTGATATAACTGGTATCGTCACGCCCGGGAGGCATTTGATGATAAGAGTCTCTCGGGTCCGCCACGCGAACGGGTATTTTGAAAATGTCCGAAAGCAAGTCCTCGATACCTGGAGTTTTCGCGACACCGCCCGACAGAATGAACCCCCCGGGAAACAATTTGGGGTCATGTTCGGGAATCAAGGGCGCCACGTGTTCGGTAAAAAGTTCTTCCAAGCGGCAAGCGATTATCTCTAGAGCCACATTCGGGTCTATCGTTCTTTGTTGCTGCCCTTTGGAATCCAGCTTTATAGGATCGTCGTTTTCAGCGACGAAAAGGCGTTTTTTGAGCTCTTCCGCTTTATTCAAAGGCAGACGCAGCACGCTCGCCAAGTCGTTGGTGATGTGATCTCCCCCAATGGGAACGATGGCCACCTTCACGGGACGCCCGTCCCGGTAAAATGTGAGCCCCGTCGTTCCTCCGCCTATGCAGAGAGATACGGCGCCGATACGCATCTCTTCTTCCGTCAATGCCCCCAGCGCCGAGGTGATGGGCTTGATCACCAAACCGTCCACCTTTATGCCCGACGCCTCCACACAGTTTACTATATTCTGCACGTAAGGCGTGGGGACGGTGATCGTCTGCAGTTCCATTTCAAGGCGCATTCCCGTCATTCCCAAGGGATCTTCGATGCCGAAATTTCCATCGATGGAATACCGAACAGGAATCGTGTGCAGCGCAATTTTGTTTGCCGGGATAGAAAGCTCTGTCTGAGCGGCCTCGATAACGCGCTCCACATCTTCGACCTCGACGGGACGCGCTCTGAGCCCCAACGCTACCATTCCGCTGGACATCACGCTGCTCACGTCGCCGGCGTTGAAAGAAACGACCGCCTGATTCAATGCGTAACCCACCATATTTTCGGCATCTTTGACCGCCGTACGCACGGATCGTACTGCCTGTTCCAAGTTCACGATCAGACCCTTACGGATACCCAACGAAGGAGTGGATCCTATGCCGATGATTTGAATTGTTTCTCGCGAACGCGGATCCCTTTCCGCCACGATTACGGCAATCTTGGTGGTACCCACGCCAAGTCCTATTAAGGTGTCCGGTTCCTTGAACAATTATTTCGAACTCCCTTCTCCTGCGCCCAAAGACAAGTCCTTAACTACAATTTTGCCTTCATAGGTGGCATCGACCAAGTGATTGCCTCCTTCTTTCTGGAGACCCTTCAAAATATGCTCCAGCGCAATGTTCAGCTCTTGTCCTTTATATTTGTCCTTTTGAAGTAAAATCCTGAACTCTTGCCCCCCGCGAATAAACCGTAGATTAAAAAGATCGGCACCCGCACGGCGATCCAAAACAATCTCTTCAACGTTCTTGAACCAAAGTTCGCTGCCGAATTTTGTCGAAAAATCCTCGATTGTCTCCAACGAAAAGAGCGAGGGGAAAACCCCACTCGGCAGAGGATACATATCCCCGCTGGATTCAGCGGATAAAAAAGGAATCCGCCACAAAGGTCTCCTCGGAAGGTCTAAACCCAAGACGTTGAGTTTTTCATCGGCCGCATTCCACATTCGGCCTTCCTTGGATACACACCACACCTGCCCTCTCCATTCGACGATCACCCAGGGCGAAAGTGATTTTATCTCCGTAGTAAACACTCCCATTCCTGTCATGCGAGTATATACGAGAACAGGAAGAGTTCGTTCCAAAAAAGTCTTCATCCCCTGTGCCCTGTGCAAAAACAAAGGCCAAAAACGAAGACACGGGGAAGGGAAAATATCCCAGAACCGCGCTTCTAGAGCCGGATCTGCAACTTTTATGTGTATCTCCCTCATGGACATCCACACAAAGCGTTCGTTCAGACGCCAGATACCTCCCAGCAAAATCGAACACAATATAATCTTAAACCATCGAAGCCTCCTAGAAGCCATAACAATACCCGTATTTTATACTGAGACGAAAACTAACTCTCGAAACCCAGTAATTTTATTTCGGGTTCGAGACGCACCCCGGTCTTTTGAAATACTATATCACGGCATGATTCTATCAGCCTAAAAATATCGGTTGCCGTGGCATTGTCTCGATTGAACACAAAGTTTGCGTGAAGCTCGGATACAACGGCGCCCCCTACACGCAACCCCTTACACCCGGATATATCCAAAAGCCGTCCGGCGCTGTCTCCTCTAGGATTTTTAAAAGCACACCCCGCGCTTTTCACTCCGCGGGGCTGGCTCGCCCGCGCCCGACGAAAAACTTCAAGGTTCTGCTCGACTTCCGTAAAGGGCACTTTCCTGAATTTCATTTTACAGCTTGCCAAGAAATGTCCAGGTGAAAAAGATGAAAAAAGCGAACAATGGCGGTACGAATAATCGAATTCTCCGCGCTTCCATTTTCTGACACTGCCGTCTTCTTCGATTGCCGTTACCTCTTCCAGAAGGTCGCCCATGCTTTTCGTTCCCGCTCCCGAGTTGCCGGCAACGGCTCCGCCCACCGTGCCGGGAATGCCCTGGGCGAATTCCGCACCTGTAAACCCCTCTTTCCGCGTATGAGAAACCACCGAGGGAAGCGCACATCCTGCCTCCGCCTCCAGTATAGCGACCGTGTCCTCCACATCCCAGCGCCAACCCCTGAAACGCCGGGTCGAAAGAACGACGCCCTTCAGCTCGCCGTCTGCAAAAACCACATTCGTGCCCCCTCCTAAAATATAGAGAGGAAAGCGCTCTTTGTTTCGTATTTGAAACAAAACGGAAACATCTCGCATTTCCGTCGGCTCTACAAACAACTCGCTGCGCCCTCCGACACCCAACGTGGATAAAGGAGCCAACTCTCGTTTTTCTTCCACCGGACAGGCCAAGTTTTTTTTCAATTCTGACTTCCATACATCTGATTTCCACATTTCTATTTTCCACATTTTACTTCCATAAATTGTTATTTTCCACTAAGACCCCTGCATTATAATCTATTTAAATAGACTTCGCCCAAATGGGAGACGTCACCCGCTCCCATCGTCACGAGAATATCGCCGCTGCTCAAGAGAGCGTTCAATTTCGAGAGGGCGTCTTCTTCGTCGTTGCAGAATATGGAACGATATCCGTCGGCGACTATCGTGTCGACAATGGCCTCCGACGTAATTTTTTGTGAAATTTCCCCCGCGGCGTAAATGGGCAGCAACAGCGCGAGGTCCGCCGCTTCCAGGGCGGAGGCGATTTCGCGATAAAAAACAGCGGTCCGCGTGTAGCGATGAGGCTGAAAAACCACCACGAGCCGATGGCCCGGGTACGTATCCCGCACCGCGGAAATCGATGCCGCAATCTCCGTTGGATGATGGGCGTAGTCGTCGATCACTTGAACGCCGCCCTTTTTCCCCAATTTTTCAAGCCTGTGTCTAGCCCCGTGAAATCCACGCAGCGTCTCCGTTATGGTTTCGAAGGGAATGCCCAAAGACGAAGTCGCAGCGCAGGCGACAAGCGCGTTCAAGATATTGTGGTCTCCAGAAACGATCAACTCTATTTTCCCCAGGGTTTCACCGTTGCAAGCCACAGAGAAAACGACTCCGCCTCCCGCCTTGTGAGCCACGTCAAAAGCTCCCCAATTCCAACTCTTTCCCCAGCCGCAAGTCACCAGCTCAGGGTCGTTTCCCAGCGATTTTATCAAAGACTGAGTACCTTCGTCTTCCGCGCAGATCACCAACGGGGTATTGGGTTTCCTTCCCTTGGCGAAACGAATGAATGCTGAAATTACATCTTCTCTCGTGAGAAAGTAATTGACATGGTCCCAATCCGCGTTTGTAATCGCCGTCACCCTGGGTTTGAAAAACTCGAAAGACCCATCGCTTTCGTCTATTTCAGCGACAAAAAAATCGCTTTTGCCGACACGAGCGTTGATGCCGATGTCAGAGACCTCTGCGCCCACGGCCAAGGTAGGGTCGTATTCCGCGTGTTCCAAAATCAGACCGATCATGGAGGACGTCGTGGTTTTTCCGTGAGTTCCCGCTACACCGATGCCGCGCGACGCGTTAAAGAGCCAGCTCAACACCAATCCCCGGTTTGCCGTTCGGATACCCCGCTTCCGCGCCGCAAGGAGCTCCTCGTGCTGCGAGTTCACGGCGCTGCTGTAAACCACCAACTGAGGAGAGAATTTTTCTATATGTAAAGGCGAATGACCCATAATACAGTCGATACCCAATTTTTCAATTTTAGAGGTGTAATCGCTTCGGGAGAGGTCGCAGCCATCTACGGTAAACCCCGCTCCCACCAGCAGCAGGGCCAACGCGCTCATTCCCGCTCCGCCAATGCCCATAAGATGAATATGTTCGATGCCCTCAAATTCATCGGAAACTTTCACGTAAGACTTCCTCCATGCGATATACGCCACAATATACGTCAATATGCGCCATACAGCAAAATACGGCTTCATCGCTTGCCGAATCCAATGAAACATCGGCGCCGAAAGCATTATATATCAAGAATTTCCACATTTTTCTTGTCTGAATTTTTTCGGTCCGGATTTCCCCTGCCCGAATTTTTCCTGTCCCAGGCTCCATAAAGCCGACGACGCAGAGACGCTCGCGGATTCGCTTTTACATCTGCCTTTCCCGGCACGGGCATAAGTCATAAACTTCAATAAAGTGTCTTTGAATGCATCGTTTTTTGCATCTTCGTCTCCGAGCCATATCATATTCCCCGTTGAAGCCGCAAAGCATTCCCCATTGGCTTCTTGATGACGATCCGAAGCCAATTTCCAGGGTATTACCAAGGCAGGTATCCCGTAAATCGCCAGCTCGGACAGAGTAGAGGCTCCAGCCCTGCAAATCACGGCGTCGCATAAAGAATAGAAGGGACTCATATCCCATTGGCGGCCAACAAAATGAACCTTCTCTCTCACAGAAAAATCCGGGGCGTCGCTCAACACGAGAAAAACACAGTTCCCCTCGTTGACGTTCGCCGCGCTTTTCGATATTTCTCCGACCAAAAGGGACAAGGAGCCGCTGCTCAGTGAGCCGCCGATAACGCCGACAACGAGTTCTCCGTTTTTCACGTCGATCTCGAGAACAGAGGCCGCAGTCTCCCTGGACATCCTATTCAGCGGACGTACGGGAACGCCGACGGGCGTGAATACATCCACTCCGCGGCATTCGTTCCAACCCGAGGCAATGGGAACCCGGAAACGCGACGCCAAACGCGTTACCTTCCCGGCACAAACGTTTTGTTCGTGCGCAATCGCGGGTATCCCCAGAAGGCGGCACCAGAAAAGAGGCATCAGCGATACGTATCCCCCAAAAAGGAAACACATCGCCGGACGTTCTTGCCTCAAAAAATGCCCCGCCTGAAAAAATGAACGGAAAAGTTCCATCCACCGCCTAAAATTTCGGGTGAAGGAGCCCCCCCCTAACGGAGATCCTGACAAAGGCAATCGATAGGGGCGAATGCCCTGCGAAGTATAAATTTCGTTTTCCAACGGTCGGTTGCCCGAAAGATAAAAAACATGTTCCGCTCTTTTCTGGTCCAAGATCCAACGTCCGAAGGCCAAGGCAGGGAAAATATGCCCTCCCGTTCCTCCGGCGACAATTAAAATTTTCACCGTTTTCGCAGGCATTTTCACTGACGTCAGATCTTCACTGACGCCAGCTTTGAAGGCCGGTGCCGGATGCGTCACCCCGAGCCAACTCTTTTCCGATGCGCATCAAAACACCCACCTTCACCCACATGAAAACGAGGGCCGTTCCTCCCGAACTCAAGAAAGGTAGAGGAATGCCCGTAAGGGGCATCAACTTCATGACACCTCCCAAATTGACAAACATCGGCAGCAAAATGGAAACCGTTATTCCCCAGATTAAAACAGAAGTGTACGGATCATCGCTGCGCCTGTAGAGCAGATAAGATTTAACCGTCCAGATAGCGTAAAGGGACACCACAAAAAGTGTCCCCGCCAACCCGAATTCTTCCCCGATGGCGGGAAAGATATAGTCCGTATGGGCTGCCGGAAGGTAATTCAATTTTTGCAACCCCTTCCCCACGCCTACGCCCAAAATCCCCCCATTGCTGAAGGCCACCAATCCCTGGATAATCTGAAATCCCCTATCCAAAGGATCATCCCAAGGGTCGATGAAGGCCAAAAGGCGCCTCATACGGTAAGGTTCCATGTAAATCATCCCGACGAAACTTATTCCCAAAAACAACGCTCCTACAAGAGGATACTTCCACCCCCTGTCCACCACGTGCATCGACATGCAAATGCCAAAAACAAGGATGATGCCTCCCATGTTGGGCTGCAAAAAAAGAGGCAGTGCCGATAACATAGCCAAAGTCAGGGAGGGTCTGCAAAAACATTGAAACTCTTCTCGCTTGGAGTTCGCCAAACGATCGGCCAAAAACAGGGGCACAGCCAACGTCAATATCTCCAGCGGCTGAAATTGTATCCCCAGGTGCAGCCACCTGCGAGCGCCTCCAACCCTGACGCCGATTCCCGGAATCAGGGTTCCCCAAACCATCAGCACGGATACAGCCCACAAAAGCCAGCTCGAGCGCCTTATCACAAAAAGAGGAGTGACGTAGCAACAGCACATCAGTATAAAGCCCATCCCCAAATACAAAAACTGTTTGGAGGCCAAGCCGTAAGGTGAACCTTCGTTGAGGCTGCTTCTGGACGTCAAGGAAGCGATCATGACAATGCTGCAGCAACTGAGAACCAGGGGGATGATCCATAAAGCCCAAGCGCTGTAGGTAGTTTGCCGCTCCTGTTCCCGCAACGAGGCGGATAAAACGGGTTTGTTCCGCCAGATCTCGACTTTCGTCTCAGCCCTTAATGCTCCGGACGATAGCATTGAAATGTTCTCCTCTCTTTTTATAGCTTTCATACATGTCCCAACTTGTGCAGGCCGGGGAGAGCAAAACGACCATTCCGGGATGAGCGAGTTTTCGCGCCGTGAACACGGCTGTCTCCATGTCGGCAGCCCGATGAGTATTTGCGAAACCGGCTTTTTTCAAGGCCGCTTCGATCCGGTCCTTTTCCTCGCCGATCAGCACGGCGGCGTCGGCTTCTTTCACAATGGCCTCTGCCAAAGCCCGATAATCCTCGCCTTTGCCCTTTCCTCCCAGAATAGCGATTTTACGTCCCTCGATAGAGGTCAATGCCGTGACGGACGCCGCGACGTTGGTGCCTTTGGAATCATCCACATAAGTCACTCCATCGATCGTAGCGGTCAACTCGCAGCGATGGGGCAGAGAAGCGAAATCGGCCAGAACCTCGCCCACGTCGGCCACCACGATATGGAGTAAATATGCTGTTGTAAGAGCCATCGCGACGTTTTCCAGGTTGTGGTGCCCCAGAAGCGTCGTCTCGTCGTACCGAAAAAGGGGATGCTCCTTCCCTCCAAGACGCAATACCGCAAGGTCCTTCCCCATGAAAATATGCCCCGCGGTCCCGTTTTTCGGCCTTTCGTTCCAGCTCAATACAACCGTTCTATCCCAATTTTCTACTTGAAGCGCGTCGCAATCTCGATCCTGTATGACGCTCCAGCCGGTGGAGTCCTGCAGAGAAAGCAGTTTCGCCTTGGCCGCCACGTAGTTTTCGTAGCTTTCGTGCCAATCGATATGGTCCGGAGCCAAATTCGTGACGATGGCGACGACGCTTCTCAAAGTGTGGGCCCAATGGAGCTGAAAGCTGCTGAGTTCCAACACCACGTAATCGAAATATTCCTGCGCGAAACCCGAAGCGGCTTCACCCAGATTGCCCCCCACGCCGGTCTTGAAACCCATTTTTTGAAGAACATGTCCGCAAAGGGCGGTCGTGGTGCTTTTTCCATTACTGCCCGTTATCCCGATAATGGAACCTTTAAGCTGAGGTGCCACAAAGTCCAATTCCCCCATGACAGAAACGCCGCGCCGCCGGGCTTCCAGAACGCAGGGCGCTTTAGGAGAAATACCCGAGCTGAGCAGCAAGGTGTCGGCTTCAAAAGCACGGTCGCTGTTCCCTCCCGCCTCCCATTGGATTCCCGCGTTTTTCAGGCGCTCCAGGGTATCGGGGGGGAGAGTGCCGCGCTCTTCCGATACGAAGACTTTTGCACCCGACTCTCGGGCGAGAAGGGCCAAGGCGGTGCCGCTCACCCCCGCTCCGATCACCGTAATCCGTTTGGAATTCCAATCTTTGACATCCATGTCGATCACCTACCGAAGACCCAAAATCTGGACGCCCAACGCCGCCAGAAAAGCGGCCCCTGTGGCGTGTATGATCAAAAAGCGCGAGGTCACCGTCGTCTCGTCCCATCCCAGACGCTGGAAATGATGATGCAACGGTGCAAATTTAAAAATTTTCCTATTGAATTTTCGGATCGCTATGATTTGTATGGCGGATGAAAACAATTCGATTCCAAACAAGAATCCCGCTGGAATCAAAGCTCCGACCGCACCACCATGGACACACAAGGCGACGAGGGCGCCGCCCAGGAAATGTGAGCCGGTATCTCCCATAAAAATACGCGCCGGACGAACGTTGTAAAGCAGAAAACTGGCCGCGGCACCCACGAGAACGGCAAAAGCCGCGGACAAAAAATCCGTACCCCTCAGAAGATATCCCAGCACGCTCAAAGAAATCATGAAAGCCCCGCCGGCCAGGCCGTCTAAGCCATCCGTCACGTTGACGGCGTTCATCGTTCCAACCGCGGCCAGCAGAGTCACCGGAAAGGTGAGCCCAAAAGCGCACTCCAGACCTGGCCAGAGGACGAGACCTTTCTGCAGGGAAGCCCAGGTCACCCAAAAAAACGCCACTAAGGTTTGGGCCGTCAATTTACGGAGACTGGTCAGCCCCTCGCTGGATCGGGTGCTGCTTTTAAGCCAATCGTCCGTAAAGCCCACAACGGCACAGGCGATGGGCAATCCCCAAAAAAGAAAGGCTTCAGCGTCGAATTGCGCTCCCAAGGCAATGAGGGCCGTCACGACAAAAGCGATTCCCCCCATCGTCGGAGTGGAACTTTTGATGTGGCTATCGATACCGATTCCGTAGCTCTTTTGGACCTGAGTCATGCGCAGGCGGCGCTGCACGCGAATGAGGATATGCTGCAGCACGACTCCTCCCGCAAAACTCAAAGTCCCCCCGATAAGGGCGTACCCCATGCCCGCCACAGTTCGGCTCATTTTGCCAACCGTATCCAATCTTCGACGGTCTCCGCGTCGCTGTAGGGGATTTTTTGGTCCTTGATCGTCAAATATTTTTCCGCTCCCTTGCCCGAAACGACCAGAACATCATCGGGCCCGGCAATGCAAAGTGCCGTAGAAATCGCTTCTTTCCTGTCCAAAATGACTCGATATTTAGTTTCTTTCCCCTCCTGCCTGCTATGATTTTCAATCCCCTCCACGATGTCGTCCGCGATCGTGGCCGGATCTTCGTCCCGGGGGTTGTCCATCGTCACAAGAATCAGATCGGCCAAAGATGCGGCCACTGCGCCCAGAGCCGGGCGATTGGACGCATAACGCCCGCCCCCGTGCCCAAAGATAGAGATCAACTTTCCGGCGCAGAAACCTCGCGCTACCGACAAAATATTACGAAGAGCCTCGGGCGTATGGGCGAAATCAATGACACAACAAGCACCGTTCGGTAATCTGTGCTTTTCCAGCCTCCCGGGAATTTGAGGGATCTCCGCTACCCCTTTTGCAATGACGGCGTCCTCGAACCGGCCTCTCAGGGCGGTGACCGCCGCAAGTACATTGGCGACGTTGAAATTTCCCACGAGGGGGCTCTTCAGCGACAAAGGAGGTCCTCCGGGTCCGTGCGTCCCTATCGTGAAAGAAGATCCGTCCATGCCCAGTTCCACATCCGACAGATCCGCGAAACTGAAGCCTCTCGCGCCCGGAAACTCTTTCAATAAACGAACCCCGTAAGGATCGTCGGCATTGACCGCCGCGACCCGATTTCCATTTCCATTTCCATTTCCTTTTCCATTTTCTTTTTGATCTTCTTTCCGGTCTTCTTTGAAATATTTTGTAAAGAGGAGGCGTTTGGCCTGAAAGTAATTTTCCATGTTTTTGTGAAAGTCCAGATGCTCGGGATTGAGGTTTGTAAAAACGGCCACGTCGAAGCGACAGCCATTCAGGCGTCCGCCTTGAAGACCGTGGGAAGACGTTTCCATAACACAAGCTCCACACTTATTTTTCACCATTGCCGCCAGTTGTCTTTGAATGTGACAGCTTTCAGGGGTGGTCCTTTCCGCGTCGCGTTCCCGAACGCCGTCACTTTCCACGACAGTGCCCAGAAGGCCGCTCTTGAGACCCGCCGCCTGAAGGATGCTCCGCAAGATATACGTGGTGCTGCTTTTACCGTTGGTGCCCGTCACGCCGATCATCAGAAGTTTGGAGGCCGGTTCTCCATATACGATGGAGGCCAAATCGCCCATGATATCTCGCGTAGACTCGACCAAAAGAACGGGCAGTTCGGTCGTCACAGGGTGTTCGCACACGAGAGCCACCGCGCCGGCGGCCTCCGCCATAGGGGCATATTGGTGACCATCGTTTTTTGCGCCTGCAATGCAACAGAAAATCGATCCGGGCAGAACCCTGCGGCTGTCGGAGAAAACGTCGGAAACGGCGGGATCTCCTTTTGCGCTGCTGTAGGTGAATACAAAGCCCTTTTTAGCCAAAGATTGAACGACAGCCGATAACTTCATAAAAGTTCCTCCCCACCCGACTCGAAAATTTCAAGATCCGCCATGCCCTCGACAATTTTTTTAAACACTGGACCGGCCACTTCACCGCCGTAATATTTTCCCTTCGCGGGTTCCCCGACGACGATGAGCATCAGATACTGCGGATCGTTGTACGGCCAAAAACCCACAAAAGAAGAAACGTAACGGCCTTTCGCATACGTCCCTTTTTCGGCAACCTGAGCCGTCCCCGTCTTGGCGGCAATTTCCGTGATAGGTGTATTGGCCTGCCGCCCTGTTCCGGAAAGCACGGTCTCGCGCATCACTTTACGTAACCATTGGCTGGTGTCGGGAGTGAGAACCTCACGAATCACGTTTTTGCTTCCCCGGTAAACAATCGTGCCTGTAGAATCCACAGCTTCTTCTACAAGATAGGGGCTCAACAGTTTGCCGTTGTTGACGATAGCCGCTATGGCCGTGATCAATTGCAACGGCGTCACGGCCAATCCTTGGCCGATGGAGATGTTTGCGGAGACCACGCCTCTCCATTGCCCTGGGGAGACAAGAAGGCCTTTTTCCGTCCCTTTCAATTCAATTTCACTGGGTTTGCCGAACCCCCAATTGAGGAGAGTGCGGTACATATCGATAGGTTTCGCGCGCACTCCAATCTGAGCCATGCCCACGTTCGACGATTTTATGAGAATGTCCGCGGTAGAAATATTTCCCATAGCCCTCTGATAGGCTTCCGATATGAATCCGTCGGCTATTTGGATGCGGGCCGGGCAATTGAAAACTTCGTGTGTACGCACCAAACCGTTTTCCAGAGCGATGCCCATGAAAACGGTTTTAAAGGTCGACCCGGGCTCATAGGCCCTTCCCACCGCATTGTTGATAATATTGTTGGAGTTGAGAAGTTCGTCTCGATTATTGGGATTGAAAGTGGGCCAGCTTGCCATGGAGAGTATGGCACCCGTGTTGGGATTCATACATATAATCGTCCCCCATTTGGCGTTATGTTCGGATATGACTTCGTTCAAATATTTTTCCACGATATATTGAATTCTCGTATCAATGGTGAGGGTGACCGCAGCGACGCTATTTCCCCGGTTGTAGATCCCCGTGCCTCCTACAACCAGAGAACGCCCTCCCGATTGACGGATCATTATTTTATAGCCCTGGGAGTCGTAAAGCGCCGAATCCCAGGCCAATTCGATGCCGGCCTGCCCGTTGCCGTCGATATCGCAAAAACCTAAAACATGGGACAGGAGGGCCCCGTTGGGATATTCTCGTTTTTTTTCTTTTTCTTCATAAAGACCTTTGAGATTCAACATCCGAATTTTTTGAGCTGTTTCAGGCGGCACCATGCGCACTAATCTCACATAACGCCCCTCCGGAGACCCCGATATTTTTTTGAGGACATTTTCGGAGACCAGGCCCTTGAGCGAGGAAGCACTCGAAGGAGACCACCGTTCGGGATCGATAAAAAAACTGGAGGCCGGAACGGATAAGGCAAGGATGTTTTTATTGTTGTCATGAATGATACCTCGGTCGTATTTAATAGGCGTGCGGCTCCAATACTGATGTTGCGCCTGAAAAAGTACACGAGGGTCCGGAAAACAATGATATTCGACCAGCTTCCAAACGACGAAGCCGAAAAGACCTATAAAAAAAAGCCAAGGACTGATAAAATAACGTTTTCTCGCCATCGTTCCCACTGCAACCTTTAGACTTTTATTTGACCTTTAAAAAGATAATCCCCTGATTCAATTTACAGTTTCAATTTACCGTCAATTTACGGTGAATCCCAAAAGCGAAAAGACATTCGAACGCCATTTTTTTTGTGGTTCCGGAGCCGGAACGACAGCGACATGAGCGGCGGGAATGCGGACCATTTCCACGTGCTTGACTTTGTCCATGCCCAACATGTCTTTGCAGTAGCCGTATATTTTGATGGGCGAGGCCAATCCCGAGAAAACCTGCTTGAGTTCGACTTCTTCCGCAGAATAACGCTCGATGTCTTTATCGAGATTACTCAGATGCTGCTCCAATCGGGAGGCTTGAAATCGGAAAAATCCCAAAATGACGAGAACCGTAAATAAAACCGCACCTATCATAAATAACCTTGACAAAACAAATTTTTTCTTTTGCGTAACCATATTTTATCCCTCGCTTCGTTTGCTTTTGCTTCGTTGCTTCAGGGTCTTCCCTTCGCCTTCTCCAGAAAACCGAAAAGCTCGAAGTTTCGCGCTGCGCGCTTTGAAATTTTTCCCTATCTCCTCGAATTCAGCGCACACAGGGTGTTTGGTGAGAACGATTCCTTTTTTCTCCTCCGCTTCCCACGCTCTAAAGGTATGTTTGACAATGCGATCCTCCAGCGAATGATACGAAACGACAACCACGATCGCCCTGGATGATGCAAGACTCTCGACGGACGCAAGCCCCGCTTTCAACTCTTCCAGTTCATCGTTGACGTAGATGCGAAGCGCCTGAAAGACGCGACGCGCCGGGTGAGTTCCCATCTTTCTCTGCACCGGCGCGGGCAGCACACCCCGTATGAGCGCCACAAGCTCTGCCGTCGTTTCCAGGGTTCCCCCCCGTTTCCGATTTTCTTCTATTTTCAGCGCGATCCGACGCGCGTAACGCTCTTCTCCGTATATTGCAAAAACCTTCGCCAGTTCATCTCCGGAGAGGTTCTTCAGAACCTCCGCCGCCGTCTTTCCCTCACCGCCCAAGTCCATTCTCATGTCCAGCGGTCCGTCGCTTTGAAATGAAAATCCCCGTCGGGCTTCTGTCAGCTGCATGTTAGAGACTCCCAAGTCGAAGACAAAGGCATCGAAAGGCGCAAAATCACTCAGCACTTTCCCCATAGCGCCGAAATTTGCGTGCAACGCTTTGAAGCGAGGCGTGTATTCCGAAAGCCGTTCCTCGGAACGAGCGATCGCGCTAGAGTCTCTGTCCAATGCGTAAACTCGAGCAGCCGGAAAGCTGCGCAAAATTTCTTCGGAATACCCCCCCAGCCCTAACGTACAATCGACAATTCTCTTCATGTCCCCCACATCGTTCATATTCTCATCATCGAAGTGCAAAAATTCGATCACCTGGCTCAGCAGCACCGGCTCGTGTTCCGATTTAGACAGCATCTCAAAAACCCGCATTCTTAGCTAATTTAGGCAGATTCGCCAAACCGGATTTCCATTTGGTCGTCCACACTTCTTTATTCCAAATTTCCACGTGGTCGCGAACCCCGTTGACAATGATTTCTTGATTCAATTGGGCGTACTCTCGGAGCACTTGAGGCAGCAAAACCCTTCCCATGCCGTCTATAACGATTTCATGCGCGCTGCCCAGCATAATGCGTACAAAATCTCTGTTCTCCTCATCCGAGTAAAAAGGCATGTTTTTAATTTTTTCCGAGAAATTCGTCCACTCCGTCTCAGAGTAAAGGGAAACGCAATTTTCCAACCCAGCGGCAGCCACGACCACATCGCTCAGCTTTTCGCGGATCTTCGCTGGAAGGACGAGGCGGGCCTTGGTATCCAGCCGATGTTCGTACGTTCCCATCAACATGACAATATCTCCCACTTAATTATACTTGAATTACACTTTCTAACACTTTCACCCACAATACCACTCTTACCCAATAACTAAAGGGACGTTATGACCATTTAGAATAGTCTTAACGTCCCTTTCAATTTGTGCCGATATTCCTAATAAAAAAATGAGCAGTTCGTAAGCCGGGTTCTGTGTTCAGGTAACCATTTATCTCCGAAACGCCTCGCGGCGTCCCTCAAGCGATCGACCCAGGGGTCAGCGGGCAACCTCTCCCCCCTCTATTCGATCTTGCTCCGGATGGGGTTTGCCAGGCATACGATTTACACCGTATCCGGTAGGCTCTTACCCTACCTTTTCACCTTGACCCTAACGAACAAGAATTCAACGCGGCTCTTTTCGCCTGTTGGACACCTGCCGATACGGGCTGTTTGTTTTCTGTGGCACTTTCCTTCAGCTCGCGCCGACCGGGCGTTACCCGGCATCCTGCCCTGTGGAGCCCGGACTTTCCTCCCCGGTATCGCGTACACGACACCGCAGCGGTTACCAGAACTGCTCATCTTTTCCTAGATTATAACATTGAATATAGCGCGAATATAGCACTGCAATAAAAGTACGTTATAGGGGTTGTGGATACTTGCCGATAAATGTAAAATTTGGGGGTTGAACCAAGAGTGTTTTCTAATTGAAATTATACATAATAAGTACTGATGACTACATCCTTTGTCGTACGGCAGGGACTAAGAGAAGGAGTGAAATACTGACATGCAAATTTCCGTTTTTTATTTATTTTTGGCTATGGCGGCAGGCGCCGCAATCGGTTTTTTGATTTCCAAGACCATAGATAACACCCGTCTTTCCGGAGTAAGGAATCAAACGATCTCCCTTTTGAAAGAGGCGGCGGAATCGGCCGAACGTATCAAGAGAGACCGAGTCACGGAAGCCAAGGATGAGATATTCAAAATTCGTCAGGACGCGGAGCGCGATATCAAAGAGCGCCGCAGCGAGCTGCAGAGGGCTGAGCGTAAAATCGAACAAAAAGAGGAAAACCTCGATCGCAAGTTGGACAGAGTGGGACACAAAGAAGAAGAACTGCGGTATAAGCAGGAAGAATTGGAACAACGCACCGCCGAGGTCGAAGTCGTTTTAAAACAACAACTGGCGAGGCTCGAAGAAATTGCGGGCATGACCCGGGACGAGGCCCAGGAAATATTGCTGCGCAAGACCGAAGAAGAAGCCCAGTACGTCATCGGGCTCCGGTTGAAGGAGTTGGAAGAAAAAGCCAAACGAGAGGCCGAGCGCAAAGCCCGGGACATTATCATCACAGCCGTTCAGCGCTGCGCTGTGGAGCATTCTTCAGACGCGACCGTAAGCGTTGTTCCCCTGCCGACGGATGACATGAAGGGGCGGATTATCGGCCGGGAAGGGCGCAACATACGAGCGTTCGAAACTCTGACCGGTGTGGACCTGATAGTGGACGACACCCCTGAGGCCGTGACGTTGAGCAGCTTCGATCCTGTCAGACGAGAGATAGCGCGTCTCTCGCTGGAGCGGTTGATCACCGACGGACGCATCCACCCGGCGCGTATCGAGGAGCTGATAGAAAAAGCGACGCGGGACGTGGAAGAACAGATCATGGAGGCGGGCGAAGCCGCGCTGTTGGAGACCGGCATAAAAAATATGCACACCGAGTTGATCCGTACCTTGGGGCAGCTCAAATTCCGCTTCAGCTACGGACAAAACGCCCTTTCTCACAGCCTGGAAGTGGCTCATATCTCTGGGATCATCGCGGCGGAGTTGGGCATTGACGAAGAAATGGCTCGTCGTGCCGGCCTTTTACACGACCTGGGCAAGGCCGTAGACCACCAGGTGGAAGGTCCCCACGCCACCATCGGCGCGGATCTCGCCAAGCGTTTCGGCGAACGCGCGGAAATCATCAACGCGATCGCTTCCCATCACGACAACGTCGAGGCGAAAAATATTTACGACGTCATCGTCGCCTGCGCCGACGCCATCAGCGCATCCCGGCCAGGCGCCAGACGCGAGAGCTTGGACGCCTATATCAAGCGCCTCGAAAAACTGGAGGAGTTGGCCCAAGCTTTCAACGGAGTCAGCAAGGCCTACGCAATTCAGGCCGGGCGCGAAGTGCGAGTGTTGGTCATGCCCAACAACACCGACGACGGGACGGTGCATAAATTGGCCTACGACATTGCCCGTAAAATCGAGGAAGAGATGAAGTACCCCGGACAAATCAAGGTCACCGTCTCCCGGGAAATGCGCTCCACAGAATACGCGAAGTGACCTAAGTCCGACGATTCAGGATACGATATGCGCATTTTATTTGTGGGAGATATCATGGGCAGGCCCGGACGTTCCGTCTTGGCCAAAATTCTCCCTTCCCTGAGCAGTCAGTGGAAGGGGTTTGATTTCGTGGTCATCAACTGCGAGAACGCCGCCGCGGGGAAGGGCATGACGGAGAAGGTCATGGAGGAATTGTTCGCTGCCGGCGTGCAGGGTATGACCTCGGGCAATCACATATGGGATAAGAATATTTTTTACCCCGCGTTGGCCTCGGAGACGAGGATCGTCCGTCCCGCAAATTACCCGCCGGGCTGTCCGGGAACAGGGTACACGATTCTCGAACACAATGGGAAAAGGCTGGGGCTTTTGAACCTTCAAGGCCGTGTATTCATGCCGCCTCTGGATTGCCCTTTCAGAGCGGCGGACGCGGCTCTCCACGAGTTGGAGAAATGCGCCTCGACGGGCATCCCGATCTTGGTCGACTTCCACGCCGAGGCCACCTCCGAAAAAAAAGCTTTGGGCATTTACCTGGATGGACGTGTTTCAGCTTTGGTCGGAACCCACACCCACGTGCAGACGGCGGACGACCAGATATTGTCCCGAGGTACCGCCTATATTTCCGACGTGGGAATGACCGGCGGACATGGAGGAATTATCGGTATCGAAACCGAAAACGTTATGTCGCGTTACCTGACCGGTCTGCCTTCCAAATTTGAAGTTTGCAGCTCCGAACTTAAAATCAATGCCGTCGTCATCGACATCGACGACGATTTTCACCGTGCCGTAAATCTTACCCGAATCAATGAGTACGTGGACTTGAGCGAAGCTGGGCCTGCCCCTCGTAACCGCTAAACCCTAAACCTTTACGCGCAGGGAGTATCGCTCCGCCAAAACAGTTTTTTTCGACATCCGATCGGTTTCAAACTTTACGCCTCGGACTTCATGATAAAATCAAGCGGATAGAAAGTGGATGTGAAAGAGTAAAGTGGGTAAATTCGGCTTCGAATGATTTGTTTTCGGGTTTAAATTAATTTTCGGGTTTTAATTTAGAAAATCCACTCAATTTGGAAGAGCCGCCGAAAAATAGGCGCGGGTGAATGCGAATCCTTGTGTGAGTCGATAGGGGGCAATTTTTTGAGTATTTCACTTTATCGACGATATCGTCCCCAGAAATTTTCCGAAGTTACGGGACAAGCCGCAGCGGTAGATGTTCTCGTCAAGGGGCTGGAGCGCTCCGTTGTGGGCCATGCCTATCTTTTCTCCGGGCCGCGGGGCTGCGGCAAAACGACGGTCGCTCGGTTGGTCGCGAAGGCCCTCAATTGCGCGGCTCCCGTGGGCGGGTACGAACCCTGCTGCGAGTGCAAAAATTGCCTAGCCATCGCGGGAGGCGAAAGCCTCGACGTCATTGAAATCGACGGTGCCTCGAACAATGGCGTGGATGAAGTGCGCGAACTTAAAAGCCATGTTACGTTGGCTCCCTTTTCCTCTCGTTACAAGATCTATATTATCGACGAGGTCCATATGCTCTCCATTTCGGCTTTCAACGCGCTTCTGAAAACTTTGGAAGAGCCCCCGGCCTGCGTGGTGTTCATTTTGGCGACAACAGAGGCTCACAAGGTCCCCGTGACCATTCGCTCGCGCTGTCAGCATATTCCGTTCCACCGAATCGGGACACGGGAGATCTGCGACCGCCTGGCCCATATTTCTTCCATTGAAGGGCTGTCTTACGTCCCCGAGGCTCTGTGGGAAATCGCCCGCCAGGCGGACGGAGCCTTGCGTGACGCGCTTTCCATGTTGGAGCAGGTGGCAGGACTGGGGAAACAAGAGATCGCCCTGTCCGATGTCGAAGTCACTTTGGGACAGGGAAGCCGCTCTTCGCTGGAAGGTTGGGTTGCCGGTTGGCGTGAGGGGGAAATGGAGACGTTCGTCCAGTTGAACCGGATGCTGTCCATTGGAGCCTCGCCTCAGCGCTTTGTCGAAGAACTCTTCTCCCTCGTCCGCAATCTCTGGCTGGCGGGCAAATGGGAAAGCGTCCTGAACGCCATCGACGCTTCTGAAGAGGAGAAAGAATATCTTAAAAGAGAAGCCCCTCTTTGGAAATCCCGAGAGCTCGAGTCCATTATGGTTTTCCTCTCCGAGCTTTTGCCTCAGGTCCGTATGGGCATGAGAACCGACGTTTTGAGCGGACTTTTGATGACGAAGATGACCCACGTAAAAGAAGCGGCACTTCCCCAAGTATCTGTCCTGCCGGCTCCTTCGCGGCCCCTGAAGGGTGAGAGGAAGGGGGAAGAGAAGACGCCTTCACCGCCCCAAGGGGAGAGGAAATCGGTAAAAGGGACTCAGGCTGCGGCGCCACAGGTAAAAACGAAAAAAACCGAGGAGCTACCGGCAGAAACGCCGATTGAACCGCTGGACTCGACGGGGTGGGTAACCTATGGAGAATCCGAGTGGAACGACGTGTTGGATAGGCTACGCGAAAAAGAATTGTTGTTATACTGCGGTTTGATGGATGCCCGGCCTTTTCAGGAGGAAAAAGAAGACAGAAAACGCTTGGTTTTGGATATCCCGTACCGTTACTGCTATGAAGTTCTGAAACTGGAACGGTATCGTACGGCTTTGAAAATTTTTTTGACTTCCTGCTGCCCGGGGTTTGAAATAATCCTGCGCCATGGAATTTTGTGGACGCCTTGTGAAAGCGGACCTCTCAATCTTCCCCAAACCTCAGAGAAGCCCCCTGCAGGCGCCGCGGACTTGGATTTTGCAGACCCCTTTCTCGTGGAATCCCCGCGAGAACCGGGAGAAGCGCGGCCCGTCGGAGTTCCCTTCGACGGATTGGTCCGAGAAGTTACGCGTTGGCTGCGGGGAGATGTTATTTTGGTGCGCCGGGGCGATGAAAACGAACATGAAGACGATGTGACCGCCGAAGAAATTTCGGCTGAAGAGTAAAACGACCCCCAAAGAAACGAGTGGATAAAAATGGCGCGGCCTTTCGTACACCTGCATGTACATACGGAATACAGCTTGTTGGACGGAGCCATCCGCACGGCGGAACTGGCTCGGAAAGTCGCGTCGTGGGAAATCCCCGCCGTCGCTATGACGGATCATGGCGCAATGTACGGGATCATCGAATTTTATGAACAATGTCGGGCAAAAAACGTCAAGCCCATTCTTGGATGCGAGATTTACGTAGATCCCGACGGCCACCGGTCGCGGGAAAAAAAAGGAAAAAACAATCACCTCCTTTTGCTGGCGGAGAACGACGAAGGTTATCACAACCTGGTGAAGCTGGTCTCCATCGCCAACACCGATGGGTTTTATTACAAACCCCGCATCGATCACGATCTTTTGGCACGATACCACAAGGGCCTGATTGTCTCTT
This sequence comes from Synergistaceae bacterium, assembly GCA_031277095.1. Lineage (GTDB taxonomy): Bacteria > Synergistota > Synergistia > Synergistales > Aminobacteriaceae > JAISLU01. Next base: position 29,296 of record JAISLU010000110.1, read on the forward strand.
CGGCCTGCTTGGCCGGGGAGATCCCTCAATTGATACTGGCAGACAAAGAGAAAGAAGCGACAGACCGCGCGCTGCTCTATCGGGACATCGTGGGCAAGGACAATTTTTTCCTCGAGGTCATGATCAACCAGATCTCCGCCCAAGCGAAGGTCAACAAAGCGCTGATTCGGATGTCGAAGGAAACGGGCATACCGTTGATTGCGACGAACGACGCCCACTACTTGGAAAAAGACGATTACGATTGGCATAAGATCCTTCTCAAGGTCAACACTCACGCCGACGAAACAGACGATGCCTTCGGGTTTTCCAGCAATGATTTTTATCTGAGAAGCCCGGAGGAGATGAACGACCTTTTCGGCCCGGAGATGCCGGAAGCGCTGGATAACACCGCCGAGATCGCCGCGCGGTGCAACGTGTCCCTCGATCTGGGATCGGGTTCGTACCAGTTGCCGAGCATAGAGCTCACAGGGACAACCCTCGAGAAAACTCTAGAAGACGACGCCCGAAAGGGGCTTTCTTGGCGTTTGAAAACGGAACCTCCCGAAGAATATCAAAAGCGCCTGGAGTACGAACTCAGCGTCATCAACAGCATGGGATTTGCGGGATATTTTCTGATCGTGGCCGGCATCATCCAGGCCGCGAAAAGCCGCAATATCCCAATAGGGCCGGGACGCGGCTCCGCCGCCGGTTCTCTCGTAGCCTGGAGCCTGCAGATCACGGATCTGGATCCGCTGAAGTACGGATTGCTTTTCGAAAGATTTCTGAACCCGGAACGTATCAGCATGCCCGATATCGATACCGACGTATCGGACAAAGGCCGAGAGGAACTTTTAAAATATATCGTCGAGCGATACGGCAGCGACCGGGTATCGCAGATCATCACCTTTGGACGCATGAAGAGCCGCCAGGCAGTCAAGGACGTAGGACGCGCCACGGGGGTGGAGTACTCTCTGATGGACAAAGTGGCCAAACTCATCCCTTTCGGGGCCAAGAGCATCGGAGAGGCGATACAAACCGTTCCTGACTTGAAAGAAATCATAGAATCCAACTCCCAGGTCTCGACCGTCATCAAGGTGGCCGAAAAAATCGAGGGATTGGCGCGGCACCCGTCCCAGCACGCAGCGGGCGTCGTGATCACCCCAGTTCCCGTCACGGACTTGGTGCCCATCCGCCGGATAAAAGGAACAGACGCGGGAACGAGCGCGTCAGGCGCGGCAGGAATGAATGTCCTGGATATCAGCCAAACCGTGACGCAGTTCACCATGGAACCCATAGAGAAATTAGGGCTGGTTAAAATGGATTTTCTGGGGCTCAGCACCCTTTCCATAATAGAAGACGCCCTCGCCAACATACACGTGAACGGCAAATCTGTTCCCGATATGAGCGTTGTCCCCATGGATGATCCGGCGACGTATCAGATGCTGCAGAACGGGGATACGTTGGGGGTCTTCCAGTTGGAATCCGCGGGAATGCGCCGTTTGCTTCAAGACCTCAAGGTCGACTGCTTTGAAGATCTCATCGCCGTTCTGGCGATGTACCGCCCCGGCCCTCTGGGCAGCGGCATGGTGAAGCAGTACGTGGAGTGCAAGCACGGCCGAGCCAAGGCGGAATACCCGCACCCGCTGCTCGAGGACGTTCTGCGGGAGACCCATGGTGTCATTCTCTATCAGGAGCAGGTCATGCAGTGCGCTTCCATTCTGGCGGGATACACTTTAGGAGAAGCCGACCTGCTGCGGCGCGCCATGGGCAAGAAAAAAGTGGAGGTCATGCGGCAGCAGCGCGCGAAGTTCGTGGAGGGAGCGGGGAAAAAGGGCATCAAAGGCCAAACGGCGGAGCATATTTTCGACCTGATTCAAGAATTCGCCGGTTACGGATTCAATAAATCCCACAGCGCCGCCTACGCGATGATTTCCTACCACACGGCGTATCTCAAGGCCAATTACCGCAGCGAGTTTATGGCGGCATACCTTTCCAGCCAGATGAAGGCCAAAAAAGACGTGTTGGGCAAAGCCGTACGGGAAATTCGTCGCAGCGGAGTGAACGTGCTGCCGCCGGACATCAACTCGTCCATGGAGAATTTTACCGCCGTGGGCGACGTGATCCGTTTCGGCTTGGGTGCCGTGGCCAAGGTGGGGCACAACACTGTGGAGGCCATTGTCGACGCCCGCAGCGGAGGAAAATTCACGTCTCTTTGGGATTTCGTCTCGCGGGTGGACATGGAGGCGGTTCCCAAATCTGCAGTGGAAAGTTTGATCAAGGCGGGAGCTTTCGATGAAATATTTGCGAGCAGGACCCGATTGGCTGCGGCCCTGCCGGATTTTATCCAGATGATCCAAAAGAAAAACAAAGACAATGGGCAATACACGCTCTTCGAGGTTCTCGGCTCCGCCGAAGAAGCGGAGGAACCGGACATGCCGGAAGTGCAGGAGGACGACACGTTCAAGCGTTTGGAGCAGGAAAAAGCGGTTATGGGGATCTATATTTCGGGGCATCCATTCGACAAATACGAAGAAAAGGCCCTAAAATACGCCACGTGTACGATAGGAGAACTTTCTTTTTGGACGGGCTCCATACCGGCCAAAGTAGGCGGTATAATTCTCTCCGTAACAGATAAGGTGACCAAATCGGGAAAATCGATGGGGCTTATGAATTTCGAGGATTCCGACAGCAGCATAGAGATGGTGTGTTTTCCACGGGAGTGGGAAACGCTGAAAACTCAAGTGCAGGTGGGATGCCCTTATATCGCAGAGGGAAAGACAGGAGACAGGGAACCCAAAAATTTCATCGTTCAAAAATTGACTCTCCTTGAAGATAATTCTTCGGATAATTCTTCTTCCGACAGCCCGATTCCCCACAGCCCAGCATTTGTCCGCATCCGGCTGAGAGCGGATCTTGTCGCTGATAAATTGGACTTCAAGGATTTTGCCGTGGCGCTGAAAGATTGCCCAGGGAGATCTCCTGTTTTATTGGAGCTTATGGACGAACGTGATTCCTGCGTGTTGGCGTTGCAGGGAATCAGCGTCGGAAAGCCCAGCGCCCTTCAGCTTCGTTTGGCCGAAGTCGTCCCCCCCGAGGCTTTCGAGGTTGCGTGACTCGGCGCAGCTCAATTCAGAAAAAGATGGGTTTTTACGTTAGTCGAATCAGAAAAAGATGGGTTTCTACGCTGTTGAAGTTGAATCAGAAAGGGATTGATTTCTACGTTTGTTAAAATTGTCTGTACTATAGGACCGGCCAGCGAAAAATACGACGTCTTGGAATCCATGGCAAAAGCAGGGATGAACGTTGCGCGCCTCAACTTCAGTCATGGGGATTACGAGGGGCACGAGAGCAAGCTGAACTTGATCCGACAGGTGGAGCGCGATTTGGATATCCCCATACCTGTTTTACTGGACACCAAAGGCCCCGAAATACGCACGGGCGAGGTAGAAAACGGGGAAATCACCTTCGAAACGGGCAAGCGCGTCGTTTTGACGGAAACGCCCTGTCTCGGAACTCCCGAGCGGGTCAGCGTAAATTGCCCTATGCTTGCAGGGGCTATTTCCAAAGGCCAAATCATTTACATCGATGACGGAACGTTACGCCTCGAGGTGGAGGAGGTCGTAGGAAGCGATATTCACTGCAAAATCGACGTAGGAGGCTCTTTACGAAACACGAAGGGAATCAATATCCCGGGTGCCGCCGTTCCTTTGCCGACCTTGTCCTCCAAAGACAAAGAAGACATTGCCTGGGGAGTCCGGCACGGGGTGGAATACCTCGCGGTTTCTTTCGTCAAAAGGCGTTCGGATATTCTCGAAGTTCGTAAATTGCTGAAATCGTTGAGCGCCAACTTGAAAATTATCGCTAAGATCGAAACCTACGAGGCCGTCCAGAATATCGAGGAGATCGTCGATGTGGTGGACGGCGTGATGGTCGCCCGGGGAGACTTGGGAGTGGAAATTCCGACGGAAGACGTCCCTCTCGCTCAAAAGAGCATCATCGAGCTTTGCCGCTCCCGGGGCAAGGTTGTTATCGTGGCGACGCAGATGCTCGACTCGATGATTCGAAATCCGCGCCCGACTCGGGCGGAGGCCAGCGATGTCGCCAACGCCGTGCTGGACGGGACGGACGCCGTGATGCTTTCCGGAGAAACCGCGTCGGGCGCGTATCCTGTGCTGTCTGTGTCCACAATGCGCCGTATCGTGGACCGGGCGGAAAAAGAATTGGGGCGGTGGTGCCTTTCTTCCCACAAGCGATCCGCGGACGTGGGGGTTCCCGATGCCGTCAGCGATGCGGCCGTTCTGATATCCAAGCAGGTGGGGGCCGCCGCCATCGTTTCTTTGACGAAAAGCGGCTCGACGGCCAAAATGATCAGCAAGCACCGCCCGACCTGCCCTGTTCTGGGGATCACGCCGTCGCAGTCCACATGGAGAGAACTCGCCCTGTGGTGGGGTATTTATCCCCTGAAATCCCACGAGCTGGTCGATATCAACGTGGCCGCCAAAGAGGCCATCCATGCCTGCCTCGACGGAGGGTATGTGCGGGAAGGCGAACTCGTCGTCATCACGGCGGGGCTGCCTCTGGGTCTTCCGGGAACGACGAACATGGTGGAGGTCCTTACGACGGGCGAGATCCTCCTTGCCGGGGTTCCGTTGGTGCGAAAAAACGCCAGCGGCAAGATCTGTGTGGTTCGCGACCCTCGGGATCTCGAAAAGCAAGTCAGCGACGGCTGCGTTTTGGTAGTGCGTCATCTGAGCCGCGAATACGAGTCCGTAATCGACAAGGTTGGAGCGATCGTTTCGGAGAGCGACGCCAGCATCGAGGGCAATATCCTGGCCCTGGAACACGATATTCCATGCGTTCTCGGTGTCGCCGACGCACTGTCTACCCTCTCGGAAGGCATGGAAGTGACGCTGGATGGTATGCGGGGTTTGATTTATCGTGGGCGAGTCGATCTGGTCGTCTGATCTGCGCAAGGAAACCTCGTAAAGAAACCCATGTGGTCCAGGATAAGAATTTTTCTTGATATTTTTATCGTATCCGCGATCATCTACCGAGTTTTAGTCTTGGTGGCGGGAACACGAGCTATCCAGTTGGTGAAAGGATTTCTGATATTGGGGATCTTTACGTTGTTGACGTCCGCCCTGGAACTTCGATTGGTGTCTTGGTTTCTCGGCCAGGTGGTGTGGGCTCTCGTGTTTGCCATTCCCATCGTTTTCCAGCCCGAGCTGCGAAAAATGCTGGAGGAAATCGGGAGAGGAAATTTGTGGGATCGCCGCATGAATTTAGAACAAGCCGAAAATCTCAGCCGGGAGATCGTCGCCGCACTCGGATACATGAAAGCCAACAAAATCGGTGCGCTCCTCGTTCTGCAACAGGAGACGGGGCTGAAAGATTATTGGAGAACAGCGGTCAAACTCGACGCCAAGATATCCCAGGAGTTGATTATCGCTCTTTTTTGGAAGAACAACCCTTTGCACGACGGAGCCGTGATTATGGACCGAGACGACATCATCGCCGCGGGGTGTTATCTGCCTTTGACGGACAACCCCAACATTTCTCGATGGTATGGAACCCGGCATCGGGCAGCTTTGGGCATTACGGACGTTTCCGACGCTATGGCGCTGGTGGTTTCCGAAGAACGAGGCGAAGTGGCTCTGGCCTACAACGGGCACCTGTCGAAAAATCTCAAAGATGCCCAGTTGCAGAAGTTGCTTTTGTTCTATTTCTCCAGAACCCGTGAAATCGCCCACAAAACTTTAAAAGACAGGATTTTGAAACTGCTGCGGCCCCTTTGGTCCAAATAGGCGGGGAAGGCGCGATAGCGCAAAAATAAAAGGGCATGGGCAAAAGGCTATGGGCAAATATTATGGATAAAAGACTGTGGGTAAAGGACTGCTTTTATGAACGTATCTAAAAAGTTCGATGACATTTTGACGTCTCCTTGGATATTGTGGGGAATATCCGTGTCTGTCGCCGTGTTCATGTGGTTTTATGTCTTGGACAAAGGAGAAATCGTCGTCAACGAAAAGCGGCAATTCCTCTGTATGTTGGAATACCGCAACCTCGCCCCTGAACTCGGCATACGAAACGCGGTGAAAGAGATCACCGTGGAGATCGAGGCGCCCGAAAACGTCATGAACCAGTTGGAGTACGATGCCATTCTGTGCGAGGTGGATCTCAAAAGGCTTTCGTCGGGCAAGTATCGAGAGAACGTAAAGGCGACGGCCCCGCAAAATGTGCGGGTGGCGAGCATCACTCCTTCCAGGGTAGACGTCGAGCTGATCCGGCTGGCGGGACGCATGATTCCGGTTGAAGTCGCCTTGCCTCAAGACATCCCGGCGGGACGGTACTTGGAAGCTGTAGAGATCGTTCCTAAGGAGCTGAACGTCAAAGGGACGGACAGAGATCTCGCAAAGATCGGTTCCGTCAACATCGCTCCGACTTTTCAAGAACTCGAAAAAGGAAGAGAATTGCTTTTGCCGGTGAAAATCGCGCAATCGGAGCCCTTCGAATACGAGGTGACCCTGGAGCCGCCGCAAGTGAAAATGAACGCTACGCTGGTGACAGGCCAGCCCAAAAAAAAGGTCGCCGTCAACGTCCGATTGAGCGGAAAGCCCTTTATGGATTTTACGGTACGCTCCGTTACCACAGATCCCGCCGAGGTCATGCTGCAGGGGCCAAAAGAAAAATTGGACGCGATTTCCGCCATCGATACGGAGACGATCGATATTACCGATATTTCGGAAGATCAAACCCTTATCGTCCCTTTGCGCCCTTTCAAAGATAAAGAGGTATCGACGGTGGACGTCAAATCCGCTAAACTCTCGATTCAATTGGAACCCATCACGGCGCAGAAGCAGCTCTCGGGCATAGGGATCGCCATCATGGGAACTGACTCCAAGAACGGGAATGAGGGGAAATGGACCGTCAATCCCCCCGTGGCCGACGTGACCGTGGAGGCGCTGCCCTCCCGTATGGAAGCCTTCGATCTCGAAGGGGCCGGACTCAAGGTTTTCGTCGATCTGTCGAATATTTTTCTTCGTAAAACGACGCTGCCCGTGCGGGCGGTGTTTACGTCGGACGACTTCAAAATAACGAAAATAGATCCTTCTACGGTGACCGTGAGTTCCTCAGGAGAATGAAATAGAAGTAAATGAAATAAGAGTAAATGAAATAAGAAGTAGATGAAATAGAAGCAATGGAAGAGTGAGTAGAAGAGTGATCGGACTGGTGGGACGGTGAACGAAGACGTGGGCGCTTTGGACGGCGACAAACCTTTAGATCGAGACAAGCGGGTTTTATTTGGCACAGACGGCGTTCGTGACGTTGCCAATCTCGGCGGAATGACCCCCGAGATGGCCTTACGGTTGGGACGTTCCTTTATTTTATTTTTGGCGGAACGGGGAATTCCACGTCCCCGTATCGTGGTTGGCAGGGACACGCGGCGCTCAGGCACGATGCTGGAGGGGGCTTTGTGCGCAGGGATGTCTTCCGCGGGGGCCGAGGTCCTCTCTGTTGGTGTCATTCCCACGCCCGGCGTGAGTTTCGCGGTGCAGCACGTTGCGGCGGACGGCGGCGCGGTGATCAGCGCGTCGCATAACCCGGCGGAGTACAATGGCATCAAATTTCTCGACCGAGACGGCTGTAAGCTGCCCGATGAATCCGAGGTCAGTATAGAGGAATACCTGGGGGACAACCTCACGGACGATTGGCGCCCTACAGGGGCTTCTGTGGGAGAGATTCGTCCTTTGACCGATATCGTACAAAGCTACGCCGACCACCTGGCTTCCCAGATAGAACAGAAAGAGCTGCTTCCCTCCTCCGTAGTGCTGGACTGTGCCCACGGCGCCGCGTGTGCGGTGATGCCGTTTTTGCTCGAACGTTTGGGCGTGAAATGGCCGCTGATCGGTACCGATCCAGATGGATTGAATATCAACGAGGGTGTAGGCGTCATCCACATTGAACATTTGGCGCGCAGGGTGACGGAATACGGTCATAAAATCGGTTTTGCCTACGACGGCGACGCCGACAGAATGTTGATGGTCGACTCCAAAGGGCGTACCATCGACGGCGACATTGCGATATGGGTCCTGGCCCGCTGGCTGGCGAGCCGGAATGACCTGGGGTCGGGGGTCGTGGTCACGGTCATGAGCAATATGGCCCTGGAAGAACGCCTTGCCTTAGAGGGACTCCGGCTCTTTCGATGCCCCGTGGGGGACCGTTATGTGCTTTCGGCCATGAAAGAGTTCGGCGCGAGGCTTGGCGGCGAACAGTCCGGTCACATCATCGCGGACACTTACTCCCGCACTGGAGACGGTCTTTGCACGACGATCATGATGTTGAATGCGTGCCGCGATTTGAAAGAGGACATCGACACGCTGGTCGACCGCTTCGACCGCTACCCTCAACGTCTCAGCAACTTGGCCATCACAAACGAACACAGCATCGATATGGATTATGTCGATTCTCTCTCCAGCGAAGTCCAAAAGCGTCTGGATGGAAACGGCCGGGTTTTCATCCGCCCATCGGGAACAGAACCTCTTTTGCGTATTCTGGTCGAGGCCAAGAACTTTGAACTGGTAGAGGAAGTCTCGGAACACCTGACAAATCTTTTGAAATCTCATTGTTCTTGAGCGGGTTCTCGAGCAAGTCGCAGGTTCTCGAGTAAGTCATGGAGGAACGCATGATCTACAGAAATAACGGTAACAGCGAACGGTGCATGGCGGTTCTTGTGACGTCGCTTATTTTTATTTTCGTTTTCTTTTTCGCCGCCCAGGGTCGGGCATCGGAGAGCGCGGCGGCAATGGCGTTGGCTTCCAGTGATGTCCGCTCTCACAATGCGGTAAGCTGGCAACAGATTCTCACTCAAAATGCCGGTTCCCTCTCCCTGTCATGGGAATGGGAAGTGGTTTCCAAGGACGGCCCCGTGGAACGGAAACGGGACGCCGAGCGGATGTTTCACGTCCAACAGGTTCTCTACGCCAAGTCGAAGAAAAGACCGGGGAATCAAGGCGCGGCGCTTCAGATTTTTTCGATTTGGAATGCCGACAGCGAAGGGAAAATTCTCCCCCTTCCCTCCGATATTTTAGAAAAAACATCCGGAGATCTAGCCGCCGGTTTGATAGGCGCACGCTACGGCAGCGTGACGACCTTGACCCAGGAAGTCGTAGGGACAGATTTGGAGGATCTTTTCGTCACGACTTACGGCGTGGGGGGCCCCCGGGCCGAAGAAAACGCCAATGGTTTCAAAGAGAACTTTCGTTATAAATGCGTTTCTCTCTTCTGCGGTGAAAAACTGGTGCTGGTGCTGGTCAAATATTTCCCCTCCGATGAAAAATTTTGGCGTAAAGAACTTGAAACGCTTCTCGATACCTGGGTAGCAACCTTGACTCTTACCCCCCGGCCTCTTGCCGAAATATCGAGAGCAGCGGTCTCTTTGCCTGTGCTTCCAATCGCGGCCGCCGCGCCCGTTCCGGCTCTTTCCGCCGACATTTCCGCCCCTGCCGTCTCCCAAGGAACCCTTCCCCTGGCGGCGAAATCTTCGGGCGACATGGCCGCGCAGCCTGTAACAACACAGCCTAAGAAAACCGCAGTTGTGCCGCGGCCCCAAAAGCCGATTTCTTCTTTAGTTTTCTATACGGGCTTTGCCCTAGCGGCAACGGTGATTTTTTTTGCCTGTGCCGGAAAGATTTTCTATTGGCGCCGAAAACGGCAAAAAGACCCTGTATCGGCGGATTCCGTGACGAATGATTTGCTGTTGAGGCGAGAAATAGAGCAAGACACGGCAGAAACCGAGCCGATGGCCGTAACGAATGAACCGGCAAGCGACGATGATATTGACGATGATATTGAAGAGAATATTGAAGAGAACCCCAATATTGAAGAGAATCAGGATGAAGAAAATCGGAATGAAGAAAATCGGAATGAAGAGAATTATGATCAAGAAAATTATGATCAGGATCATGACATTGAAGATGACCATAGTATAGGAGAGAACGATAAGGGCGGCAATATACCTTGCCTGGAAAAAAGTCGCGATAAAGAATTGAATTTCGATTGGGAGAGAACGGAAGAGCTGCTAATTCCGCTGGTGGGCGACCCTCGGGATTTTCAGACCCGGGACCCTCTTTCCGAGAAATTGGGATTCGACCGAGTTTACAGTCTTCTCAACGAAGCGTTGGTCAGTATCGATACCGCCCAAATCGCAACCACTCCCGTTATTTCCGATAAACGTGCCCTTCAGCCCGCATTGCCCAATCTTGCGGACGCGGTCGCGGTGTTGGACAGCCTCCAAGAGATGTTTGGAGAATCGTTTCTGTTGGAGACATTGAAAGAAGAAGTCCTCAAGGCCCTGGAGCTGAAAGAAGGAACTCCCATATTGCATACAAAAGATATGGCGCCGGAATGCTTTGTTCTGAAACTGTCTTGCAGTACCCTTCTCAACATGCTGCAAACAGGGCGTTATCATATCGGCAAGGGGATTTTGAGCAACGAAGGCCAGGAACTTGTGAATTTATTTGGGCGCATTAACGACTTACGAACCCGAGAAGCGTACACCTCTCGTGAAGAGGCCGAAAAAGATGCGGCCTTCATGCAATTTTGCGTAAGAGAACTGGGTTGACGAGAGGAAATATCTAATGGATATCGTAAAAAATGTAGAAATTGCAGAGCATGTGGAAAATGTAGAAAGTGTGGAAAGTGTAGACAAAGTAGACAAAAATGCAGTCGAAAGACAGGCTGAGAGACAATCCGAAAACAGAATGGGCGTTACGCCCGTCCACAAGCTGCTGCTCAGTATGTCCATTCCCATGGTGATTTCCATGCTGGTTCAGGCTCTTTACAACGTTGTGGACAGCATTTTTGTCGCTCAAATCAGCGAAAACGCGTTGACGGCGATTTCACTGGCTTTTCCCATCCAGAGCTTGATGATCGCGGTTGGAGTGGGCACCGGCGTCGGTATCAACTCTTTTCTGTCGAGAAGCCTGGGGGAAAAAAATTTCGATAACGCCAACAAAGCGGCAGCCAACGGTATGTTTCTCGCTTGGGCGAGCTGCGCCGCCTTTATGGCCGTGGGGGCCCTGGGCTCCGCCGCTTTTTTCCGCGCGCAAACGAACATTCAGGAAATTGTCCAACATGGACAAGACTATCTTTCCATCATCTGCATTTTCTCCTTCGGGATGTTCAACCAGATCACCCTCGAACGGCTTTTGATGTCCACGGGGAAAAGTTTTTACGCCATGGTTTCGCAGTCGGTGGGAGCCGTCATCAACATCGTATTGGACCCGGTCATGATTTTTGGATTGTGGAATTTCCCCAAAATGGGCGTGGCCGGAGCGGCTTATGCCACGGTGATCGGACAGAGCGCAGGCGCGCTTTTGGCGCTTTATTTCAACCTGCGAAAAAACCACGAAATCAAACTTTGGGGAAGAGGATTTCGGCCCAACGGGGCCATCATAAAAAGGATCTACGCGGTAGGTTTGCCCTCCATTTTGATGGCGTCTCTGGGTTCGGTCATGACCTATGGGATCAACAGCATTTTAATTTCCTTCACGGCTACGGCGGCGGCGGTGTTTGGCGTCTATTTCAAACTGCAAAGTTTCGTCTTTATGCCGGTTTTTGGTGTGAATAACGGGATGGTGCCCATTTTGGCCTTCAATTTCGGAGCCAAGAAAAAAGACCGCATCACCCAAACAATCAAAATCGCCGTGATGTACGCCGTTGGAATCATGTCCTTGGGCATTGCGGCCTTTCAATTTTACCCCGACAAGCTCCTCGCCCTGTTCAACGCGACGGAAGACATGCTTTCCATAGGGATACCTGCCCTGCGGATCATCAGCATCCATTACGCCTTCGCGGGCTTTTGTATCGTGTTCATATCGGTGTTTCAGGCCCTCGGCAACGGTTTGGAAAGCCTCTTTATCGCCGTGACCCGGCAGCTCATTCTGCTTTTGCCGATGGCGTGGCTGCTGTCCTTGACGGGAAACGTGGACGCTATCTGGTGGTCGTTTCCGGCCGCCGAATGCTTCACTTTTGCGTTGAGCGCGGCTCTCATGAAACGCGTTTACAATAAAAGAATAAAAAACATGTGAAAACCCAAGGAGGAAGTTGCCAACTATGGGTAGTACAGCTGCTGTTGCTAACATTGAGATATTCGGGATATTGATCGTTTTGGGCATGATAGGGGGCATCGTATTATTTTCCAATCGTCTATGGCCGAAGGTCGATCCGCTAAAGAAGTGGATTGTGGAGACGGTCGTTATCATTTTGATCTTGCTCGTCAATCCACTCTCCCTCTTCAGGATCGTTTGTCTTATCGACGGGAATTTCGCGTCGAAATATCGTAACGCGTCCGGCAAGTTTTCGGTCGATGTGCCCTGGACTTGGGACATAAACACTGAGGACGTGAGGCGAGACTCCGATTTTATGGGTATCCCGGAAAGCGCCAAAACCCATCTTCGCGCGGGGTTTCGCATAAGCAGCCGATTCTTTGAGGACTACGGCCGCGCTCGCACAGTGGGTTACGCCAATATGAGAGTCGATAGCGTCGGCGGACCGGTATCGCCGTCATCTCCAGAGGAACTCCTCGCCGATTTGAGCGCACGGCTGACTGAGAGAAAAGAATTAGTCAGCAAGACGAGCGACATGTTGAGTAAGTACGCTGTCGCCCCTCTGCCCGACGTAGTGGGCGACGTGCGGTCCACGGTAGAAAATGTCAGGGGGCGCATTTGGGCGAAAACGGCGAGAACCGTCAATGCCTTTGACGGCCGGGAGAGAACTTTCGTTTACTATCAGATCGTCAGCCCTGCAAATGGGGCACTTTATATCGTAACTTTTTCCACCGATCACGGCCCGCAATATTTGCCCATATTTCGCAAGGTCATAAGATCGTTCAATTTTATATAAGACAAGCCTCATATAAGGCGAGCTTCATGTCGACGGATATAGTTCGCCACTTCTTCCTCCGCGACGAGATTCTGTTCGCCGGTGGTCATGTTTTTCACGGTTACGGAGCCTTTCGCCAGCTCATCGGCGCCGACGATACATGTCCAGGCGGCGCCGATCTTGTTGGCGCTTTTCATTTGCGCCTTGAAGCTGCGCGCGCCCCGCAAGGCGTCTCCCGCGTCCTGTTCGGCGGAGATTCCCTCCCTTCGCAGTTTGTGCGTTAAAATCTGCACGGCGCCACGGGCCGCTTCGTCTTGGGCGGCAACGTAAACTTCGGTTCGAGGCCTTTCTCCGAAGGAATTGCCCTGCTGTTCCATGACCAGCACGACGCGGTCGAACCCCGCCGCGAACCCCACGCCGGGCAGGTGTGGACCTCCGATGGACTCCGCAAGGTTGTCGTAGCGCCCTCCTCCGCAGACGGCGTTTTGAGCGCCCAGCTCCCCCGACAAGATTTCGTAGGCCGTCTTGGTGTAATAATCCAGTCCGCGAACCAGCCTCTTGTCCAATTTGTAGGGAAAGTTCAAGCGGGCCAGCCCGGCCTTGACCTCTTCAAAGTGGGCCGCGCACTCGTCGCACAGGTGTTCGTAGATAGCGGGCGCGGAATCGGCGACGGCGCTGCACTCCGGGACCTTGCAGTCCAGTACCCGCAGGGGATTGCGGTCCAAGCGCCCAAGGCAGGTTTCGCACAGAGAGCTTTTCTTCGACGTAAAGTAATCGACCAGCACCTTGCGGTACTGAGGGCGGCACTTCGGGCATCCCACGGAGTTCGCGACGACCTCCAGGTTCCTGAGTCCCAGGCGGCGGAAAATTTCGGCGGATAGCGCGATGATTTCCACGTCGGCAACGGGGCCGGCCAGACCCAAGCACTCCGCGTCGAACTGGTAGAACTGTCGATAACGCCCTTTTTGCGGGCGCTCGTAGCGGAACATGGGACCCCAACACCAAAGTTTGCTGGACATGTTTTGTTCACACAGGCCGTGTTCCAGGGCGGCCCGGACCATGCCCGCCGTCGCCTCGGGGCGGAGGGTGACGCTCCGTCCCCCCCGGTCGACGAAGGTGTACATTTCTTTTTCCACGATATCCGTGGCGTCCCCCACTCCCCGGGAAAAAAGCTCGGTGTGCTCGAAAATAGGCAGATAAACCTCGGAGTATCCAAAATCAGCCATCGTCTGCGCCGTTACGCTCAAAACGTAAGCCCATTTCCACGACTCCTCGGGCAGGATATCTCGGATACCCCTCGGCGCTTTGTTTTGCGCCTCTATAGTTTCAATGGTTTTACTATCTGCAGTTTGCATGGCTGTTCGCTCCTTCATTTCTTATTTATTTAGGCGCCCCGTCTGGCGGCTTTGCGGCGCTCCAGTTCGTCCAAAATCGCTTTCCGAAGGCGGATGGATTGGGGGGTCACCTCCACGAGTTCGTCGCTCTCGATCCACTCCATGGCTTTTTCCAGGGACATGCGCCGGGGAACGTCCAGTTTCGTCGTCAGTTCCTTGGTTGCGGAGCGATGATTCGTCTGCTGTTTTTTCTTCGTCGGGTTGCAGGGCATATCTCCGGGACGGCTGTTTTCACCGACGATCATTCCATTGTAAACCGATTCCAGAGGCGCGATGAAAAGAGTACCGCGTTCTTGCAGGTTTTCCAGTTGATAGGCCGTGGCCTCGCCGGTGTCCAGGCTGACCAGTGCCCCACGGCTGCGGCTCGTCAGGTCCCCTGCCCAGAGGTTGTAGCCGACAAAGCAGTTGGACATGATCCCAAGCCCCCGGGTGTCGGTCAAAAATTCGCCCCTGTAGCCGATCAGCCCTCTCGTAGGAACCTCGAACTCGATCCGCAGAAGACCCCGCGCTTGATTTTCCACGTTTTTCACTTTGGCCTTCCGCTTCGCCAGTTTCTCGAAAACCACCCCCTGGTACTCGTCAGGAACGTCCACGATCAGTTGCTCATAAGGCTCCAGCACTTGCCCGCCGCGGGTTTCCGTGATGACTTCGGGCCTCGAAACGCAAAATTCCATGCCTTCACGGCGCATTTCTTCGATCAAGATACCGAGCTGCAGCTCGCCGCGGCCCGACACCTTGACTCCGTCGGGGCGGCCTAAATCTTCCATGCGCAGCGAGACGTTGACGTGCATCTCCCGCTCCAGACGAGCCTTGAGCTGCCGAAGGGTGACGGCCTGTCCCTCGCGCCCGGCGAAGGGGCCGGAGTTCACCAGAAAAAACATGGAGACGGTGGGTTCTTCGATGGACAAGGGAGGGAGGGGCTTTCCCTCGAGTTCGGGGGAGGAAAAAGTATCGCCGATGTCGATCTCGTTGGAGCCCGTCAGCCACACGATATCGCCGGCCGTGACCTCCCCCACCTCCACGCGTTCCAAGCCGCGGGTAACCCACAATTGGGCGACACGCGCGTTTTCCGTGCCCGTGGTTTCCCATTCCAAACCGGCGTGGTCCGCCGTCAACCATTTCGTAGAGGTTCGCAGAAAGGGCTCGCCTTTACGGATACTTCCCTGCAGGATCTTGCCGCAGCCGATGCGTCCCACGTACTCGTTCCACGCCAAGGTGCTGATCTGCATGAGGAAAGGAGCGTCCGGATCCACGTCGGGCGCCGGCACGTAATCGACGATAGCCTGGAAAAGATCGTCCATATTCCCTTTCGCCATCCGTTGAGTCCTGTCCAAAGACTGCAGAGCTTCCCAGTCTTTCAGGTCTTTCACTGCCCACCCGTCGAGTCCCGAACCGTAAAGCACAGGAAAGTCCGCCTGCTCGTCTGTGGCTCCCAGTTCAAAAAAAAGATCGAAGGTGCTGTTGAGGGCGCCCTGAGGATTCGCCCCCTCCCGGTCCACCTTGTTGATGAAGAGAATAGGCTTCATGCCGATGGAAAGGGCATGTTTCAGGACATAGCGGGTTTGAGGCATGGGGCCCTCGTTGGCGTCGACGATCAAGATGACCGAGTCGACGGTGGAAAGAATACGCTCCACCTCTCCGGAAAAGTCAGCGTGCCCCGGGGTGTCAATGATGTTGATCAAATAGCCCCCCCACTCCACCGTACAGGGTTTCGAGCGAATGGTGATCCCCCGCTCCCGCTCCAGCGCCCCGCTGTCCATAACGCGTTCAACCGTTTTGGAGTGTTCTTTGAAGGTCTGCGCGGTCTTGAAAATGGAGTCGATAAGCGTGGTTTTGCCATGATCGATATGTGCCACGATAGCTAAATTACGAATCTTGTCTGCTTGCATTGTGCCTGTGCTGCCTCCCGATACAAAAATCCTCTCGATCGCTTCGATCTTAGGCATTGTAACCGAAAGTCACGGAACTCGCCACTTTTATAGAAGGGTCGGTACTCGATTGTTTGGTCGATCGCTTTGCCTACGGGACCTACGGTCGAACCAAAGAACCCCCAAAACCGCGAGATGGAAGTGTGAAATTTAAAATAAAAGCAGTAATATAAGTTATTTAGGAATCGAAAACGGAATCACCAAAAGGTGTAGGATTCGATTTTAGCTCAGAGCGTGTTTTAAAAGTCTCCAAGTTCATGCAAGACGGCGGAGCATAAGGTTAATCATCTACGTCAACGAAAAGAATGGTGTGGTCTATACGGGCGATATCGTTTTGAGCCTGACCAAGGACTTCGAGACGAGAATCACAGATGCGAATATCGGCAATGTGCTGGCATCTTTCACGGCCGCCTATGTAGGGCAGGTGGTCAAAGGCGACGTCAAACTGGGAGATCTCGACAAGTTCTGGAATTCCGAGGGGCGTTTCCTGCTGAAGGACGCCCAGACCCTCACCATCACCCAGGGCGACGGCACGCGGACCAGCGTCACGCTCTACGCCACCGACACTCTGCAGGATATGGCCACGAAGCTGAACGAGGCGATCGGCAAGCAACTGGGCCAGTCACGCCTGCTGACTACGAACGCCGACGACGACGCGGCCAAGCAGTTTGTCTCGTTTGTCAACGATAAAAAAGACGGCACCTCCGAAGCCGTGGATGGGACGTTTGTCATCCGCTCTATCATTGCGGGCGACAACGGCAAGATCAATTTCGCCGGCGACGAAGAGCTCCTCAACAAGCTCTCCCTGAACGTGATCCAGTCGGCCGCCGAGAACACCTTCACGGTCAGCGTCTGGGACGCACACAGCGGCAAGTCTGTTGCCAGCAGCGTCAAGATCACGGGCAATAAACTGATCGGTGTAGTCAACGATAACGTCGATGTCATCTTCGACCCGATGGCCAACGTCAAGGCCGAGTGGGACGACGCAACGAAGTCCTTTACGCTCAGTAAGGAGACAGGCTCCTACACGACCATCCTTCACCTTGCGGACAACACGACGGTTTTCCAGATCGGAGCCAATGAGGGTGAAGATATGGGTGTCAGCTTCGGCGACATGCGCTCCGAGGCACTGGGTCTGAACGCCGTTCTCGTCACCGACCGGGAGGCGGCGGCCCGGTCCATCACCATCATCGACAACGCCATCGACAAGGTGTCCATGCAGAGGGCGAAGCTGGGCGCGTACCAGAACCGTCTGGAACACACCATCACCAACCTGACCGTAGCGGGGGAAAACCTGACGGCGGCGGAAAGCCGTATCCGCGATGTCGATATGGCCAAGGAAATGATGAACTTCACCAAGCTCCAGATCATGCTCCAGGCCGGGACCAGTATGCTGGCGCAGGCCAACACCCTGCCCCAAAACGTCCTGAGCCTGCTGCGCTAGGGCGAGTAATCGAAAAGCTCAGGGGCGGGCAAGGGGCGCCTCCCTGCCCCCTGAGCTTTAGATCGAGGTGAGGTTACACCGTGGATATCAAACTACCGGACGCGTTTTTCACACCCGACTCCCGGAGCGGGTTTCAACCCGGCGGGTTCTCCGATGAGATCCTGCAGAGCAGACCCAACGCGGCCTTCCCCTCACCCGTCGAGGCAGTGAACGACGCAAGCAACACCGAGCCCCAGATAGACGAGGAAGATTACGAGATTCTTGTGGCCCTGATGGACCAAACGGCGGAACTGCTGTCCCACTTCGACCGTAAGCTGAAATACGAGGTCATCGAAGACGCGGGCATAGTTCAAATCCAGGTAATCGACAACCGCGACGGCCGCGTCCTCCGCAAAATCCCCGCGGACGAGGTGATCAAGTTCGTCGAGAGCCTCCGAGAGCAACTGGACAACCACATGGACATCCGGGCATAAGAAAAAAGAAAACGGCACCAAAACTCAGGCCGGGCTCTTCGGGGTTCGGCCTTTTCTATAAGAAAGAATATCCAGCGAGCTACCGGGGGGCCAGCCCTTGAGCATCGATGCACTTGACAAGCTCAACCCTCGATCTGAAAACCCGGGGGGGTCTCGGGGGGCAACGAACCCCGAAGAGGTGAACGAGCCCCGCCCCCTTGAATCTGAAAACCTGGGGGGTCTCGGGGGGGCCAGTGAGGACCCCGCAGGGGCCGAACGAGCCCTGCCCCCCTGAGCTTCAATGTAGGAGGTCTCTCTATAAATGACGCACAAAATACCGGTGAATTTGGTGTTGAGCCGCATGACGAACCGGTCGAAGGGGAGTTTGCAGGTCATCATCGACGAAATGGCGCACCTGGCCAAGGCGCGGGAGTTCTCCTCCACGCTGGACACGGTGATAAAACTCTTCGAGGCCAGCGACATAGGCAAACAGGTCATCGCATCCCAGGTGCGAAAGCTGATCTCGATGACCCAAAATCTGCTGGAGGACCGCAAGAACCTCCGCTCGGTCCTGAAAGAATCCCGAGGCGTGCTGTCGGAGTGGGACGAGTGGCTGGAGGTCAGCGAGGGCGGCGCGACGGAAGAGGAGCTGCAGGAGCGCCTGGAGTCTCTCGCCACCGCCATGTCCCGCCTCCGCGAAGCCCAGGATAGCTACGAAAACCTCGTTTTGCAGAAGCTGACAAAGACGAAAGAGTGACGGCTGCCATAGTCCCAAGGGAAATATATAGAGCAATTCACTTATTTTTAGCTATTCTAACTTTAGGCTTTTTATCTCATTTCACTATATCGCCTGATTTGAGAAGGAGCGGGTCGCAATTTGCAATTTCAAAGGATCTCGTAGGTCATTTTGAAAATTTCCTGACTCACGATGCCATGATTGTTGGGGACGTACTGCAACAGCCAGTCCTTTGCCCCTCCCTGCAGACGCCCTCTTTCGTCGGACAGATCCACCATAAAGGGCTCCTCGACCTGCAAAGCAAAGACGGGGAAGGCTTTTTTGCTGTATTTCCCGTTTTCCCCGGGGGCGATGTCGTCCGCGGGAACGTAGACCTCCATGAAATGCTGAAGCGCCACGGGCCACGCTTCGTCCCCGCTGCCTTTGAGCAGGGCGTCGCCTTTCCGGTAAGAGACGGTTCCCTCCCGCGTTTCCATCACTCCGTTCTCGCTGGCGAAGGTCACCGGTACCGGAATATCTTTTTTTACGGCGCGGACGCAGCGAGGATCGGAAGAAATGTCCTCGCCGGTAAAATCCCGGATATAAAGCCCGTCAAACACGTCGGCGGTGACCACGTACAAGTCGTCGGGGGAGAGTTTGACGATCCAGTCGTTGACGTTCCCCAGAAGGTAGTTTTCCGCGTCCCAGCGGGTGAACACCTTGACGCCGCTTTTGAGCCGCATGGCCGACACGTGGCCGCCCCCTCCCACGCAGACCTTGGCGTATTCCGGCAGAGAAATGCGGGTCCCCGCGTTGTGGTCCAGGATCGTGGGGGGATAGGAGATGGGCAGGGAGAAAGGTTCGTCCACCACGGCGTAGGATTCCTCGAATTTCTCCCGCTGCATGGGATAAACTTCGCCCTTTATGCCGATCATCAAGATCATGTCCTCGTTGGTGGTGATGTCCACGTCGCCCTCGAGCATACGGATCTGAAGTTTCGTCCGTTTTTCGAACAGCTCCCGGCAGGGAACGAATCCCAGCTTCACGGGCAGTTTACGATAATTTTTCATGGCGTCGATGTCCAATTTCTGGTTCACCGCGGGGGACAGGTTCATGCAGTCGATGACCTGGTAGCGGCCCAGATATTCCCTGAGGCGCCGGGTGAAAAATTCGGTGAGGGGACACTCGCCGAAACGAGCGGCGTATTTCACCCCCGATATGAGCCCGCCCGCTTTCTCCCGGTGGCCGCCTCCCCATCCCACGTCGTGGGCCAGCCCTATCGTCAGGTCCGAGGCCTTCACCTCCCGGATGGCAGTGCGCACCGAAAATTTGATCCTGTCGTCCACCGCCGAAAAAGCCACCACCACGTCCACCACGTCCACCTGCATCGCCAGGTCGCTGACGAAACCCAAAAGGTTGGGATCGCAGGGAGGAGTGGAGATGATCATGAAACGGCCCTGGGGGTCGTAAAAGTTCTCCTTCAAGACGGTGGAGACGATGTGGAGATCGTTCAAAGAAAGGTTGGAATGCTTGAGTTTCCGCAATATGCTTTCATCGGGGTAGAGCATGTCTCTCATATCGTAGTCCAGGGGGTGACAGACCTCCGCGAAATTGTCGGTGTCGCAAAAAAGCCCGTAATACAAAGCCGTGGCCAAACGCGAGTCGATGGCGAAGGACTCCTGGGTCAGAAGCACCCAGACCAGGGTGGAGCAGCTCCCCAGAGAAGGGCGCAAATCGCACAGCTGCGGCAGGCTGCTTTCCTGTATGTGATGGTCTATGACGGCCACGTGGGGCGCGTTCACCTTCATGACGTTGGTGGCGCCATGCTGACAGTCCACCGTGACCAGCAGCCCGTCCCATTCTTTCAAATCGGGCAGGTACTCCACGGGAATCTCCAGCGTTTCCACCATCCCCGTCAGGTTCGGTTTCGTGATGGGGGCCGGCCCGCCGTAGAAAAATTTGGGCGTTTTCTTCCCCTTTTTCCTGATTGAAACGGGGTTGGATTGGAAGTTGGACTGAAAATAATAGTAAAGCCCAAGGCCCGCCGCGAGGGTATCGGCGTCCGGGTTGTCGTGGCACTGGATCGCAACAGAGTCGTAAGACAAGAGATCGGACAACTTCATGGCGTACCTGGGCTAATAAAATTTACTTCTGAAAAACGCAACCAGCATATCCACAAACAGCAGCCCGCTGCTTCCCGCCGCCGCCCAAAACCCCGCGGTCTGCACCTCTTCGGGCAGCACGGGCAGGTTCAGCGCCAAAATGGCTTTGTAGTTCAGCACGTAGGGAATCCGCAGCCAAGCACCGGCCTGGGCTATCCACACCACCCAGATTTTGAAGCTGTCGAGATGGACCACCCAGATCAGCCACCCCAAGAGGAAAGTCCAATAAAGCAGCGACTGCAGAAAGAGGAGGGTTCGCCCACGGCTGAAAAGGGAGTAGGGCCCGCTGAAGCGCCGGGCAAAATACCAACGAATGATCACCGTCGGAATGATCCAATAAATAAACGTCTCGGGGGCGAAAAACATTTGGGACCCCGACTGCAGGTAAATCTGAATGAGTTCCGTGAGATTGGTGAAAAGGACTATTCTCAGCAGCCATTTCAAAGAGAAAGAAGAAGCCGTGGGGACCCCGCTGGCGTGCCCCAGAACTCTGGGAGTCTCTTCCATGTACGCGGGCTTTTCGGGTTTCTTCGCGGTTTTACGGTGGAAAAAGTTTCGCACTACGCCCTCTTCTTCGCCGCTCTCCTCCAAGTCTCGGGAAACCGGGGCCACGGGCACCAGGCTCGACGGACTTTTCCCGCTTTCTTCCCAGTTCTGGGCCAGCCATTTGCATATTTTGAAGGTGATGAGCTGAGGGTTGTTTCCCTCCAGCCCCTGGGTGGAGTGCAATATCAAAGACAAACCCGGGGGCAGGACGTTCATGCCCTCCAGATAAATGGGAATCACCTTCACTTTTTTGCCGAGGGCGAACTCCACTTCCGACCGAACGTATTGGGAAGCCATAGAAGCCTTCGTGACGAAAACGATAAAGACCTTGCTCGCCAGAATGGCGTTTGCGATTTCGTCGGACCAAAGGGAACTGACGTCGATATTTTTGTCGTACCATACCTTATACCCGCTGGCAATGATCCCGTCAATCACCGTGGAGACGACAGACACATCCTCGTGGGCATAACTGACGAAAATAAAAGGACCCCCTCCGATTTTGCACGGAGCCAAATTGTATTCCATACCTGCCGTCCCTCAGCTTTCGTCCATCGGGAATTTCCCGAACACACAAATAAATTCATAGCACGAATTCCAGTTTTCCACTATGAACCTTTCGATTATGAACCTTTATAAACCTTTCAATTGTAAATCTTTTAATATATGAATCTAGCCATCCTTGCGTATATTATATAGCAAAGAGGGCAAACTTGAAATTTTGCTTGAATTTTCTCTTTGGGGAAATCCAAAGGGATATGTATTCTGGTAAAAGCGTGATTCTGGAAAAGCGAGGGGCAGAGCAGGTTTCAGATCAAATATTAGATCAAGTATCAGGACAAATATCAGATCAAATATCAGGGCAAGTTCAGCAGAGAACCCAGATAATTTGCGGTCAGGAGGGCGGCGTAATTTCCGATGACGTAACCCCAAATTCCCACCAAAAGAGCCGGCACCACGAGGCCGTTCCAACCTTTCGCCGTGGCCATGGCGGCGGCCGTGGTCGGTCCGCCGATGGTGGCGTTGCAGGAGACCATGAGTTCTTCCAGGCTGAATTTGAACAATTTCCCCAGCCCCAGGGTTACCGCCATGTTGACGAGAACGATGGTGCCCGCGTAGGCGAAAAGCAGGGGGCTCCTGTTCAAAATCATGGACAGCGAGGCCGGCACCCCGATGACCACAAAAAAAATGTGGATGAAGAACGTCCCGATTTCCCGGGCTCCCTGGAGAGCGCCGAAAATTTTCGGAAACAGGGTGGCACCGAGAACCGTCAAGGTCGTGATCAGAAAGTACTTTTGCCCGAAGATCCATCGCGCCGGCCGGGGAAGAACCATAGAACCGCCCACGGCGTCCGCCAGTTTCGTGCTGAGGGTCACGATGAAAAACGCGACGGCGGCGCTGGCCGCAATGTCCAGAAGGGATCTTTCCTTTTTTTCTTTTTTATCGGCGACAGGGGAAGGAACCGCTGCTTTGTAGGGCATGGGGTAATGCCTGCGGAAAAAGTTCAGGGTCGGGACGATCATGAGGGCGAAAAAATACAGGGCCATGAGAAAATTGTCGGCCACGATGACGGCGCCGGTCATCTCCGGAGAAACAGCAAAGGCATCTTTCATCGCGGCCAGGTTCATGCTGCCGCCGATGTAAGACCCGCAGAGCATGGCCAAAATCCCCCGCATCTCGGGAATGTACCGATAAAAGAGAAACGTCGCGACACAGGTCCCCAAGAGGGTTCCCCCCGCCGCAAAGTGAAAGGCGACGAAGGTCCTGCCGCTTTCCTTCCAAATGCGGCGGATATCGGCGTCGAAGAGAAGCAAGGGAACGGCGAGGGGGACCACATATCCCCAAACGCTGTCGTAAACGGGGGAATCCACGGGAACGACCCCCAGGTTGGCCAGGGCCATAGCGCCCAGAAGCGCGATCATACACCCCGTGAGCGTCGCCGCCCATTTGTATTTTTGTTCGAGCCAGATGCTGATCGCCGCCCACCCCACCAAAAACGTCCAAAGCGTCAGGGTATCGTCGGGCTTTATCATATTTTTATCCTGTTTTCTTATTTATACGGATGGCTTGGCGCTCAGTAACCGATCAAACCCTCTACCCCCGATTCCCATCTGGCAGCGGTTTACGTTCAGGGGGTCTCGGGGGGGCCAGTGAGCCCGCTTTTGGGCGAACGAACTCCGCCCCCTGAGCTTGAACGTTTACGGCGTTTAGAGGCCCGCGCTGTACCGTCCCGGCCCGGAGGCGTAAACCAGGCTAGAGGCGCAAAGGGTCGCCAAGCAGGACTGCATGTCCACAAACGTCAGCCCGCTTTCGTTCATCAGGTCGTCCAGTGTGCGTCCGCCTCTGCGCTGCAACAGGCCCAACACCCGCTTCTCGTTCTCGGACAGAGAAAGGGGGGCGGGCTCTCCGAAATCCAACAGCAACTGCCCGTATTTGCCCGATATTTTACCGATGAAATCGTCGATGTCGATCAAGGGGTTCGCGCCGTCGCGGATGAGGGAATTCGTGCCCTTCGAAATCGCTTCCGTGATCCGGCCCGGAACGCACCATATCTCCCGTCCCAGGTCCAGCGCCAGACGCGCGGTGATCATGGCTCCCCCGTCCTCCGCCGACTCCACCACCACAAGGCGGTTACACAGCCCCACTATGATGCGGTTGCGCTCCGGAAAGCGCCAGGGATCGCCTCCCGTGCCCATAGGGTACTCGGATATCAGGGCTCCTTTCCCCGCCGCGATCTCCACGAAGAGGGAGTGATGTTCCGCGGGATACACGCGATCCACCGCCGTGCCAAAAACGGCCAGGGTGGTGCCGCCCTCGTCGAGACAGCCCCGGTGCCCCGCGCCGTCGATGCCCTTGGCCCCGCCGCTGACCACCTGGTGACCCACCCGCGCCGCCGAACGCCCCACGGCCTCGGCGACGGTGCGGCCGTAGTGACTGCAGCGCCGCGTGCCCACCACCGCCAAACAGGGCTTCAGGGTGTCCAGTTTCCCTTTGACATAAATCCCGATAGGCGGCGAGGGAAGGTCCTTCAAGCGGACGGGGTAGTCCTCGTCGTCCACGGTGATGAAACGCGCCCCAAAGACCTCCGTCCGCTCCATCTCCCTCAGGGCCCAGTCTCGCACCTCCAGAAGCTCCTCAAGGCGGGTACAGGAGGACGCCCGGATTCCCAGTTTTTCCCACAGGGGTTTTCCCTCCGTCCAGAGGGCATCCGGCGCGCCGCTTTTTTGCAGGGTCTCCCACGCGCTTAAAGGCGCTTTGCAGGCGTTCAGCAGCAATTTCGCCTTGAGAGATTCGTCCATTGGTTACACATTGGCTACAGCCCGGGGACACCGAACTTTTGCGCGAAACCATCGATGATCCCGCAGGTGGCGTCGTCCAGGAAAATACCGTTTTTAAGAGAATCCTCGCGCTTTTCCGCCTCTTTCTCGCCGGCGATGTAGATTCTGTCGTGGCCCTCGGCCTTGCCGCTCTCCCGGACCTCCTGCAAAATCTTTCCGATATGGGCCTTGACCTGCTCGGCTTCGGCGAAAAGATCCAGCCGGAAAGCTCCGAAGAAATGGGAGATGCCCCCCGACCCCTTCTGGAAGGTGTGAAGGCTCCATTTTCCCAGGGACAGGCCGGCGCACAGGAGTTCCACCAAAAGCCCCAGCCCGTAGCCTTTGTGCCCGCCGGACTCCTCGCCCTCGCCCCCGAGAAAAAGATGCCCGCCGTACCGCGGGTTTTCCCAGAAAAGTTTCTCGAAGGCCGTCGCGTCCGTCATGCCGTGGCCCTCTTCGTCCACGACCCAGCCCTCGGGCATGGTTTTTTTCCTTCGGTCGTAAACCTCCACTTTGCCGTGAGCCACGGTGGTGGTCGCCATGTCGATCATGAAGCTGCGGCCGGAAATCTCAGGAATGGCCACCGCGATGGGGTTGGTTCCGAAGATCCGCTCTCGTCCGAAGGTGGGTATGGCACAGGTTCGCGTGTTGGTAAAGGCCATGCCCACCATGTCCTCCTCCGCGGCGCGCTCCGCCCAAAGGCCGGCCATGCCGTAGTGGTTCGAGTCCCTGACGGCGCAGAAAGCGACTCCGCTGATTTTGGCTTTGTCCAGCATCCGGCTCACCGCAAAATCCGTTATATAGGGTCCTATCCCGTTGTTACCGTCCACCAGCAACGAGACGGGGGTCTCTTTCACAATCTGCGGCTCGGCGGACGGGACGGCGAACCCGCCTTGAACGCCATGCCAATAAAAATCCAGCCGCGCCGTCCCGTGGGAGGGCACGCCCCGAGCGTCCGCTTCGACCAGTACCTTTGCCGTGATCTCCGCGGCTTTGGGTGAGTAACCGAACTTTTCCAGTATCCCCTTCGTGACGTCGATCAAACGGTGGTACTCGATGGTACAGCTCATGTCCTATCATCTCCAAGATTCATGATATGCAAATGCAAAAAATGTAAAAAAGGTCGGGCTACATGGACTCGGGAAAGAGTTCGTCGATGATTTCCCCCACTTTCTCCACTTTATCGACCTTGACGACGTTGGAACCGCAGAAAAAAAGCCCCCGCTCCCAGTTTCCGTTGAAGGCGTCCACCAAGGCCATGGCGATACAAAACGTCTCGCGGGTTTTTCGGTAGCGGCAGTGGGTCAGGCAGTTGGCGAAGCAGGGCATGCTGTCGACCTCTCCGTTCAAATATTTCGCCACGAAGGGATTTTTAATGGCTCGCCCCGGAAGCCCGGCCGGGCTGTGGATCAGGACGACGTCTTCTTCTTTTGCGTCGATGTAGGCCTGCTTGAAGCGGTCGGAGGCGTCTCCCTCCTCCGTGCAGGCGAAACGCGTACCCATCTGCACGCCCTTCGCGCCCATCTGGAACATGCGCTCCATGTCCCCGCGGTTCCACACGCCGCCCGCCGCGATCACGGGAACGTCGGATTTCATTTCCTCGGCAACGAAACGCACCGTGGCCGGCAGAGCCACCTCGATGGAGAGGGCGGGGTCGTAGACCTGTTCCATGGTCGTTGCCCCCAGGTGCCCGCCTGCCGTGGCCGGAGCCTCCACCACAAAGCCGTCGGGGCTGCGGCCGTACTGCCGTTCCCAGCGGCGGGTGATCAGGCTGGCCGCCTTGGCCGAACTCACGATAGGCACCAGCGCCACGTCGGGAAAATCTTTCGTGTACTCGGGCAGGCGCAAAGGCAGTCCCGCCCCCGAGATGATGATGTTGGCGCCGCCCTCCGCGGCCGCCCGCACTTCCGTGTCGTAGTCGGTCAAAGCCACCATGCAGTTCACCGCCAAGATCCCGTCGGGACCGGCTATTTCCCTCGCTTGCTGTAAAACTTCCTTTATGACGATCTCGTTGGATTCGAAATAATTCCTTTTTTCCAGGACAAAATGGGGCGAGTTATGGCTGAGTCCCACACTTGCGACAGTCCCCACTGCGCCCCGCCGCGCCACGTTTCCGGCGAGTCTGGGACCGGAAATTCCCACGCCCATACCTCCCTGTATCAAAGGATAGCGTGGTTGATGTTTCCCTAGCTTCAGAATCGGCGTTCTGTTGCTCACCTTTCGACCCACTCCTTAATAAAAATAACAGACATCAAAATAATAGACATCCATCCCCGGGAGCATGGCTCCCTTGACAAAAAACAAAACACTGGCGTTAAAGGCATCTCTAAAATCAAGGCATCTCTAAAATAATCAAAGCATCTCTTTTTTTTGCAGAGGCAAGCTGCCCGCGTCCTGGAGAAGAGAGACGACGACCTGTTTGTTCCTTCTTCGGGCGATGCTCATGGCCGTTTCCCCTTTCCGGGAGACGGCGTTCAGGTCGGCCCCCGCCTTCAAAAGCACCGCGACCATATCCGCCTTGCCCACAGTCGCGGCCATCATCAAAGGAGTATACCCTTCTTTGCCGGGTTCGTTGACGTCGGCTCCCCCATTCAGCAGCTCCCTCGCGACCGCCACGTGGTTCCGGTCGATGGCGTACATCAAAGGAGTATACCCGTTTTTGTCGACGCGATTGACGATTTCGCCCGCCGTTCCTTTTTTGACCGCGGGCTTCAGGAACTCGCGGGTGATTTCCGGCCTGTTTTGGACGATGGCGTATATCAGCGACGCACTGGCGTCCTCGAAATCCTCGTATCCCCCATCCAGCAACGCGCGAACCACCTCCGTCCTGTTCAAGGCTATGGCGACTCTGACGGGGGTGACCCCCGTGACGTCCCTGGCGTTGAGGGTGGCGCCCAAACTCAGGCATCGACGCACGGCGTCCACGTCGTCGTTTCTGATGGCCAGAAAGAGTTCCTTCTCCGCGGCGGAAAGGGGCGGCAGTTCAGCGTCGCGGACCTGGGTTTGAGCCGTCGTCACAGGCTTCGCAAACAAAACCCGCCACAGGACAAACCCCAGCAGAACAACGCCTACGGCGGCCCAGACACCCACAATGATTTTGAGTTTTGTCCGTCGTTTCGGCCGCGCCGAAGCGTCCTCCGGTACCTCGGCGCCTTTCGAACTCTCAGAGGACTCCGTTTTTTCGTTTTCCGCCACTTCAGCAGGACGGTGTACGCCCAACTTCAGCCGCTGCAAAAAATCGGTCAGAAATTTCATCCGCGTTTCTCCCAATCAAAATCGTCCGAATCAAAATCACTTTAGGCCAAGATCCTCATAAACGGTTACAAATCATCCTAATATTCAAACCCCATCGAAACATGATCATTGTAACATCGAATGCGTAACATCCAATGCGCCCGCATCGATATAAAGGACGGGATTACAGTACAGTGGGGGAGGGGTGTAAAATAGATAAACGCGTCGTATTGGGCGGAATAGGTACGCAAAAGCTCAGCGTCGCATTCGGAGATGCCACGCTCTACATCAGCGTTCTTTTGGTCGTTCATTGCCTTCAAAAATACCGCAAAATACCGCAAATTCCCCAGCCCACGCGCACTTGTACATTTCGCACAACCCTTTCAGCTCACGCAACAGATGTGCTCCCCAAGTCGCGTCTCCTGTGCCAAAACCGTAAAATTTTGCCTCGTGGTCGTGTGACACTATCCCCTGAAACTTCGGCAGAATTCCGTCTCGATCCACACTTTTCGCATCTTTTTGCGGAT